>NZ_CP129238.1:3644596-3955745 GCF_030413595.1 Planococcus liqunii | reverse complement strand
CATCTTACCCACAGTTTGTGGATAACTTATTTGGGCTAAAAATTATTAACAAGTGAAAACAAGTCTATGTTAACAAAAAAACTGAGACATTACAAGAAGTACTTATACTTATCCACATTCCCTTTATTATGCACACTTAAGCTATCCACAGGGGCTTCTTATGTGCAGAAGTTGTAGATAAGGGGTGTGGATAAAATTTTTTCGAAAAATATTGGTGCACAATATTTTTTTGGTTTTCTGAAGCAAATGTGGATAACTCGGGAAGAAAAGGAGAACGAAAAATCCACGAGGAATTCAAGCGGTTTTGCGGATGGATTTTGTTGTTTCTTTCATATGAAGCAGCAAGGGCAAAATCCCTTTTCAAATCCGTTCAGTAAAAGAGGGAGCAGAAAATAAAGAAAGGCAAGGCGAAAAGGGGACGGTTTTGCTGGAGATCTGACAGACGGAGCGTGTATGCGGCAAAACCGGTGATTGTTTCTCCTTTTTAATAAGACATTGACATTTGAAGCATGCCGGCTATATAATAGTCAAGACTGTCTTTGAGAAAAGAGTTAACTTTTATTCAGGAGGTGTCACCATGACATTACGCACATACCAACCAAATACTCGTAAACACAGCAAAGTACACGGCTTCAGAGCACGTATGAGCACGAAAAACGGACGTAGAGTAATTGCTGCACGCCGTCGCAAAGGAAGAAAAGTATTATCAGCTTAAGTCCACTGACCGCATCAGTGGTCTTTTTTTCTTTTCTGAACGAAAAGCGGAAGTGCCTGTTTAGCTCTGAAAGGCCTAAGACGGACCAATGGAGTGGCGGTTTTTGCTACGTAATTGGATTGGCTTATATTCCGAAGAGCTAGGCACTGGAGTCTGGACAATGAGAAAAGCGCAAGCGCCCGTGTAGATTCGACGGGCATAAGACGAAGGGGCGAAGCGGCGTTCTTTGCCGCATAGCCAGAGTAGTTTATGACCCTAGAACCTGGGCGCTGGAGTCTGGACAGGGAAATACTCCTTTCTAAGATTTTTCGAGTTTAAAGAGCTATACTTTCTTGTAGAGTCGAATAAGCAGGTGAAAAAATGAATAAGCAACAACGGATCAAGAAAAACATTGAATTTCAACGGATTTTTAAAAAAGGAAAGTCCTTTGCCAATCGCCAGTTTATCGTCTACGTCTTAAAAAACGATCAGCCGGAATTTCGGGTGGGATTATCCGTTAGCAAAAAGGTAGGAAACGCAGTTACGCGAAACCGCATCAAGCGCTATATCCGTCAAACATTCCTCGAATTGAAAGACGATGTGCTGCCAAATGCGGATTACGTTATTATCGCCCGGCAACAGGCGGCCAATTTGGATTTTCACGAAAGCAAGAAAAGTTTGGAGCACGTTTTAAAAATTGCCCGTGCTTTGCCTCGGAAGTAGAAAGAGTTATTGCAAGAATGCTATTATAGAAGCAACTGAAAATAAGTTTGGGGGAAGAAGGTTGAATAAGCGAATAGTACTGCTTATTTCACTGGTGGCAGCGACCGTGCTGCTTGCCGGCTGTACAGAATTCAACGAGCCGATCAGTGGAAACAGTGAAGGATTTTGGAACGAATTTGTAGTTTGGCCTCTAGTCTCAGTCATTACGTATTTCAAAGGCTTGCTTGGAACATACGGACTTGGGATTATTGCAGTAACAATCATTATCCGTTTGGTGCTTTTGCCATTGATGGTGAAGCAGACCCGCAGCTCAAAACGCATGCAGGAAGTACAACCGAAATTGAAAGAGCTGCAAGCGAAATACAAATCGAAAGATGCAGTCACGCAGCAGAAATACCAGCAGGAAATGATGGCATTGTTCCAGGAAAACGGCGTGAACCCGATGGCGGGCTGTTTGCCGGTATTGATCCAAATGCCGATTTTGATCGGTTTTTACCACGCGATCAGCCGGATGAACAACACCTCGTCAATCGACCTTGGTTCGTTTTTGATTTTCCCGCTAGCTGAACCAAGCATTATTTTGGCTGTTATTGCTGGTTTGATGCAATTTATCGTTTTGCGCACCGGTCCTGCTATGGACAACCCGCAAATGAAAATCATGATGTATTTCATGCCGGTCATGATTATCGGATTTGGTGTCGTATTGCCATCCGCATTGACTCTATACTGGGTAATCGGAAACATTATTTCCTTGATTCAAAACCTGGTTATTTACAAGCCATGGGAGAAAAAAGAGCCGGTTCCAGCGGAGCCAGTGGCTGGACCAAGAAAAGAAGTGAAGCAACCTGTTAAGACGAAAGCGAAAGCAGGAGGGGCTAAAAAGTGAAACAGATTACGCAGACGGGTACAACTGTTGAAAACGCGATATCTGCAGCATTAGAAAAACTCCAAGCAACACGTGAACAAGTAACGGTCAATGTGATCCAGAACGAAAAAAAAGGATTTTTGGGCTTTGGATCCAAACCGGCTGAAGTCGAAGTCATCGTAAATGAACTGGAAGCTGCGCCGCTTGAAAAAGAGGAAGCAGTGATGGAGACGGCGGTGGCGGAACCGGAAGAAATTTTAGAAGAACTGGTGGAAGAAGCGCCAAAAGCAACAAATGAGCGAGCCATCCAGGAAACGAAAGATTATATTCAGTCCATTGCCAAAGGCATGATGATTGACGACTTAATCATTACGCATAAGCAAAACGGCAAACAAGTCAGTTTCTATCTGGAAAGTGAAAAAGTGGCCATGCTGATCGGCAAACGCGGCAATACGCTGAATTCCCTTCAGCAGCTTGCCCAGCTGGTGGCCAATAAATACTCCAACCAGTTTATGATGGTGGAGCTGGACGCGGAAAATTATCGGGAGCGGCGCCAGGAAACCTTGGAGCAGCTGGCAGACCGGATGGCGGATAAAGCGATCCGGACCGGCGGCCGCGTTCAATTTGAACCGATGCCGTCTTACGAGCGGAAAGTCATCCATCAGGCATTGTCTCGCCGGATGGACATTGATACGTATTCAGAAGGAAAAGACCCGAACCGTTATTTGGTCATTGAACCGCTGAAATAGTTCGGATGATTCCGCCACGTAACGAATAAAAAACGGCTTGCTCTATGCAAGCCGTTTTTTATTGGCGTTTTTTATGAAACTTTTGGGAAAACCAAGCGCTTCACCTTTCGGATTCCGGCCATTTATGCTATTGTAATATGTTAGAAAGTCATGTGCTTTTGCTGGTTGTCCACATGTGGACAACTTTTTTAGAGAGAAAAATTCTTTTTGTGCTTGAAAAAGTCTGGGGATAAGTTTTTGGCCAGGTTTTTTTTGTTTTTAATTCATTTTAAGTGCAGGTTTAATATAAGCTCCTGTACTTTTCTATAATAGAGAGGACGGAATACCATGGAATTCGATACAATTGCTGCAATCTCCACGCCAAGCGGTGAAGGCGCCATTGCCATTGTCCGCCTGAGCGGGCCGGAAGCAATCGGGATTGCGGATAAGCTGTTCCGCGCCCCAAGCGGAAAACAATTGGCGACGCAACCTACGCATACCATTCATTACGGGCATTTGGCGGATCCGTGGACGGAGGAAGTAGTGGAAGAAGTCATGGTATCGTTCATGAAAGCTCCAAAAACCTTCACCCGCGAAGACGTCATTGAAATCAATTGCCACGGCGGCATTGTGTCCGTCAACCGGGTATTGGCCCTTGTGCTTCGCGCTGGTGCACGGTTGGCAGAACCGGGGGAATTTACGAAACGGGCATTTTTAAACGGCCGTATCGACCTTTCGCAAGCGGAAGCAGTCATGGATTTGATCCGTGCGAAAACAGACCGGGCAATGGATGTGGCCTTGAACCAGATGGAAGGCCGTTTGTCGAAACTCATTGGGACGCTTCGCCAGGCGCTTCTGGAATCCATTGCACAAATGGAAGTGAACATCGACTACCCCGAGTATGACGATGTAGAGGAAATGACACGTCCGATTATGCTTGAAAAAGCCCTATGGGTGCGTTCGGAAATTGATAAACTGCTGCAGACTTCTTCGCAAGGGAAAATCTTGAGAGAAGGCCTTTCCACGGTGATTGTGGGGCGTCCAAATGTCGGTAAATCGTCTCTTTTGAACAGCCTGGTGCAGGAAAACAAAGCCATTGTAACGGAAATTGCGGGAACAACCCGTGATATAATCGAGGAATATGTAAACGTCCGCGGTGTGCCGCTGCGTTTGGTGGACACAGCGGGGATCCGGGAAACGGAAGACATTGTAGAACGCATCGGTGTGGAACGTTCACGCAAAGTGCTGAAAGAAGCTGATTTGATTCTTTATGTCTTGAATTATTCGGAAGCGCTGACGGAAGAAGATGAACGATTGTTTGAAGCGGTACGGGATATGGATTATATTGTAGTCATCAATAAAACCGATTTGCCGCAGAAAATCGATCTGGATTACGTACAGCAGTTGGCAGGCGATAAATTGCTGGTCACCACTTCGCTGATTGAAGAAGAAGGCATCGACCAGTTGGAAGAAGCTATTGCTGAACTGTTTTTTGAAGGGCAAATTGAAGCAGGGGACATGACCTATGTTTCCAATGCGCGCCATATTGCGCTGCTTCACCAGGCGCACCAGACCATTTCGGATGCCATTGAGGCGGCGGATATGGATGTGCCCGTTGATATGATTCAAATTGATGTCACTCGAACATGGGAAATTTTAGGGGAAATCATCGGCGATACGGCAGATGATGGGTTGTTGAACCAATTATTCTCTCAGTTCTGTTTAGGGAAATAAACTTCGAAGGGAATGAACGAACATGCCACAATACGAAGCAGGCACGTTCGATGTCATCGTCGTAGGAGCCGGACATGCCGGAGCAGAAGCTGCTCTTGCATCCGCTCGCATGGGTGCCAAAACACTTGTGTTGACGATGAATCTGGATATGATCGCATTTATGCCATGCAACCCGTCAATCGGCGGACCCGCAAAAGGCATTGTTGTACGGGAAATTGACGCACTTGGCGGAGCCATGGGGCGCGTTATCGATAAAACACACATTCAAATGAGAATGTTGAACACAGCAAAAGGGCCAGCTGTCCGCGCACTTCGTGCACAAGCCGACAAAGTGCTTTACCAGCAGGAAATGAAACGCCTGATGGAAGAAGAAAAGAACTTGACGCTGCACCAGGGGATTGCTGAAAAATTAGTAGTGGAAGACGGCAAAGTGACCGGATTGATCACGCAAGTAGGCGGCATTTACCGGGCAAAATCCGTCGTCATCACGACAGGCACTTTCCTGCGCGGCGAAATCATCATCGGCGATTTGCGCTACTCCAGCGGACCAAACAACCAGCAGCCATCAATCAAGCTGGCAGAAAACCTGGAAGAGCTCGGCTTTGAAACCGTCCGCTTTAAAACAGGGACGCCGCCGCGCGTCAACAGCAACTCCATTGACTACAGCAAAACAGAAATCCAGCCGGGCGATGAAGAACCGCGTGCGTTCAGCTACGAAACAACTGAATTCATCATGGATCAGCTGCCGTGCTGGCTGACGTATACAAATGAAAAAACCCACCAGATCATCGACGAAAATCTTCACTTATCGCCGATGTATTCCGGCATGATCAAAGGGACGGGCCCAAGATACTGCCCGTCGATCGAAGACAAAGTGGTGCGTTTCAACGACAAACCGCGCCATCAGATTTTCCTCGAGCCGGAAGGCCGTAATACGCGCGAGGTTTACGTACAAGGGCTTTCAACCAGTTTGCCTGAACACGTGCAAAGAAAACTGTTAGAATCGATTCCAGGGCTTGAGAAAGCGGAAATGATGCGTGCCGGATACGCCATCGAATACGATGCGATCGTACCAACGCAATTATGGCCGACACTCGAGTCGAAACAGCTTGAAAATCTTTATACAGCAGGACAGATCAACGGAACTTCCGGCTACGAAGAAGCAGCGGGGCAGGGCTTGATGGCGGGCATTAACGCGGCAGCCAAAGTACTGGGCAAAGAAGAAGTGATTCTGAGCCGCTCTGACGCTTATATCGGCGTGTTGATCGATGATTTGGTGACGAAAGGCACAAACGAGCCTTACCGTTTGCTGACATCACGAGCGGAATACCGTTTGCTGCTGCGCCATGATAACGCAGATATGCGTTTGACGGAACTGGGCCACCAAATCGGCATGATTTCCGATGAGCGCTATGCCAAATTCCTGGCAAAAAAAGACCGCATTGAAGCGGAAATCAAACGCCTCCGCGGCATGATGATCAAACCGAACGACATCACGCAGCAATTGATCCGTGATGCAGGCGGCAGTGAACTGAAAGACGGCATCCGGGCTGCTGATTTATTGAAGCGCCCTGAAATGACTTACGATATGATTGCCCAGCTGACAGCTTCTGAAGTGGAACTGGAAGATGAAGTGAAAGAGCAAGTTGAAATTCACATCAAATACGAAGGCTATATCGAAAAATCGCTTCAGCAAGTAGCCAAACTGAAAAAAATGGAAGACAAAAAAATTCCAGAAAACATCGATTACCATTCAATTTCCGGTCTGGCAACAGAAGCACGCGGCAAACTGGCTGAAGTGCGTCCGCTGTCGATTGCACAGGCTTCCCGGATTTCAGGCGTGAACCCTGCTGACATTTCAATTCTTTTGGTGTATATTGAACAAGGTAGAATTGCAAAGATTCCATCTTAATATAAAAAAGCGCAGGCGCCTATCCGGGGCCGACAAGCTTAAGGCAGAACACGCCGGAAATCCTGATTTCCAGAGTGGGGTGACTTAAGACCTCGAGGCCCCAGGCGCCGGAGCTGGACATAGAAAAGCGCAGGCGCCTATCCGGGGCCGAAGCTGTAGAAATAAAAGCGCAAACGCCTGATTAAGTAAAAAGGCGATAAGCTAGACACATAACAAATGGGCTGGCAGAGACCAGCCCATTTTTACATAATGAAATGCCTATCGGTTTACATATAGAACAAAGAAAAGAGGGAGGAAAAAAAGTGAACGAACAACAATTCAAAGACGCCCTCAGTGAAAAAGGAATCGATTTGACTCCGGCTCAACTCGATCAATTCCGCATCTATTTCGAAGAACTGGTTGAGTGGAACGAAAAAATGAATTTAACGGCCATTACAGACCAGCCATCTGTCTACTTGAAACATTTTTTTGATTCGATTACCGCTGCTTTCTACGTAGATTTCACGAAGCCGCTCAAAGTTTGCGATGTGGGAGCCGGGGCAGGATTCCCGAGCATCCCTCTAAAAATTTGCTTCCCTCATATTGAAGTGACCATCGTGGACTCATTGAACAAGCGCATCCAATTTTTGAATCATTTGAGCGATAAGCTGAACTTATCAAATGTCCGTTTCATCCATTCCCGTGCAGAAGATTTTGGCCAGTCCGAACACCGGGAAAGTTATGACCTGGTTACAGCAAGAGCCGTGGCAAGGCTTTCCGTTTTAGCGGAATTGTGTGTGCCGCTCGTGAAAAACGGCGGGCTTTTTGCAGCGATGAAAGCTGCATCAGCGCCTGACGAATTAAAAGATGCCGAAAAAGCCTTGTTGAAACTAGGAGTTAAAGAAGAAAGCATCCATTCGTTTAAATTGCCTATAGAAGAAAGCGACCGTCACATTCAGGTATTCCGCAAGTTTAAAGAAACACCTAAAAAATACCCGCGCAAACCAGGGGTGCCAAATAAATCTCCTATTGCCTAAGGCGAAAAAAGAGAACATGCAATGTTTCACGTGGAACATGGAAATTTAAGAAAAGCGATTAAAATACTATAAAGTAAGCAAGTGAGCTTTTAAAAGGTGGTGCTAGAGGATGAAGAGTCCTTTTTCCCGATTTTTCGGGAGCGGCGATAAAGCAGAAGAAGCAGAACAGGCAGCAGAAGTGAAACCAGTCAATAAAGCTTCGGAAGAAGTAGTCAAATTGCCGATTGCTAAAATCAGCGCAAATAAATTCCAGCCTCGTACAGTTTTCGATGAAGAGAAGATTGAAGAGCTGGCTCGCACAATTGAAATCCATGGCGTTATTCAGCCCATTGTAGTCCGGGCGTCGGAACAAGAAGGCGATTACGAAATCATTGCAGGGGAACGGCGTTTTCGGGCAATGTCTTCTCTCGGTTGGGAAGAAGTTCCGGCGATCATCCGCCAGCTAAGCGATAAAGAAACAGCATCGATTGCTTTGATTGAAAACTTGCAGCGGGAAGAACTTACGTCGATTGAAGAAGCAAATGCTTATCAAAACCTGCTGGAAATCCAAGGCATCACCCAGGAAGCCCTTGCACAACGTCTTGGAAAAGGGCAATCGACAGTGGCGAATAAACTTCGGCTGTTGAAATTGCCTGAAGAAATCCAGATGGCTTTATTGAATCGCATCATTACAGAACGGCATGCACGAGTATTGCTAAAAATCAAAGATGCAGATAAACAGAAAAAAATGTTTGATGAAACAGTCGAACAAGGGTTGAACGTCAAGCAGCTGGAGATGCGGGTTGAAAAATTGTTATCCACTGAACCGAAAAAGGCCAAGCCAAGGCGCAAAGCAGTCAGCCGCGATGTCCGGATTGCGATGAATACCATCAAAGAATCGTTGAGCATGGTGACCAAAAGCGGGATCAACTTGTCGGCTGAAGAAGAAGAACACGAAGAGTATTACCAGATTACCGTGAAGATCCCTAAGAAAAAAGCATAAAAAAGCTCTTTCCGATTTCGGAAAGAGCTTTTTTAATAGGACTGTAACGATAAAATGTTTATCGTTTTGTTACAATAAGGAAAGAAACTGTCATTATTTTTGTTTTTATAATGGAATTAGTTATACTTGAGCAGTAAAATGAGAGAAGTATGAAAGAAAGTTGGTGCAAGAGTGGGTAGAATTATTGCGATCGCCAATCAAAAAGGCGGCGTAGGAAAAACAACATCTTCAGTAAACTTGAGTGCCTGCCTTGCTTATTTGGGCCAGAAAGTTCTCTTAATAGATATCGACCCCCAAGGAAACGCGACGAGTGGGGTCGGGGTAAACAAAGGCGACGTTGACCAGTGCATTTACGAAGTGCTGATTGATGACGTGGATGTGAAAGACACCATCAAGGAAACGAAAGTTGAAAATCTTCACGTAGTGCCTGCAACCATTTCGCTGGCAGGTGCAGAAATTGAACTGGTTTCCACTATTTCAAGAGAAGTGCGCCTCAAGCATGCGCTCCAGGAAGTAAAAGAACTTTACGATTACATTATCATTGATTGTCCTCCATCATTGGGGTTATTGACGATCAACTCGTTGACTGCCTCGGATGCAATTATTATTCCGGTACAATGTGAATACTATGCATTGGAAGGATTGAGCCAGTTGTTGAGCACCATCCGCCTTGTCCAGAAACATTTAAACCATGACCTGGCAATTGACGGCGTCCTGTTGACGATGCTCGATGCACGGACGAACTTAGGAATTCAAGTAATTGAAGAAGTAAAAAAGTATTTCCAGGACAAAGTTTACCGGACGATCATTCCGCGGAACGTACGATTAAGCGAAGCGCCAAGCCACGGTGAACCGATCATTATATATGATCCAAAATCCCGTGGGGCAGAAGTGTACTTAGAATTAGCAAGGGAAGTGATTAAGAATGGCTAAAGGATTAGGAAAAGGAATCAATGCATTGTTCCCTGGCGAATCATTAAGCGAGACAGAAACAATCAACCAGATCAGCATCACGCAAATCCGCACTAATCCTTACCAACCGCGCAAAGTTTTTGATGAAACCGCTTTGCAGGAACTGTCGGAATCCATCAAAGAGCATGGTATTTTGCAGCCGGTTGTTGTCCGGAAATCCGGAAAGCATTTTGAACTGGTTGTAGGCGAAAGAAGATTCCGCGCGGCTAAATTGGCGAAACTGACTGAAGTGCCGGCACTCGTCAAGGAATTGACGGACCAGCAGATGATGGAATTGGCCATCCTGGAGAACCTTCAGCGGGAAGATTTAACGCCGATTGAAGAAGCAGAAGCTTATCAGAAGTTAATGGAAGCATTAAATATCACACAAGAACAATTGGCCTTCCGCCTTGGCAAGAGCCGGCCGCATATCGCCAACCATATCCGGTTGCTTGCTTTGCCTGCCAATGTGCGCGATATGATTTCAGATAAGAAATTGACGATGGGCCATGGCCGTACCTTGCTTGGCTTGCGCTTGAAAAAGCTCATTCCCGAAACAGCGGAAAAAGTAGTGAAAGAAAACTTGAATGTCCGTCAGTTGGAAAATCTGGTTCAGCGCTTAAATGAAGATGTTCCACGTGAAACAATCGAGAAAAAGAAAGACTTGTTTATTGAAGAAAAGCAGTCGGAACTGAGAGACCGTTTTGGAACAAATGTCCAAATTAAAAAAACGAAGAACAAAGGGAAAATTGAAATAGAGTTCTTTTCGGAAGAAGATTTGGAACGCATACTCGAACTTTTAAATTGATTCGTGCCTATTCCCTGTGAGTAAGGGAATAGGTTCTGTTTTGTAAAAGGAGAGCGGAAGGGGAAATTGAAAGATGGTTCTCTTGGGAACGTTGATCAACGCGGTTTTGATTGTAGTTGGAACACTCATTGGCCGGGCACTCCGAAACATTCCTGAGAAGATGAAAGAAACGGTAATGTACGCGATAGGTCTGGCAGTGGTCGTTCTCGGGCTGCAAATGGGTTTTGAAAGCCAGAATTTTATCGTAGTCATTATCAGTTTGGTCTTGGGTGCTGTGATCGGCGAATGGATGAATTTAGATGACAAGCTCAATAATTTTGGCCATTGGCTGGAAGATGTAATGGGCGCGAAAAAAGAAAGCAAAGGCAGTATTGCCCAGGGCTTTGTCACAGCCACCCTTATTTTTGTGATTGGCGCGATGGGGATCATCGGCGCTTTGGAGAGCGGACTCAGCAATGAACATGGTGTATTGATTTCCAAAGGGTTGATTGATGGTTTTACATCGATTATCTTGGCGTCGACGCTTGGAATCGGCGTCATGCTCGCCGCTATTCCCGTATTTGTTTACCAAGGGTTGATCGCGTTGTTTGCGACGCAGATTAGCTTAATCATTCCGGATGCTGCGCTTGATATGTTCATCACGGAAATGACCGCAACAGGAGGCGTCATGATTGTGGCTATTGGCTTGAACATGATCGGCCTGACGAAAATAAGAGTTGCTAATTTGTTGCCTGGAGTTTTGGTTGTGGGATTAATTGTTACGGTGATCTATAAGATGAACTTAGGTTAACCGGAGGTAGGAAGGTGTTACAGTGACTGCAAATACAGTAACTACAGAAACAGTAAAGAAAACAGAAGAAATTGTTGAACAAAGCAAGCAGATTCTTTTAGATCAAGAGATGTGGCTGAAGATAGGTTTTGTGGGCATTAAAGTGCTGCTCATTATTGTCGCCGCTGGAATCATCGTGCGTGTCGCCAAAATGCTGATACGCAAAACATTTGCAGTGCGCATTAAAGGGCCGTTGAAATACAACGAACGGCGGCAGCAGACGATGTCGAAGCTGCTGGAGAATGTCGTGGCGTATGTGGTGTACTTTATGGCGATCATTGCTGTATTGTCCGCCTTTACGATTGATATTACTGGGTTGATTGCCGGGGCCGGGGTGCTTGGCCTGGCTGTCGGGTTTGGCGCGCAAAACTTAGTGCGCGACGTCATCACCGGATTTTTCATCATTTTCGAAGACCAGTTTTCAGTCGGTGATTTTGTGCGCATCGGCCCTGCAGAAGGGACGGTTGAAGAAATCGGTCTGCGGACAACAAAAGTAAAAGGGGCTACAGGAGAGCTGTTTATCTTTCCAAACGGCAATGTAACCGACGTCGTCAATTTCTCGGTCCATAATTCCATCGCAGTTGTAGATATCAATGTTGGCTATAATGCCGACATCAACCAAGTGGAACGGTTGATTCAGGAGTTTTTAGACACCGTAGAAGAAAAATACGAGCAAATCATCAAGCCGCCTGAATTTTTGGGGGTGCAGAGTTTAACGCCTACCGAGATGGTGGTGCGAGTGATAGCAGAAACTTTGCCGATGCAGCATTTTGCCGTGGCTCGTGGGCTTCGACGGGACTTAAAGGAATACTTAGACCAGAACAATGTAGAAGTACCGCTTCCTCATATGGTTATGATGCAGCGTCCTGTTCAAAAATAATACATCCGTTATTGCCAAAAAGTAATGAAGGAGACAAAACGATGGACAAGAAAGAATATGGCCTGAATGATGTCGTGGAAATGAAGAAAGGGCATCCTTGCGGAGCAAATGCTTGGAAAATCATCCGCATGGGCGCAGATATCCGCATCAAATGCGAAGGCTGCCAGCACAGCGTCATGATTCCACGGGTTGAGTTCAACAAGAAAATCAAGAAGGTTTTAGTGAAAGCAGAAGAAGAATAAAAGAAAACCTTATATGAGTATAAAGACAATACTTATATAGGAATAGTAATGAATTTATATAAGTTTTGAAAAATGGACAGAATGATATTTCATTCCTATAATGGAATGGTTGCTTAAAAAATAATTCGTTTTAGATAAAGGAAAGGTCGTGAATCCTTTGGCATTAACTGCAGGGATTGTAGGTTTACCAAACGTGGGGAAATCCACATTATTCAACGCTATTACTAAAGCGGGGGCTGAAGCAGCCAACTACCCGTTCTGTACGATAGATCCAAACGTCGGGATTGTAGAAGTTCCGGACGAGCGCTTAAACAAATTGACAGAACTGGTAGTGCCAAAGAAAACCGTGCCGACGGCTTTTGAATTCACGGATATCGCCGGCATCGTAAAAGGCGCCAGCAAAGGGGAAGGGCTTGGGAATAAATTCCTTTCGCACATCCGCGAAGTGGATGCAATCGTTCAAGTCGTCCGCTGCTTTGCTGACGAAAACGTTACGCATGTATCCGGGAAAGTTGATCCGATTTCAGACATTGAAGTCATTAACTTGGAGTTGATCCTTGCGGACATGGAAAGCATCGAAAAACGAATTGCTCGTGCTGCTAAATTAGTGAAGCAAAAAGACAAAGATGCCGTTGCTGAAGAGCCGGTGTTGATGAAACTTCATGAAGCATTTGAAGCTGGAGATTTGGCGCGTTCAATTGATTTTACTGAAGACGAATTGAACATTGCGAAAAACTTGAATCTGCTGACATTGAAACCGATGCTTTACGTAGCAAATGTGGCAGAAGATGAAATTGCTGATGCAGAAGACAACGAATACGTACAGAAAGTCCGCGACTATGCCGCTCAGCAAAATTCAGAAGTTATCGTTGTTTGTGCGAAGATCGAAGAAGAAATGGCTGAACTTGAAGATGAAGAAAAAGAAATGTTCCTGGAAGAACTGGGCATCAAAGAATCCGGTTTGGACCAATTGATCAAAGCTTCGTATAATTTGCTTGGCCTTGCTACTTACTTTACTGCCGGCGTGCAGGAAGTGCGTGCTTGGACATTCAAAAAAGGCATGAAAGCCCCTCAATGCGCAGGCGTCATCCACTCGGACTTCGAACGCGGATTTATCCGTGCAGAAACCGTAGCTTACGAGGACCTTATCGAAACAGGCTCCATGGCTGCTGCTAAAGAAGCCGGAAAAGTGCGCCAAGAAGGAAAAGAATACGTAGTACAAGACGGAGACGTCATGCTCTTTAGATTTAACGTTTAAAAGCGGAGGCGCCCGTTCAGTCCTGACAAGTGCTGGAAGGTTTGCAGGGAATGGCGGTCTTTGCCATTTTAGGCAAAACTGAAGCGTCTCGAGGGGCTGGGCGCCGCAGCTGGATAGTTTAAAAGCGAAATGGCCGTTCCCTTTCGAAAGTTCATTCAATAAGATAAGCAAGTCCGAAAACGTAAAGACCCCTTAGCCATGGATAAAACTAAAAAATGACCGGATGCCTAACCGCATTCGGTTTTTGAATAGGAGGATTAAAATGTTATTATTTGTATATGGAACATTGAAACGCGGCGGCAAGTACCACGATTACCTAGGAGAAGCAGCATTAGTAGCAGAATACGCAGTAACAAAAGGGGATCTCTATGATACCGGGCTTGGCTATCCGGCAATGGATGTAAACGGCAAAGGCGAAGTGCAAGGGGAAGTCTACGACATTCCGGAAGCGCTTTGGCCGGCGATCGACTACCTGGAAGATTACTCAGGCGGAGCTGCCACAGATCTTTTCAATAAAGTAAAGATCAACGTGAAAGCGGACGGAAAAGTTTTGCAGACCGCCGTCTACGTAGCCACCATGAAAGAACAATTAAAAGAAAAAGTAAAGAGCGGCAACTGGGATGTATTAGCAGTTGAAGGCGCATACTGATTTATATAAAAAAGCGTTGATCATCGATCAGCGCTTTTTTGATTGGGATTTTGCTCATATATGTGCAGCCGGGGCAATTCCGGATCGTCCAGCACCCAGGCATCGTTGCGTTCTTTAAGGAGCGCACGGTACATGTAAAAGTCGCCGATGGCACCGGCAGCGAGCATGGCGCCAAGCAGGGCCAGCACCTGGCTGTCCAGCCAGAAGCCAAGGACCGTCGGGATGACAGCAGTGGTCCAAAAAGGAAGCAGCAGCGCTTTTTTCATGGCTTTGTTGCGAAGAGCGGTAGTTGTAGTGGCATAGGCGATGCCCAGCTTTAAATTGACGCCGTATTTCAAGGAAGCAAGGGTTGCTTTGCCAAAGAGCATAAAGCCGATCAGATGAAACGCTTCATGAAGCACAATCAGGGCGATATAGCCGAACACAAACAGCAGAACACCCGTTAAAGAAAAGCGAAACGACAACGGTTCAGCCAAATAATGGTAGGCAGCGGCAAAAAGCACCACTAAAAGGATGTTGATCCATAACGCTTTTGGTGCGATTTCTTCCATCTTCAGTTCAATGGTATGCGTCGGTTCCATCCAATCACTTCCTTTGTTAATTGCTTTCAGTATAGCCCATCCATGGTTGAAAAACATGCTTGCGGGGCATCTCCAACTGTGATACAATACATTGATGTGAGTAATAATATGAATTGCTTGCTCCTTGCCCGCTGGAATCAGCAGGGCCCAAGTCCATGAGGAGGTGACAACACGATGAGAGAGTATGAATTAATGTACATCATGCAGCCTGCAATTGAAGAGGAAGCGAAAAAAGCGCTAGTTGAGCGTTTTAACGAGATCCTTACTTCTAACGGTGCTGAAATCATCGAGTCGAAAGAGTGGGGTAAACGTCGTTTAGCTTACGAAATCAACGATTTACGTGAAGGTTTCTACCAAATCGTAAAAGTAAACGCTGGTTCTGAAGCTATCAACGAATACACACGTCTTGCGAACATTAACGAAGACATTATCCGTCATATCGCTGTACGCAAAGACGCGTAAGCATATGAAGCTGTAAATATTGACTAAAGGAGGTTGAATTCTGATGATTAACCGAGTTGTTTTAGTCGGAAGACTGACAAAAGATCCTGATCTTCGCTATACTCCAAGCGGAGCGGCGGTGGCCCGTTTTACACTTGCTGTAAACCGTACCTTCTCCAATGCGCAAGGCGAAAAGGAAACGGATTTTATCAATTGTACTGTTTGGCGCAAACAAGCTGAAAACACAGCGAACTTCCTGAAAAAAGGAAGCTTGGCAGGTGTGGAAGGCCGCATTCAAACCGGAAGCTACGAGGGACAAGACGGAAAACGCGTTTATACGACTGAAGTAGTCGCAGACAGTGTTCAATTCCTTGAACCGAAAAACTCTGGGGCTAATGCAGATCGTTCACAAGGACAACAGCCGTCCTATCAGCAGAACAATCAATCGCCAAGTCAGCAAAACTATACGCGTGTAGACCAGGATCCATTCTCAAGCGGCAGCGGCCCGATCGAAGTATCGGATGACGATTTGCCGTTCTAAGACGGACTGGACTTGCGATGAACGAAAAATTCTACTAAAAGGGAGGTAATTCGATATGGCACCACGTCGCGGAGGAAAGAAACGCAAAAAGGTTTGTTATTTCACTTCTAACAACATCACATTCATCGACTATAAAGATACTGACTTGTTGAAGAAATTCATTTCTGAACGAGGAAAAATCTTGCCACGTCGTGTTACAGGCACAAGCGCTAAATGGCAACGTAAGTTGACAATCGCTATCAAACGCGCTCGTATCATGGCACTTCTACCGTTTGTTGCGGAAGAAAGATAAGTAAGAAAAGCAATTATGCTTTTTTGCTATCGAAAGAAAAGACCGGGAAACCGGTCTTTTTTTTGTGCCTTAAATCGGCTCCCCCTTTCTTCCGGGACTTCCCTTTTTTGTTCCAAAACCTTAATCATGTTACAATTATAAGGATGAAATCAACCCGAAAGAAGGGGAAAAACAAGCAAATGCAAAATCAACAAACCAGTCAACTTACTCAAGGGGCATTGATGGCAGCTGTCTTTACTGTATTATTGGCCATCTCTGTTTATGTGCCTCTTTTAAATGTCGTCACGACATTATTTTTAGCGGTTCCGATCGCCTGGTACAGCGCGAAGTATCCGTGGCAAGCATCGGCTCTATTTTCAGTGGTCTGTTTGATCTTGTCGGCGATTGTCGGCGGTTTGCTCGCCTTGCCGATTGCGCTGATCCACATTCCGCTTGGCTTTGTCATCGGCTTGTCGATTTATCATAAAAAAAGCAAGCTGTTCATGTTTATGGCTTCAAGCATTGTGCTGCTATTATCGCTGATGCTTCAGTATATGGCATCCATCTGGCTGTTTAACATCAATGTGATCGAAGAAATGATGACCGCAATGGAAGCGTCTTTTAAACAGACCAGCGCCTTAATGGACCAGATCGGCGCTTCTACGGAAGAGTTCAATGAAATGGCCAATCAGCTGACGCTGACGTTTGAGACTTTGCTGCCGGCGTTGCTGGTGCTGTCGGTTTTCATATCGGTGTGGTTGTTGCTGCTGATTCTGCTGCCGGTGTTAAAACGCCTTGGCATTGAAGTTCCAAAATTTCCGCCTTTTCGGGATATGAAATTGCCGAAAAGTGTATTATGGTATTATTTAATTGTTTTACTCGTTTCGCTGCTGTCAGATTTGCAGCCGGGAACGATGCCTTATATGATTTTCATGAATGCATCCGTTGTTCTTCAATTCCTGCTTTTCCTGCAAGGTGTATCTTTTTATCATTTTTACATCAAGCAAGAAGGCTGGCCAAAGTGGGTGGCTGTTCTTGTAACGATTCTGGCATTTCCATTGCAGTCGTTTACGAGCATTGTCGGAATTGTGGATCTCGGATTTGATATCCGGGGATGGGTAAAACGGGCACATGACTTCAAAGGAAAATGAGGAGCTGAAAAGAAATGTCGGCTTTTTTTAGACAAAGAAAACTTCGACTCCCTTTATTGGCGCTGCTGATACTTGGTTTGGCAGCGGCAATTTTGATCTCGCTGAGGTCAGAATGGGTAGGGGGCATATTCATCATTCTTTTCGGTGCACTGTTTGTCTATGCCTGGGTTACCGAAAAGCGGGTGTACGAAGCAACCGAAAAACACATAGAAACGCTGTCTTACCGGATGAAAAAAGTCGGCGAAGAAGCGCTGCTGGAAATGCCGATCGGGATTTTGCTGGTCAATGAAAACTTCGATATTGAATGGGCAAACCCTTATATGACATCGATGCTGGAATACGACACATTGATCGGAGAATCCCTTTACAGCTTATCGGATGAATTTCAAACATTGGTAAAATCCGAAGAAGCCGGGGATATGATCATTGCTCTTGGCGAACGCAAATACCGGGTTTATTACAAAGCGGATGACCGCTTGTTTTATTTATTCGATATTACCGAACAAGTGGAAATCGAAACCTTGTATTACGCCGACCGGACAGTGATCGGCATCCTGTTTATCGATAACTACGATGAACTGGCCCAAGGGATGGATGACCAGACGCGAAGCAATTTGAACAGCCTCGTAACGTCGCTCATCAACGAATGGGGCGCGCATTACGGCATTTTCGTCAAACGGATTTCGTCAGACCGGTTCATGGCCGTTTTCAATGAGTCCATCTTAAAAGAGCTGGAGCTGTCGAAGTTCGCCATTTTAGACGACATCCGGGAAGTGACATCAAAAGACAATTTGGCGCTGACGCTGAGCATCGGGGTAGGTGCGGGATCCGCATCGCTTGTCGAACTTGGCAGCATGGCGCAGTCCGGCCTCGATTTGGTGCTCGGGCGCGGCGGCGACCAAGTCGCGATCAAAAACCCAAGCGGCAAAGTGAAATTCTACGGCGGCAAAACGAATCCGGTCGAAAAACGGACACGGGTGCGGGCGCGCGTTATTTCACACGCGCTTCGTGATTTGATCCAGGAAAGCGACCACGTTTTCGTCATGGGCCATAAATTGCCGGATATGGATGCCATCGGGGCAGCCGTCGGCGTCTCAAAAATGGCGGCGATGAACAAAGTCAAAAGCAGCATTGTGCTGGATTTCAATGAATACGACCGCTCGGTTATGCGCCTGATGGAAGAGATTCGCCAGGACGATGAGCTGTTTGACCGGTTTATCACACCGGAAGAAGCGCTGTCCGAAATGACGGACAATTCCCTGCTGGTCATTGTGGATACCCATAAACCGTCGATGGTGATCGACGAACGGGTGCTTCAACGGATGGAACGCGTCGTCCTGATCGACCACCACCGCCGCGGAGAAGAATTCATCACCAATACGATGCTTGTTTATATGGAACCTTATGCATCATCGACCGCGGAACTGGTTACCGAGCTGATTGAGTATCAGCCGAAACACGAGAAGCTGTCGATGCTGGAAGCGACGGCCATGCTTGCGGGCATTATCGTCGATACCAAAAGCTTTACGCTGCGCACCGGCGCCAGAACGTTTGAAGCCGCTTCTTATTTGCGTTCGAACGGGGCCGATACAGTGCTTGTGCAGCGTTTGTTGAAAGAAGATTTGGATACGTACGTCGAACGCGCCAAAATCGTTCAGACGGTTGAATTTGTCGGCAACGGCATTGCGATTGCCCGGGGTGAGGCGGGACGGATCTACAGTCCGGTATTGATTGCCCAGACAGCAGATATCCTGTTAACAATGAAGGACGTTAATGCGTCATTTGTGGTTGCGGAACGCAGCGAAGGCGGAATCGGCATTTCAGCCCGCTCACTGGGTGAAGTCAACGTCCAGATCGCCATGGAAAACCTTGGCGGCGGGGGCCATTTAACCAATGCAGCCACCCAGATGCCTGGCGTGACGATAGACGAAGCAATCGCTCAATTGAAACAAGTGATCACGGAACAGTATGAGGGAGGAAAAGTGGAATGAGAGTAATATTTTTGAAAGACGTAAAAGGCAAAGGCAAAAAAGGCGAAGTGAAAAACGTAGCAGACGGCTATGCACATAACTTTCTGCTGAAAAACAATTTGGCGAAAGAAGCGGACCAAGCGGCAATCAGCCAATTGGCCGGCCAGAAGAAAAAGCAGGAAAAAGAAGCAGCCCAAGAGCTGGAAGATGCAAAAGCGCTGAAAGAAAAACTGGAAAGCCTGACGATCGAACTGAAAGCGAAATCCGGTGAAGGCGGCCGCCTGTTCGGTTCCATTACGACAAAACAAGTAGCGACAGCGCTTGAAAAAACGCACGGCATCAAACTGGATAAGCGCAAGATGGAATTGGATGACGCCATCCGCGCGCTAGGCTACACGAACGTTCCGGTTAAATTGCATCAGGATGTCACGGCTACGCTTAAAGTCCATGTAACAGAAGAAGCGTAAGCCCATGAACCAAATGAACGAAACAATAGATCGAGTCCCTCCGCATAACCATGAAGCCGAGCAATCGGTTATTGGGGCCATCTTTTTAGAACCGCAGTCGCTCATCTCCGTGGCTGAAATTGTCATGCCGGAAGATTTTTACCGCATTGCGCACCAGAAAATCTTTCAGACCATGCTCAATTTATCGGACCACGGCAAAGCGATTGATGTTGTAACGGTTACAGAAGAATTATCCGCCAAAAAAGAACTGGAAGACGTCGGCGGCTTGTCTTATTTAACGGAAATTGCCAATGCGGTTCCGACCGCAGCGAACGTGGCGCATTACGCCCACATCGTGGAAGAGAAATCGCTTCTCCGGCGCCTTATCCGCGTAGCGACTTCGATTGTGGAAGACGGCTTTACACGTGAAGACGAAGTGCAGGCGCTGCTTGCTGAAGCAGAGAAGAAAATGATGGAAGTGTCGAGCCGAAAAAATGCCGGCGACTTTATCCACATCAAAGATGTCTTAGTGAAAACCTATGACAACATCGAATTGCTGCATACGCGCAAAGGAGACGTTACAGGCATTCCTACGGGCTTCCGTGACCTGGATAAGATCACGGCAGGGTTTCAGCGAAACGACCTGATTATCGTGGCTGCACGGCCTTCTGTCGGTAAGACGGCTTTTGCGTTGAACGTGGCGCAGAACGTTGCCACCAAAACGGATGAAAACGTTGCGATTTTCAGTCTGGAAATGGGAGCCGAACAGCTAGTCATGCGTATGCTTTGTGCGGAAGGAAATATCGATGCACAGATTATGCGGACCGGGGCGCTCCAGAACGAAGACTGGCGCAAATTGACGATGGCAATGGGCAGCTTGTCCAACGCCGGCATTTTTATCGATGATACGCCCGGAATCCGGGTCAATGATATCCGTGCGAAATGCCGCCGCCTGAAGCAGGAATACGGCCTTGGCATGATCATGATCGATTACCTCCAGCTGATCCAGGGACCCGGAAAATCCGGTGAGAACCGCCAGCAGGAAGTATCGGATATTTCCCGCTCGCTGAAAGGCTTGGCGCGGGAACTGGAAGTGCCGGTCATCGCGCTTTCCCAGCTGTCCCGTGGCGTTGAGCAGCGGCAAGACAAACGGCCGATGATGTCGGATTTACGTGAATCGGGATCGATTGAGCAGGATGCCGATATCGTTTCTTTCCTGTACCGTGAAGATTACTACGACAAAGAAACCGAAGACCAGAACATGATTGAGATCATTATTGCCAAGCAACGTAACGGCCCGACCGGTACGGTGAAACTGGCCTTTGTGAAGGAATACAATAAATTCGTCACCATCGACTGGAGCCAGCACGAATCCGGCGGTGACTTTTAAAAAACACGAACGTATGAATGTGACTATGCATTCATCGTTCGTGTTTTCTTCTGTTTTTCATTGACTCGGAGTCCTTTGCTTGATACAATTGAGTCTGTTGAAACAAGGGCATAAGCCTAACGGAGGTGCGGACGATGACATCAGTCGTAGTAGTAGGAACGCAATGGGGAGACGAAGGAAAAGGGAAAATTACGGATTTTCTATCCGAACACGCAGAAGTGATTGCGCGTTACCAAGGCGGCAACAATGCCGGACATACCATCATTTTCGGCGGCGAAACGTACAAGCTGCATTTGATTCCATCAGGGATTTTCTACAAGGACAAAATTTCAGTGATCGGCAACGGTATGGTAGTGGATCCGAAAGCACTTGTAAAAGAACTTAAAGCGCTGCACGCACGAGGCGTCACAACTGAAAACCTGCGCATTTCCAACCGCGCACACGTCATTCTGCCTTACCACATCAAGCAGGACGAAGTGGAAGAAGCAAGACGTGGAGCCAACAAAATCGGAACCACAGGAAAAGGCATCGGGCCTGCTTATATGGACAAAGCGGCGCGTGTCGGCATCCGTATGGCGGACCTGTTGGATCATGTTGTGTTCGAGGAAAAGCTTCGCATGAACTTGAACGAGAAAAACCGGATGTTCGAGAAGTTTTATGAAACGGAAGGATTTACGGTTGAAGAAATCATGGAAGAGTATTATGAATATGGCCAGGAAATTGCCAAGTATGTAACCGATACATCAAAAGTATTAAACGATGCCATCGATGACGGCCGCCGCGTTCTTTTTGAAGGCGCACAAGGCGTTATGCTGGATATCGACCAAGGTACATATCCATTTGTTACTTCATCAAACCCGGTTGCGGGCGGTGTGACAATCGGTGCCGGCGTCGGCCCGACAACCATCCAGCACGTCATCGGCGTATGTAAAGCCTATACGTCACGCGTCGGCGACGGTCCGTTCCCGACGGAATTGTTTGACGAAATCGGTCAGCAGATCCGTGAAGTCGGCAAAGAGTACGGCACGACAACAGGGCGTCCGCGCCGCATCGGCTGGTTCGACAGTGTTGTTGTCCGCCATGCAAGACGCGTCAGCGGGTTGACGGATTTGACGGTTAACTCGATCGACGTATTGACAGGCCTTGAAACGGTGAAAATCTGTACCGCTTACCGCTACAACGGCGAGTTGATCACAGAATACCCGGCAAACCTGCGCATGCTTGCAGATTGCGAACCGGTCTACGAAGAACTTCCAGGCTGGTCGGAAGATGTAACGAAATGCAAATCTTTGGATGAACTTCCGGAAAACGCACGCCATTATTTGGAGCGCATTGCCCAATTGACAGGCGTCCAGATTTCCATCTTCTCAGTCGGCCCAGACCGCAACCAGACGAACATCGTAACAAGCGTTTGGCGTTAAGAAACAATAACGTAAATTGAATATAAAGAGCTGAAACGAAATCCGTTTCAGCTCTTTATTTTTGATTAATGGCGGATTTAACAGAAAAGACACATTTCCCGTCGTATTCCTAGCGTGAAGTATGACAAATATTACAGAAAAGTGATAGTAAAACTTGCTTTTATTAAAGTTTGGCAACAAAGATTGCTACTTTCTACATGGAAGAAAACAGGGAGTTCTTTTTGCTTTCTCGACTTTTTAGAAGGATTTGGCAAGAATGCTTCAGTTGGATTACAGGCGCAGAAATCGGCTAATTTGAAGGCAAATTATGCTAGAGTGGGAAAGGTTCATTTAAATCAAACGAAAGCCAGCGGGCTTTACATAGATATAAAAGGAGTACCGAATACTTATGAAGAACATTCAACAACCGGCAGCCGGCCGGGCGTTTTTAAAGGCAGCGGCCGCCTCGGCATTGTTGCTGACAAGCCTTAGCTTCACGCCAGTGTTTGCAACGTCTGAAGATAAGCACAGCCTGCAGCCAGTTTACCACTTGTATAATGATGGGCAGTACCTCGGCACAGTATCTGATGAGCAGGCAGTGGAAAATATGATGGATGAGAAACGCAGCAAGCTTCAGCCGCAATATGCTGCTTTGGATCTGGAAGTGGACGAAGGCTTCAAGATTGTGGAGGAGAAGGTGTTCGAACGCAGTTTGCCGAACGAGCAGGAAACGTTGGCGGAAGCTGCTAAAGAAGTGGAAATCCAAGCTTCCGCTTTCGCGTTATCGGTCAATGGGCGCGAAGTGCTTCAAGTGAAAGACCAGGCGGCATTTGAGGCCCTGATCCAGCAATTGAAACTGGCCTATGCCACGCCGGAAGAGCTGGCAGCTTGGGAACAGCGGAAAGAAACACAAGCGCCTTTGCCGGAGTTGGAGCCGGGACAGGCGAATCTTATCGATTTAACAATCACAAAGAACTTGTCGGGAGCTGCAAAACAGACAAATCCGGCGGGTGTCATGGAACCGGACCAGGCTGCGAAATACTTGCTGACTGGAGAGCGTTCTTATAGTGTCCGTGAAGGCGATGAAGCCGAAAAGCTAGCGGATGCGTTCGGAATGGAAACAGAAGAACTTGCTGCTTTGAATCCGAGCATCAACCTGGCTCAATTAGCCCCCGGTACCCAGTTGAATGCATCAGCAGCCGGACCTTTGGTGACGGTGCAAGTGAAAAAACAGCAGAAACAGATTGCCCTGATTCCGCATAAGTCCCTGAAAGAAGACGATCCCAAGTTATTGAAGGGCAAAACAAAGCTCAAGCAGCAAGGGAAAAATGGCAGAAAGCATGTTACCTCTGCAGTGGAAACCGTCAACGGCCAGGAAATTTCGAGAGAAGTCGTAGTCGAGCAGGCCACGCTAGAGCCGATTGACCACATCGTTTCAAACGGCACAATGCCTCCTCCATCAGTCGGCACCGGAACATTTGCGTGGCCGGCAGAAGGCGGTGAAATCACCAGCAAAAGAGGCCATCGCTGGGGGCGTCTCCATAATGGCATCGACATTGCCCGTTCAAGCGGACCGGCCATCAAGTCGGCCGACCACGGCGTAGTAAAAGCGGCCGGAGCGGCTGGAACATTCGGGAACCGGGTGGTAGTCGACCATCAAAACGGGTATGAAACCATCTATGCCCATTTGTCTTCGATTGACGTCAAAGCCGGAGACGTGGTCCCGCAAGGAACGAAATTGGGGAATATGGGGAATACCGGCCGTTCTACCGGCATCCATCTGCATTTTGAAGTCTCTTTGAACGGTGTTACGCAAGATCCGTTAAAATATATCAATTAACCATCTATAGGCCGGACGCCTTTTAGCGTCCGGCCTTTTCATTTCGTCTCCCCGCTATTTCCCGGGAAATAGCGGATAGGCAGTGAGAGATGCGAAACCGCCAAAACAGTGATAAAGTAAAGGGTAGAAAAGAATGTACATCGGAGGAAATTCCATCAGTAAATGTTGGGACTAAGGGGGAAAAGAAAATGAGTAAAACCATTTTGGTTGTTGACGATGAAAAACCGATTGCAGACATTCTGCAGTTTAATTTGAAAAAAGAGGGCTTTAATGTCTTGTGTGCGTACGACGGCGATGAAGCCATCAAAATAGCGGAAGAAGTGCAGCCGGATTTGATGCTTCTGGACATCATGCTGCCGAACCGCGACGGTATGGAAGTATGCCGGGAAATCCGCAAAAAATTCGACTTTCCGATTATTATGCTGACGGCAAAAGACTCGGAAATCGATAAAGTGCTGGGCCTTGAGCTGGGAGCGGACGATTACGTCACCAAGCCGTTTTCGACACGCGAACTGATTGCACGGGTGAAAGCCAACCTGCGCCGCCAAAATGTCGTGCCGCTTGAAGAAGAAGGTCCGAATTCGAACGATATTGAAGTCGGGTCATTGATCATCCAGCCGGACGCTTATTTGGTCCAAAAGCGCGACGAAACGATTGAATTGACGCACCGCGAATTTGAATTATTGCATTACCTTGGAAAACACATCGGCCAAGTGATGACGCGCGAGCATTTGCTGCAGACTGTCTGGGGCTATGATTATTTTGGGGACGTTCGGACAGTTGACGTAACCATCCGGCGCCTTCGTGAAAAAATTGAAGACAATCCGAGCCATCCAGCATGGATCGTTACCCGCAGGGGAGTAGGGTATTACTTGCGGAATCCTGAACAGGAGTAGGTTGAATGCAAAAAGTAAGTTTTTTTAAATCGATTCATGTGAAATTTGTGTTGATCTACCTCTTGCTAATCCTGTTGGCGATGCAGATTATCGGCCTTTATTTTGCGCAAGAGCTTGAGGAAACTTTGACGATGAACTTCAAGGACTCCATCGAAGAACGAATGAATATTGTCGAGTTCAGTGTGCGGGAAGAAATGGTCAAACCGCGGACCGAAGAAGAATCGACGATTGAACAAAGCCTGCGCTCGGTACTGGCCGGTTTTCAGTCATCGGATATTGATGAAATCCGCGTCGTCGATGCCCGGTACCGGATTTTGGCTTCATCGGCCACTGACAACCAGTCTTTGGTCGGCCAGCGTTCCACACTGGACATCGTGACGCAGTCCATTGTCGCTGAAACACCTGATGAACGGACATATGTAAACAGCCAAGCAGACCGAGTATGGGTCCGAACTCAGCCGATCATCGCAGAGGGCGGCGAAGTGCTCGGTACTTTATATATGGAAGCAGATATTGAAAATGTCTACGACCAGATGGATGACATCAATGCCATTTTGGCTGTCGGCACCGCCATTGCCCTGGCCGTAACGGCAGTGCTCGGCGTGCTGGTGGCCCAGACGATTTCCAGACCGATTTCCGACATGCGGCGGCAAGCCCAGGCGATGGCTAGAGGGAATTTCTCCCGAAAAGTCCGCGTCTACGGAAATGATGAAATCGGGCAATTGGCGAAGTCATTCAACAACCTGACCAATCGGCTGCAGGAATCCCAGCAGTCCACAGAAAGCGAACGCCGGAAATTGGCGTCCGTACTTGCCAATATGACCGACGGGGTTCTGTCGACCGACCGGAGAGGGCGCGTCATTTTGATCAACGATCCGGGACTCCGCCTTTTAAATGTTTCACGTGAAACGGTCATCAACCGGCCGATCACTTCGGTATTGGGCTTGGATTCAGAATATACATTTGAAGATCTGATCCACTTAAAAGATGCCATCACATTGGATTTCAGTTCTTATGACGAAAGCGCGCTCCTGCGGGCTAGCTTTTCGGTCATCCAGAAAGAAACCGGCTTTGTGAACGGCGTTATCGCGGTATTGCACGACAATACCGAACAGGAAAAAATCGATATGGAGCGCCGGGAATTCGTGGCCAATGTTTCGCATGAATTGCGGACTCCATTGACGACAATGAGAAGCTACCTTGAAGCGCTTGCTGACGGTGCATGGCAGGACCAGGAACTGGCGCCGACGTTTTTGAATGTCACCCAGACCGAAACGGAACGGATGATCCGCTTGGTCAACGATTTGTTGAAGCTATCAAAAATGGATGCCAGCGAAACGGAAATCAACAAAGAAATGGTCGAGTTTAATGTCTTCTTCAACCGCATCATCGACCGTTTTGAAATGTCGAAGTCGCAAAATGTTTATTTCGAGCGCGAACTTCCGGAAGAGCAGTATTTCGTCGAAATCGATCCGGATAAATTGACGCAGGTTATTGATAACATCATTTCCAATGCGCTCAAGTATTCACCGGAAGGCGGGAAAATCCGCTTTGCCATGACAATTGAAGACGGCTTTATCCTCATTCGCATCGTCGACCAGGGCATGGGCATTCCAAAAGAGAATGTGGATAAGATTTTTGATCGGTTCTACCGGGTTGACCGGGCACGTTCCCGGGCAATGGGAGGCACGGGCCTTGGCCTTGCCATTTCAAAAGAAATGATCAATGCGCACGGCGGCCATATCTGGGCAGAAAGCCAGTACGGAAAAGGAACGACCATTTTCTTCACGCTGCCATTTGAAGAGGATGTCGGAGGTGAGTGGGAATGAAGTATATCGAATACATCAAATCTATCGCTTTGTTTTTGCTTATTGCTCTTAGCCTTTTCCTGACCTTCATCATTTGGACGTTTACACCAGGATTTGACCGGATTGAAACGACGCCGGCCATCGAAGTGGCTCTTGGAAAGACGAAAACCGTGGAAGAAGTCATCCAGCCGAGCAAAGTCCTTTATCATTACAATGATGTGGTCACTGGAACAACCGAAAAAGAGCAGGTCGATCTGCTCCTGGAAGTCATGAAGCAATGGCAAATCCGGGATGTGCTGTCGCTTGCTGAAGAAGCACCGATGAATGTATTAAAATCGTATATGCATGAACCGAACCGTGCCGTCTTGTATTTCCCGGGACCGGTACCGTTTCCGGTTTTTGATACGATCATGGAAGTGTCAGCTGACAGCATTCCGGAAGCATCGTTCGACCGGCTGGTCATTGAATGGGGCGAAACGGAAAATACCGATTTCACGCTTTACTTCATCAACACCCGAACCGGCCGCGTGCTGCAGGCAAATGTGTCCGCTTCAGAGCTGGAGCAATTCCAATCGAGAGTAGTGGAGCCTGCTTTTAATTACGAAACCTTTATCACCAATGAAGACATTAGCACTTTGCCGATTTATGTGCAGGAAAATGCGCTCGAAATGAACACGTACCGTTATTTGCAGGAAGACATCGTTAGCCAGAAATTTGTAGACGGGCTGTTCGAAAATCCCGGGCGCGTCCAATCGACCGGCGATTTGGCGAACGAGGAATACAGCGACGAATCCGATGCGTTGATGAGCGTGGACAGCAGCCATAAAAGCATCAATTATGTCCAGCCAAAAGCGGAAACACAGGATCCCGCGATTCCATCCGAATTGCTTTTTGAGACGGTCGACTTTATCAATGGCCATAGCGGCTGGACAAATGACTACCGCTACTTTGCGATGAGTCCGCTGAACCAGCAGATCGAGTACCGGCTTTACTTGGACAATATGCCGGTATTCAGCCCGACGCTTTCAACCGAGCTGGAGCTGGTCTGGGGGATTGATGCGGAAATGGAGCAGGTATTCCGCTACAAACGCCCTTTCTATGTATTGGAATCGTGGGCGGAAACCGGTGCAGCTACTTTGCCTTCCGGAAAAGCGGCGCTGCATGCCATTTCGCATTTGAAAGAGCAGGACTTGAAGAAGATTACCGATATCTTGCCTGGCTATGAGCTGACACTCGACGATAAAGATCCGGCACGGCTGTTGAGTTTGCAGCCGGCCTGGTATTTTAAATCTGAAGGCGTATGGACCCGCTTAACGAAAAAAGAGTTAGGAGGTGGGCAAGTTGGATTGGAATAAAACCAAATCCATTTTCATCATTGTCTTTGCCATACTCAATGTGTTTTTGTATTCTCTTTATTTGGAGCGGTACAAAGAAGCGGAAAGCGTGGTTTTCCTCACAGAGTCTTCTAATGAAGAAAAACTGGAAGCGGAAGGCATTACGTATTCCAATTTGCCGGAAGCTGCGGGCAAACTGCCTTATGTGACCGGAACGATGAAAACATTTGTAGCGACTGACGTGCCGGGTGTAGACTTGAAAGAGAACCGGAGAAATGATAAATTATTGTCCGTCAGCTTTACGGAGCCTATGGCGCTCGATGACAAAATAAGCACGGAAACACTGGAGGAATTCGTGGAAGAAACCATCTACGAAGGGAAACAGTACGGCTTGTGGAAGATTGAAGAACAAGAAAAAAGAGCGATGTTTTTTCAGGAAATCAACGGGGAGCCCTTGTTCTACAGCGATAGTGGAAACTTGACGGTTTACTGGAACGA
Organism: Planococcus liqunii; assembly: GCF_030413595.1. Taxonomy (NCBI): domain Bacteria; kingdom Bacillati; phylum Bacillota; class Bacilli; order Caryophanales; family Caryophanaceae; genus Planococcus; species Planococcus liqunii. The sequence goes on along the minus strand of NZ_CP129238.1, from coordinate 3,926,907 downwards.
CGATGGAGAAATTACGCATTATGAACAAGCCCTCTTCGAGAATATAGTCGAAGGCGAGCAACAGAAAGACCTGATTTCACCTGTCCAGGCTATCCATAACCTTTATCAGAAAAGATTCCTGCCATCCAATACAGAGATTGATTCAGCCGAACTCGGCTATTCGGAATACGTGACGGTATCGGAAAATACTCAAATGTTCCTTCCGACATGGCGCATTCAGGCGACGTTTGAAGATGGCAGCGAAGAAGAGTTCTTCGTGAATGCGGTAAAAGGGGATGTCATCGAACTGAAGAAGACAGAGCAGGCAGAAGTTACACAATAAGGAGATTTTTATTATGCGGTTTAGTGTATTAGCAAGCGGCTCAAGCGGCAATGCTATTTATATAGAAAACGACCAGCATTCGTTTTTGGTCGATGCAGGGCTCAGCGGACGGAAAATGGAAGAGCTGTTTGCCACGATCGGCAAAAAAATGAATAACCTGGATGGCATTCTGGTGACGCATGAGCACAGTGACCATATTAAAGGCCTCGGAATTGTGGCACGGAAACACAAAGTGCCAATCTATGCCAATGCGAAAACCTGGCAGGCCATGGACGGGCTGGTTGGCGCGATTCCTGCGGAGCAGCGCTTTCACTTTGACATGGATACGGTCAAGAGCTTCGGCTCGCTCGATATTGAATCTTTTGCCGTATCGCACGATGCAGCCGATCCCATGTTTTATGTGTTCCATGAAAATGGGCGCAAATTGGCGCTGATCACCGATACGGGCTATGTCAGCGACCGGATGAAAGGCATCATCCAGGCATCCGATGCGTTTGTGTTTGAAAGCAACCACGACGTCGGCATGCTGCAGATGGGCCGCTACCCTTGGTCCGTCAAACGGCGCATCCTGAGTGACGTCGGACACGTGTCGAACGAAGATGCAGCAGTGGCGATGAGCGAAGTCATGGCGGAAAAGCCGACGCGCATCTACTTGTCGCATTTAAGCAAAGACAACAACATGAAAGACTTGGCGCGCATGAGCGTCGAACAAACCTTGCAAACCAAAGGTATTATTGTCGGGGAATACGTCGATCTGCTGGACACCGACGCCAATGTGCCGACAGAATTAGTAGTTGTGTGAGTGAAAAAACCGGAAGCGGCGATGCTTCCGGTTTTTTTATTTTCATTTCCGCCATAATTACCGCTTGAATTAGCTGTTTCGCCTTCTTAAACTAAGGCTATATAAGAGTATAGGAAAAGCGAAGAGAGGATGAAACGAATGGGATATTACAATAATCCATCAGGACAGCCGAAACCGCGCCGTGCGGGCACATTTCTGGCAGGCCTGGCGGGAGTGGCAATCGGTGCGTTGCTGGTGTGGCTGCTGTTTTCTTCAGTTCCAGGGCTTGCACCGAAAAATGATAATGCAGCTACCAGTACACAACTGACGGAAACGGACCGGCAGTCAGCGACGGCTTCCGTTGAAATCACGACAGATGTTACCGATGCGGTGGAAAAGGCGGCGGATGCAGTAGTCGGTGTGACGAATTTGCAGGCGGCCAATGATTTCTGGTCACAGGGCCAAGGACAGGAACAGGCAGTTGGGACCGGTTCCGGCGTCATTTATAAAAACGAAGGCGGCAAAGCGTATGTGGTGACGAATCACCACGTCATTGAAGGCGCAAGCGGCATTGAATTGACCTTGTCAGACGGCACGAAAGTCGAAGCGACGCTGGTCGGCAGCGATATCTGGACCGATCTGGCGGTACTGGAAATGGACGATGCCAATGTGCCGGATGTGGCGGAACTGGGCGATTCGGATGTATTGAAGCGGGGCGAAACGGTCATTGCCATCGGCAATCCGCTCGGACTTGATTTTTCAGGTTCGGTCACGACCGGCGTGGTTTCCGGGACAGACCGGGCAGTTCCAGTCGACTTGGACGGCAATGGCTCAGAAGACTGGCAGGCTGAAGTGCTGCAGACAGATGCAGCGATCAACCCAGGCAACAGCGGCGGCGCCCTTGTCAATTTGGCTGGGCAATTGATCGGCATCAACTCGATGAAAATTGCGACCGATGCGGTTGAAGGAATCGGATTCGCCATTCCGATCAATTCAGCGCTCCCAGTGATTGAGTCGATTGAACAAAACGGCGAAATGATTCGTCCGGCAATGGGCATCACGTTGATGGACTTGGTACAAGTGCCTCAGGCGCAGCGTGAAGAGACCTTGAACCTGCCAGCGGACGTCAAGGAAGGTGTAGTCGTCAACTCGGTTGTAGACGGCTCAGCAGCAGCCAAAGCAGGCATGCAGCAATTTGACGTGATTGTCGAGATGGATGGTGAACCGGTCGGCGACATCATCGAACTTCGCAAGCATCTATACAACGAAAAGAAAATTGGGGATACGTTAGCCGTCAAAGCTTACCGAAACGGCGAATTGATGGACTTTGAACTGGAGCTTGTTGATAACTCCGCATTGTAAAAAGTGAAGGGGCTGTCCAATAAGTCGAATGATAGACTTAATGGACAGCTCCTTTTTTTATGCAGGAAAAGCGGATCTTTTCACGAATAAAGTACAACTAAAGACAAGACGGGAGGAATACGATGTTTACCAACCTGGAAGACTTTTTTACGGAATGGCATGAGGAAGCGAAATTGACCCAGCAGATTTTGGATGCCTTGACCGACGAGTCGCTCCATCAACAAGTAGCGGATGGCTACCGGACACTTGGGCGTTTGGGGTGGCATTTGGTGACGACATTGGATGAAATGGTCAGCCATACGGGCCTTCAATTTTCAAGCGCGAAATTCGGCACGCCGGTGCCGGAGACGGCGGAAGAAATTGCGGAAGTGTACCGTTTTTCCAATCAATCGATGGTGACGGCGATGAAAGAAAATTGGACGGACGAGACCTTAAAAGAAGAATATGACATGTACGGCGAGATGTGGAACGGTGCAACGGTTTTAAAGGTGCTGTATGCGCACCAGATTCATCACCGCGGCCAGATGACGGTGTTGATGCGCCAAGCCGGGCTGAAGGTGCCGGGGCTGTATGGGCCGGCAAAAGAGGAATGGGCGGCTATGGGCGCACCACCTCCAGAAGTTTAATAGAGGGCGAAGAGACCACCAAACGTTTAGCGGCGTTTGGTGGTTTTTAATTTAACTGGATTTGGGTTGAGAAATCGCTCCTGATGGAAGCTAGCGCAGCGATGCAACGCACTTTTATGTCTCGAAGCTAGCGTAGAGATGCAGAGACAGGAGCAGCATGTTTGCCTTCGCCGTCATTCGCTCATTCTTTAGAAAGAAAGGAGCAAATTGAGAGGAAGCAGTCCTTGGTTTTTGTCTCTATTAGAATTATTTAAAGTGCTGATTATAGAAATCATTGGAATGATTGCATCATAAATTAAGTGTTTTTCTTTGTAATGCTATTGTAATATTTATTAAGTCTCTCTTAATAAATAGTAACTATCGTTCGTGAAAGCAGAAAAGTGACATGTGGATAACTTTTGGGATTAACGGGAGTTACCAACTATCCACAGCTTGGTGAAAGCTTCGCTATCCGGAGGGTTTGACTTCTGTTAAAATAGATTGTGGATAAAGGTGAATAAATTGTGCATAACTGTGTGGAATATTCGGAAATCGAAAGGATGAGAAAATATGAAGATAATGTGCTGTAAAACCCACGTGGAGCATGGCTTGGACATGTTTGTGGCAGAGACAAAAAGTTATCCTATTCTTACAGAATTATCAGAACAAGAAAAGTTATCCACAAAATGCGATTACTGTGAAGAAGCTGCGTTGTATCTTGTGGCGAACGAATGAGCGGGCACAAGATGTAGAAAATGCTGTGGATATGTGCATAACATTTGTGGGTAACTTGTTTGTAAAATTAGCGTAAAGGGGGATAAGTTGTGAATATCTCGATTATCAGTGTCGGAAAACTGAAAGAGAAATATTTAAAAGCCGGGATTGAAGAATATACGAAGCGGCTTGGAAGCTACGCAAAAATCGCTGAAATCGAAGTAGCGGACGAAAAAGCGCCGGAGCAGTTAAGCGAGGCGGATATGGAGATCGTGAAGAAGAAGGAAGCGGACCGGATTCTGGCAAAAGTCTCGCCGGATGCTTACGTCATCGCACTGGCGATTGACGGCAAGATGAAAACTTCTGAAGGGCTGGCAAAAGACATCGAATCGCTTATGACCTACGGCCGTAGCAAGATTGTCTTTGTCATCGGCGGATCACTCGGCCTCCATGAGGAGGTATTGAAGCGGGCGGATGAGAAATTGTCGTTTTCAAAAATGACGTTTCCGCATCAATTGATGAAGCTGATTTTGGTGGAGCAGGTGTACCGGGCTTTCCGGATTATGAAGAATGAGCCTTATCATAAATAGAACCGTTTTTTAATATAACCCCTTGGATATGCTTAACCGGCATTTCCAAGGGGTTTCTGCTTTTATAAAGGCTGGAGTTCTCTTTTACTACCTGTTGATTTTAGCATTTTAAATATTACTGACAATAAGATCTCCTGTCCTTGCATCTATTCCAACAACCTGTTGTTTTGTTTCGATTTGCCCCAGTTTGTATGCTAAGACGTCATCGGGTTCGTTTTCATCGTACTTTTTAGACCACTGCAAGAAGGGCTCGACTTTCTGCAAGGCGGATTTAATGTCCTCGAAAGGTTGGATAGTTGAAGCTTCAAAGGATTGAAGTTCGGCTAAGTCCATTCTCGGAGACCAGAAGATATCGATAAACCCGGTGGTCCTGTTGACGCCGACGTAAAAACGTTCACCCTCTATTTGCAAATCTTGGACTGCGTACAGTGGGAAAGTAAAAAATACACAATGGACTCCGTTAAAGGAAGGTTTCTCGATTTTTAATTGCAGATAAGGAAGATACTCTTCAAAATAAGTGGCAATAAATGTACAAGCAATATCACGGCAATCTTCAAACGAAAGATCGAGTTCACCTGTACGTTCTTTAAACCACATGAATTCTTTTAGCCTCCCGGAATGTTTATCCACTTTAGCTTTTACCGTATCTTCCATACGGTCAAGAAAGAGGCTCTCCATTGTTTTGTCTTTCGGCGCTTGCCACTCCCTTTCCCGCCATACGGCGACGAGTGTATTTTCATCTATTTCCACTTCCCGCAGCTTGATCATTTCCTCCGGCACGCCGATTGCTTCTTCAATAGTTGCTTGTTTTTCAACTGCCGCAACATTTGGGAACGGGATGAATGTGTCAGGCTCTTCAGGTTCATGTTCAAAGGCAGGCAGTCCATTTAGGGCATTGAATGAATGATAAACAATCGGACTCTCATAAACCGGGTACAGACCAGCCTTTGGAACAGAATAAATATCACTCGCTAAATATTTTAACGATAACTTCCATGGTGCTTTATGCAGTTGTTGCAAAATAGCCTCTTCTCCAACAAGCTGCGCTGGAAATACCGGGGGTGTTTTCGTATATCCACCATATTTAAAATCAACAATTTCACCATATGTGGAAACGGAGATTTGAGTGGTATAGCTCGCAAGAGGATAGCCTCCTGCATATTGTTTATAAAAAAATCTGCTATCACCTTCTTTTTGAATTACATTAGACAGCGATAAATAATCGAGTGCTTCCGCGTATTGCGATGTTAGAAATTGTTCTGCAATCGTTTCCTGCTGCTCTATTGTTGCGAGTGTTCCATTGGTTGAAGGCAATCTGGTCAACTCGATTAATTTTCCGTTTTGATCGAGGGTTACGCCAATTTCATCGACTAACTCGTCTGTCGCCCATATGAATTTTGCCTGCTCATTTGAATAATCTTCGACAAATAGTTGATAGTCCTGGGGAATCGATACAAAATTCAACGCGGATTGAGCCAGTTGTTCTTTTAACATGTAGATCACTTCTTTCTCCGTAACCGGTAAGTTCATCTGTTGTTCCAGCTGCTTTTTTAATTGATTGCGGCCGCGATGCAAATGCATTTTGATCGTATTGATGGGCTTATCTAGTAAAGAGGCGATTTCTCGTACGGGAAAATCATAAAAATAAAACAACACAAGGACGGTTTGATAATCTTTTCGAAGTAAAGATAATGCCTCATGGACGAATTCATAGGCAGCGGGTTGCTCATGCTCTGTTAACTGTTGCTGTATGAGTTCAGTTTCCACGACGAGTGTTCGCTTCCTTTGCCGAATAAAAGCAAAGCATTGCCGGATTAAAATTTTGAATAGCCAGGTAGAAAAATATTTAGCTTCTTTTAGTTGATGAATTGATTTATACGCCTGCAGCAATGTTTCTTGTACAATGTCTGATGCGTCTTCTCTATTGCCGACATAGGAGTAAGCTTTTGAGAGAAGCTTAGACTTCTCGGTTTCTATTAACTGTTCAAATGCTTCTTGCTGACCTCCGATAGCGGCTCTTATTAATTGTTCCATTAAAATACCTCCTATATAGTTAGGGGAATAAATAAGAAAAAAGGTTTCACTGCAGGTTATTTTTTTAAAACATCCTGATTAGAGGGAAAAGCGGGTTTAAATGAAGGCAATCAATTTGTCTGAATTCTTCTATCCGGCAAGTGATTACTGCTGTTTCTTTATTATATAATATAAAAAATTAGCAATAAGATTCTGTAAGGAGCTTGCCAGGATGAGGTCTTCTTTCAATACTAAGTGCAGGACAAGAGGATGGAAAATGCTACTACCAAAACATTCAGTTGGAGGGAACTTCTATGAAGACAAAATTCAGCCCAGCTAATGCCGTTGTTAAACTTTGCATGAAGGGGATGGCCCTGGAAGACAGCGGGAACGCAGAAGAGGCAGCCGAGATTTTTCAGCAAGCCTGGCGTGAAGCAACTGATGACTATGAAAGGTTTATCGCAGCTTATCATTTAGCCCGTCGGCAAAAGAGTGCCGAAGAAAAATTGAAATGGATGGAAATGTCCCTTCAGTGTGCACTGAAAATAGATGATGAGAATGTGAAAAGTGCGTATCCGGCATTATATAAAAACATTGCCGCCTGCCATAAAGAATTGGGCGATCTTGAAAACGCAAAAAGAAATGACGAATTGGCCAAATCATTTGAAGGCCCGCCAACTGATACGGGCCCGTTTTATCATGGAACAAAAGCGGATTTAGCAGTCGGTGATTTATTGACCGCTGGCGGCAATTCAAATTACAGAGACGGGCTCAAGATGAACCACATCTATTTCGCTGCAAATGCCAATGGGGCGGGGCTTGCAGCTGCGCTGGCCGCAGGGGAAGGAAGAGAACGCGTCTATCTAGTGGAACCGACAGGCGAATTTGAAAACGACCCCAATGTGACGGACAAAAAATTTCCTGGAAACTTAACGCGTTCGTATCGCTCGAAAGAGCCTTTGCGAATTATTGGAGAAGAAACGGAGTGGACGGCGCTGACAGATTCTGAACTGCAAAAATTGCGGGAGGGTTCAGCGAAGAAGACAGGTGAAATTATCAATTGAGCGGAGCAGCACCGAAGAATATCGCTTCCATTCGATTATTAGAGAAAATGGGTTTTTCAAAAGTGGAAGCGAACGATAGGGAAGTGGTTTATTCACGGAATTTCGAAAACTTCAGCAAGTGAGTCCCAAAAATCTCTGGTACGCTTGAAGCAATAGATTAAAGAGAAAAGGAGCGATTCAAATGACCAACAACGAAGCAAAAGAAACTCCGCACATCAAGCCCAACGGGAGAGAAATCGCCGAAACGATCCTGCTGCCTGGAGATCCGTACCGTGCCAAATTCATCGCGGAAACCTTTTTAGAAAACCCTGTTCTGTTTAATGATGTTAGAGGAATGCTCGGATACACAGGCGAATATAAAGGAAAGAAAGTTTCGGTTATGGGTACGGGTATGGGTTCGCCAAGCATGGCCATTTATTCATGGGAATTAATTAACGTTTTTGGAGTGAAAAATTTAATTCGTATTGGTTCGTGTGGAGCGATGCAAAAGGATATCAAATTATATGATCTGATTTTTGCTATGGGAGCAGCAACGAATTCAAATTATGCGCACCAATGGAATCTGCCGGGCCAATTTCCGCTGACAGCCTCTTTTGAGTTATTGGAGAAGGCTAAAAAGGTGGCGGATGAAAAGAACTATAAAGTCCATATCGGCAATGTTCTATCAAGTGATGTTTTCTATAATGCTGATGAAACAGCAACAGAAAAGTGGGCGAATATGGGGATATTAGCGGAAGAAATGGAAACAACAAGTTTATACATGAATGCTGCCAGTGCGAAAGTTAACGCCTTAACCATTTTAACAGTAAGTGATCATATGATTACGCATGAACAAACAACGCAAGAGGAAAGGCAAACCTCATTTACACAGATGGTTGAAATCGCTTTAGATATCGTGTGAAAAATAGAGCTTTACGAGTTAGTGCTTAATGAAAGCTTTATTAAAGGCGCATAAAAGAACAGGCAGGCGTTAAAGTTGAGTATGTTAAACCTTATTCAGTTACAATACGGAGAACCTTATCATAGGAATTGAAAGTTTTTCTACCCGTCTCTTCTCTTGAACAATATTCTCTCCAAAAGACGGCATACTAACAGGAAAGAAGAGGTGAATTCCATGAAAATAATCGTATTCGGTGCAACCGGCGGCGTCGGAAAATCCGTCGTGAAGCAGGCAGTAGATAATGGTTTTGAAGTAACGGCGTTTGTACGGACGCCGTCCAAGCTGGAAGTCACACATGAGAATCTGAATGTTGTTCAAGGAGATGCCTTCAATCCAGCGGAAGTTTCCGCTGCCATCGCGGGCCATGACGCGGTTGTGTCTTGCCTGGGCTCCAGCCAGGGGATGAAGAAATCGTCAGAGCTCGAAGAAATGGTGAAAAACATTGTGGCCGGCATGGAAGATCACGGCGTGAAACGGATCGTCTATACCGCATCAGCAGGAATCTATCAGGAGCTTCCAGGCGTCAGCGGGAAATTGATGATGGGCATGCTGAAAAATGCCCTGACAGATCACCGGGTTGCGGTGGATTGGATTGAAGCGCACGGCTTGACCTATACCATCGTCCGGCCGATGGGCCTAACGAATGGCGCCTTTACCGGCAATTACCGGGAAGCTGCGACAGGTGTTCCGGAGAAATCCAAGTCGATTGCCCGAGCAGACGTCGCTCATTTCATCTTGAAGGCATTAAACGATGCCCGATATGAAAATTCGTCGATCGGCATTGCCACGTAAATCACTAAAATTCTTTAACCGCCTTTGATTTCCGCTGGAAGTATAGAAAGCGAAAAAGATCATGCAGAAAAACGTTCTGCATGATCTTTTTATGCCAGCTGTGCCCGGATAAACTTCACTTCTTCATCCGTGAGTTCGTGTCCGTGATCAAACAGCTTGAACGTTGTTTGCGGGAAATGCGCAGCGAGTGTTTTGGATAGTTTCAAGGATTCGCCTGGACTGGATATGGTATCGCGTGCGCCAGCTGTCAAAATAAGCGCTGTCGTTGAAGTCCTCGAAAAACGGTACGTTAAGTTGGAAGGATGCAAAAGAACGACTGTGTCTGCGAGGTCGGGCTCTTTTTCCAAAAGCGCCAGCAGGAAATTGGCGCCGTTTGAATAGCCCAGCATGATCACTTTGCCTTCAGGCTTTTGCTGCGGCCAGTCTTTCAAAAACTTCACAACACGCCTTTCAAGATCGGCGCGATCCACTTGGCCGTTTTGCAGCGGTGCAAAAAAGCGGCGTTCCTTTCCTGTGGCGAACTCACCGATATATGCGCGGATATGGGCAGCCGGATCGATATCGCCCACCGCTTGCAGCAAGGAATATTCGTTTCCGCCTGTACCGTGGAAGAGAATAAACGATGTATTAGAGTTTCCGGCTATGTTAAACTGTTCCATAATTCATTCTCCAATCTGAAGGAAGGTTGTGTGCCTTATGGCGAGCCCACTTATTCACCATGTGTCGGTCATTAACCGTGACCGGTATGTTGCCTTTGATTTTTATCATAAGCTACTCGGTTTGGAATTTCTATTAAAAACCGTAAACCAGGATGAAGTGGATATGCTTCATCTGTTCTTCGGCGATAAAACAGGCCGTCCCGGCACCGAGTTCAGTGTATTTGAAATGCCAAATGCGCCGCAAAAACAATTCGGCACGAACAGCCTGGAGCGCACCGTTTTTGCGGTTCCATCTGAAGCCTCGCTCCAATTTTGGCTGGCCCGCTTTGAAGCCATCGATGTCTTCAATTGTGAAATTGAACACTACCAAGGCCGAAAGTACCTGCATTTCGAAGACCGCGACGGAATCCAGCTGGCATTGACGCCTTTAAGAAAAGGCGATGCATCGGAGCACGCCCCGCATCAGTCAGCGGATATTCCGCTGGAGCATGCCATTTTGGGCATCGATTCGTTCCAATGCCGCGTCCGTTACGCAGAAGCTTCTGCCCGCGCTTTTATGAATATGCATGGTTACCAAAAACTGGAGAGTTATGAACACAATCAGCACGAAGTGACCGTACTGGGTGCAGAGGATGTTTTGTTCGGGCAGCAGGTCCACCTCATTGAAGACCGCACCCGTGACATTGAAACACAAGGGATCGGTTCTGTTCAGCATATCGCACTGAATGCCAAGGACCGCACTTATTTGCATGAAGTGGAGAAAATGATTCTCGACATCAATTTCCGGTATTCCGGCATCAAACAGCGTGACTTCTTTGAATCCTTGTATTACCGCGAGCCGAATAATTTGTTGATTGAAGTAGCAACAGAGCAGACAAATTTCGTCAAACCGGAGGCGGCGACAGAAGATTACGATGCTATCCCATTATTCCTGCCGGATTTTTTAGAAAGCCGGCGCAGTTATATCGAGAACGAGATCAAGCGCTAAAAAACGGATACTCTGAAAACTTGTTATAATAAAGGAGCGCCAAAAGCAGAACAATCGCTTTGGCAGCTCTTTTTTGTATTTTGAGGATCTTAATTAGCCAGGGAGTTGGAAATAGCAATGAATACTAAAGATATAGCCGATATTCGCAAACGATTTAAACTGGATACCGATTTACTGAAAATCGCGGAAATTTACAATGTATACATCCAAGGCGAGAGCACGGAAATCTTTCATGAAGAGAACCGTTCATTTTCCCTTCTGGACCGGGAGCAGCAGGAGCTGTTCCTTAACAATTTCAAGAAAGTGTTGGGCGGAAAACTCGACCAGAAGCTGTTTGAAGTGAAATTCCAGCCGCAGGAAGAAGGGCAGGCAGACCATACACAGCGGCTCTTGTACGAAGGGCTTGAGGCAAAGGAAGTAGACGAATGGAAAGAAAATATGCAGCGCATCGCCTTGAAAATGGTGGAAGAAACTCCTTATGAAAAGGATATGGTCGTCACTTTCATTCGCGGGACGTATTTCAAGACGATGAAACGCCAGCAGGATGAAACGGAAATCGATATGCGGGATGAAGTATTTACGACTCCTTTTATCCTCTGCAGCATGAACCAGACCGAACTGCCGAAAAGCTCGCTTGTATTTGATTTTGTGGGGAAAGAATTCAAGTCGAATGTGCTGGTCGATCCGGTTATTAAACTGGCTTCCCCGATTGGCGGCTTCCTGTTCCCGAGCTTTACGGACAACGCGGCAGACGTCAACCACATCGTTTATGCTTCTGGCAAAGTGAACAAACCCGATTACCGGTTTATCGAGAACGTATTAAATGGCGATGAAATCATGACAGCAGAAGAAGATAAAGTGGTGTTTGAAGAAATCGTCAAAGCCGTGATTGGGGAAGAAGTGAATTCGAGAACCCTTGCCGGGCTTTACGATGAAATCAACCTCATGCTGGAAGTGGAAAAAGAAGCGGAGAAGGAAGACGCAGAAACGCCGGTTTTGGATACGGTGGAAGTGACGCGTGTCTTAAAGGCGAGCGGTGCCAAAGACATCAGTCCGGAAAAAGTGGAGAGGGCTTTCCAGCAAGTCGTGGAAGACAAAAATTACGAAATAAAAGCAAGCCATGTCGTTCCCAGCTATACATCCAAATCGATCAAAATCAATACGAAAGTAGCCGAAATCAAAATCAGTCCGCAAGACTTACGTTACGTCAAAGGCGTCAATTACAACGGCAAACGCTGCATTCTGATTGAAGTGGAAGAAGATGCGATGATTGAAGGATTCAAGCTTCTTGAGGAAGAGCAGCTCGATTAGGCGAGCGGGGGAAAGGTAAATCCCCGATCCTTTGTTTTGTTTGTCCCAATAAAAAGAGAGTCAGTTCATATACTGACTCTTTTTTTATATAAAGATGTAAGGTTTTGTAACTACGTTAGTTTGCTATTGAACGCCTTTACGCCTGCTTCCGCCACTTGAACATCGTGAGGCACGGTACTTCCACTGACTCCTATGGCTCCTACTACTTTATCTTCAACGACAAGAGGGATTCCTCCGCCAAAGACGACAAGGCGCCCATTATTGGTCGTGTTTAACCCGTAGAGTTCAGCTGCTGGAACTGTTGCTTCCGCCAGGGCGGATGTAGGCATTTTTAGCGCTACGGATGTCCAGGCTTTGTTTTGCGCAATGTCAATGCTTGCCAGCCAAGCATCATCCATCCGGTGGATCGCAACCAGGTTTCCGCCGTCATCGACCACAGTAATAACCATAGCAACTCCGATATTTTTTGCTTCTTCTTCCGCACCGGCAATAAGTTCTTTTGCCACATCTAAAGTGATTTTATTCACAGGGACGAACCTCCTTGTTTTTTATCGGCATATAGAAGAATGCCTTATTTACTTAAGAATTCCGTGGGGATCAATGACAAATTTCTTGGAAGCTCCCTGATCAAATTCAGCGTAAGATGCAGGTGCCTGGTCCAACGAAATTACCGTGGCATTTACCGCTTTGGCAATTTGTGCTTTTCCGCTTAAGATGGACATCATTAAGTCGCGGTGATACCTCATAACCGGTGTTTGGCCCGTTACAAAAGTATGTGCTTTTGCCCAGCCAAGCCCTAAGCGCACTTTTAAGGTTCCGATTTTCGCATCCTCATCGACGGCTCCTGGATCCCCCGTTACATAAAGTCCCGGTATACCAAGGCGTCCACCAGCGCGAGTAACTTCCATAATGGAATTCAGCACAATAGCTGGGGCTTCACCGGCTTCTGTGCCGTGGCCATGAGCTTCAAAGCCGACGCAGTCAATGGCGCAGTCAACTTCCGGCACACCCAAAATTTCAGCGATTTGCTCACCCAAATCCGGATGTTCTCTTAAGTTCACTGTTTCACAGCCGAAGCTTCTGGCTTGTGCAAGACGCTCATTATTCAAATCACCCACGATGACAACAGATGCGCCTAAAAGCTGGGCAGAGTGGGCAGCTGCTAACCCTACAGGACCAGCCCCCGCCACATAGACAGTAGATCCTGGTCTGACACCCGCACTCACTGCACCATGATAACCCGTTGGAAAAATATCAGAAAGCATGGTTAAATCGAGTATTTTTTCCATTGCCTGTTCTTTGTCCGGAAATTTCAGCAGCTGGAAATCTGCGTAAGGAACCATGACATATTCGGACTGGCCGCCGACCCATCCGCCCATGTCCACGTAGCCATAAGCAGAGCCGGGACGATCCGGATTAACATTCTCGCAAATATGTGTGTCTCGCTCTTTGCAGCTGCGGCAGCGGCCGCAAGCGATATTAAAAGGTACAGATACGAGGTCTCCTTTTTTAATGAATTCGACATCACGCCCTACTTCAATGACTTCACCGGTAATTTCATGGCCTAACACAAGCCCTTCAGGAGCGGTTGTGCGTCCGCGCACCATATGTTGGTCACTTCCGCAAATATTCGTGGTAACGATTTTTACAATCACGCCATGATCACATTTGCGCCCTACATTTAAAGGGTTTACCCCAGGACCGTCTCTAATAATTAATTCCGGGTAGCTGATATCTTCGACTGTTACCGTTCCTGCACCTCGATAGACAACTGCTCTGTTTCCTGCCATTCTTCCATCTCCTATCCTTTTTTTTCAAATACGGGATTTGCGTTTATGCCAATCTCGTCTTACCGATGTAAAAAGAAACAACTTTGCGGACAAATAAAATTCATTATATTCTATATATTCTAAAATATAATACTTTTTATTGGAAGAAGGCACTTTTTTGTGAGAAGGTTACCAAAAGGATACTTTTGAGAACCATAAGGAAAGGGGAAGCCTAATGGATGAATTACGATCGGAGATAAAAAGGAAAATTGAAAACGGCGAATTTAATTGCGAGAAAGAATTCACCATGTCCCTCATTAGCGGCAAATGGAAAATTGTTATTATTTATCATTTGGCAACAGAAGGTATTTTACGATTTAGTGAGATTAAACGATTGCTCCCAAAAATCACACATAAGGTATTAACCAAACAGATCAGGGAGTTAGAAGAAGATGGCATTGTTCACCGGGAAGTATTTCCCGAAGTTCCTCCAAGAGTGGAATATTCTTTAACAAACTTAGGGGAAAGTCTGATGCCGATTGTGCTGCTGATGTACGAATGGGGGAAGGAAAATATAAAACATTATACATTTATAAAAAACACATAAGGATTCCGGGAGCCAGAATGATGGAAATAGAAATATACAATAGAGATATAAACGATATCCGCAGCTAATTTAATATGCATCGACTAAAATCAATAAAAAACCACGGAAATTCGAAATAATAATCCGCAAGACTTACGTTACGTCAAAGGCATCAACCACAACGGCAAACGCTGCATCCTCATCAAAGTAGATACGATGACTGAAGGGTTTAAACTGCTTAAGGAAGCAGCTGGAGTAAGGGGATTGAACAATTCCTTAGCCAGCGAAAATATGCTGGCCTAGGGCATTCAAGTCTTGTATATTTCTCGGGAAATAAATCAGTTGCTGCTGATGGCCGTCACGCATTCTCTTTTGGCTCCTTTCGGCCATTAAATATATACCGTGAAAAAAAGCATCTCCATAAGAGGTGCTTTTTTCCGGCTGTATTTTTCAGTGAACAGAAAAGAAGAATCACGGCTTGAACCGCTTGAGAGAGAAGATGGAAATATCAAAGGCGCTTCGGCCCTCCAACGCCATTTGGCTCAATACTTCGCCCAACGCGCTGCCGAATTTAAAGCCATGCCCTGAAAAACCGCAGGCAAAAATGACATGCGGGTGGTCCGGATGGTAATCAACGATAAAATCATGGTCGCTTGAATTGGTATACAGGCAGGTTTTTCCTTGCTTCAATGGGCCGTTTGCTTCCGGCATATAGGTGTGGAGCATATGCCTTAGATCGCCTTCATCGCTTTCATACAATCCGAAGTTCTGGGTGTGCACGTCCGGGTCAATCGGCTGCCCGCCATCCGATTTGCCGATTTTAAGGCCGGCGCCGTCCAAGTTAGGGAAACCATACGCCTTTTTGTCACCGTCCTCGATAAAGAAGGCCGGAAAGTGGGCATCGCTGTACAGATTGGAAGGTGCATCAAACCAGCCGACGGCTTTGCGTGTCGGCTGAATCGGAAGGCTTAACTCCGGCAATAATTTAGCAGCCCAGGCACCGGCCGTGATAATCACTTTTTTTGCATAATAGGCCGAGTGGCCGGTCGAAATTTTTACTCCATTTGCATCATTCACGTCAATGTGCCGAACGGGTGTATTAGGAACAAGTTCCGCACCGTTTTGAAGAGCGGTGTCCTTGTAAGCCCGGATGGCGGACTCGCTGTAAATGATTCCCGATCCTTCTTCAAAGCAGCCGATAAAGTGATCCGGCACTGAAAAGCCGGGCCATCTCTTTTGGATTTCCTTGGCATCCAAGATTTCCAACGGGAGGTTGTATTTCTGGGCGGCAGCGATGGTTTCCTGAAGAAAAGGCGAGTCTTTCGGGCCGAGGCCAAGAACGCCGGTGTTTTTAAAAATTTTACAGCCGGTCTCCTGTTCGAGCTCTTCCCATAATTGCTGGGCACGCTTCACAAGCGCCACATACTGCCTGCCTTCGCCGTAAGCATGCCGGATCAAGCGGGTATCGCCGTGGTGGCTCCCTTTGATGTGCGGCGGATCGAAGGCATCGATCAGCAAGGTCTTTGCGTTTTGCTTCGCCAGAAAGGCACCGGCAGCCATTCCCATTGTTCCCGCGCCAACGATGGCTACGTCATAAACCGTTTCTTTTGTCATTGCTGATTCGCTCCGCTCTTCGTTAAATTTGGGCCATTCTTAAAAAGTCAGGACAGCGTAAAGTGAATTAATAAAAGCCTTACGAAGTATTATTAGATAGTATTTAAGATTCAGACTATTGTCAATTGGCTGCTCGAAATTTAAAAAGGCGGCAGAGAAATCCTGTTTTTTTATCGCTCTTCACCTTTCTTTTTTAGTAAAAAATAAGTGATAAAAATTCAAAATAGAAAAAAATGTATTTGACAGAACAGGCAATGTAAAATACTATCTGTAATATGTTAAAAAATTAAATAACTTATCAAGAGAGACTGAGGGACAGGCCCAATGACGTCCAGCAACCATCATTTCATATGAGAGGTGCTAATTCCTGCAGAGCGTTTGCTCTGAGAGATAAGATGTAGATTAAAACCTATTTCCTATCGGAATGGGTTTTTTTGTTTTTATTGGCCGCATTCAAGCAGCGCAAAGCTTTCGGGCATGAAAGAACTTTGCGACTCTCTTTACCAACAAAGGAGTTTTATCATGAAAAGAAAACCGTACATATCCCTTTCTCTGGTTTTATTGCTGGGCGCAGGCGGCGTTCTCAGCGGATGTTCGTCGAAGGAAGCAGCCAGTGCTGCAGGCGAGCAAGTGATCACCGTTGGAACGCAAAACGACTATCCGCCTTTTGCATTTGCAGATGAGAACAACGAATTGACCGGATACGATGTGGAAGTGGTCAAAGCGGTCGATGAGAAATTGGACGGCTACACGTTTGAATTTACTGCCGTGCCGTGGGACAGCATGTTCCTGGCGCTGGAATCCAATAAAATCCAGGCCATCGCCGATCAAGTTGCGAAAACGCCGGAACGCCAAGGCAAATATTTGTTCACCGATGAATCCTATTTTGCAGCTGAAACCGTTATTGCGGTGAAGGGTGGAAGAGAAGACATTCAAACCATTAAGGATTTGGAAGGTAAGAAAATCGGTGCCTTAGCCGGGGATTCTTACACCTTATTGCTCGAGGAGTACAACAAAAAAGCAGCAAAGCCGATTGATTTGAAGTACAGCGAAAGCGGCAATCCTTCAGAAATTTTGCAGGATGTGCAAAACGGCCGGATTGATGCTTACGTAAACGATCCAATCATGATCGATGCGGTTTTGAAAAAGAATGATTTAGACGTGGAAATTGTCGGCCAGCCTTTGGTGAATGACGACATGGGCATCGTCTTGAAAAAAGGGGAGCAGGGCGAAGAATTGAAAGCGCTGATTGATCCTGTTTTGGAAGAGCTCAAGCAAGATGGCACTTTAGCTGAACTGTCGAAAAAATGGACTGGCGGAGAGTACATCCCTGAATAGGTTTGTGGAGGGGAAGAGGCAATGGAAAATTTACTGGATATCAATTTTTTAATAGAGAGTTTTCCTGCAATTATTTCACGGCTGCCCGTCACCATAGGGATTGCAGTCGGCTCATTGATTTTAAGCTTATTTATTGGCGTAGCCACCGCCCTTATTAAAATTTACCGGGTGCCGGTGTTGAGGGTGATTTCGGCCATTTACGTATCTTTTATCAGAGGGACGCCTTTATTGGTTCAGATCTACCTGGTGTTTTACGGCATACCGAAAATCATTTACTACGTGCAGATCGAATACGGCTGGCTCCAATCGGCGGATGTCAACAGCATTCCACCCGAAGTTTATGCGCTATTGGCGTTTTCCGTGAATCTGGGAGCATATTTGTCTGAGACGATCCGCTCCGCAATTGAATCGGTTGACCGAGGACAGTTTGAAGCGGCCAAATCGATCGGGATGACGCCGGCCCAGATGATGCTCAAGGTCATTTTCCCGCAGGCCTTAGCCACAGCTATACCGAACCTTGGAAATATGTTTATCAGCACGATTAAGGATACGTCTCTTGTGTTTATCATTGGCGTCATTGACATCATGGGAGAAGCCAAAATTCTCGGTTCGCGCGGCTTGGCATTTTTTGAAGTGTACATCGCGGTCTCAATCGTCTACTGGATTCTTTGCATAGCGGTGGAGCGTTTGCTTGTAAAAGTGGAGAAACGGGCACGCAGATATGAAAGAGGGATTGCCTGATGATTAAATTGGAAAATGTCCATAAGTATTTCGAGCGCCAGCATGTCCTGAAAGGCATCGACTTGAACGTCCAGAAAGGCGAAGTGGTCTCGATTTTGGGGCCAAGCGGCTCTGGCAAATCAACGCTCCTGCGCTGCATTAATTTTCTGGAGGAGCCAACCCGCGGAATTGTGGAAATCGGCGGGAAACGAGTGGATGCCCAATCCGCCAAAAAAGCGGATATCGTTTCCTTACGGAATTCGACAGGCATGGTGTTCCAGCAATACAACCTATTCAAGAATTTTACGGTGCTGCAAAACGTCATGATCGGGTTGACCAGCGTCAAGCGAATACATAAAGCAGAAGCCAAAAAACAGAGCATCGAAATTCTGGAACGGGTCGGACTGGCGAACCGGCTGGACCATTATCCCGCCCAATTGTCAGGCGGGCAGCAGCAGCGGGTCGGCATTGCGCGGGCACTCGCGCTGGACCCGGAAGTATTGCTGTTTGATGAACCGACTTCCTCGCTGGATCCAGAGCTGGTGGATGAAGTGCTGGCAACGATCCGAAAAGTGGCGGACGAAGGAAACACGATGCTGATTGTGACCCATGAGCTCCAGTTTGCGCGTGATATTTCCGACCGCGTTGTTTTTATGGAAGACGGGAAGATCGTCGAAGAAGGAACGCCGGAACAGCTTTTCAATAATCCGAAAGTGGAACGGACGAAGCAGTTTTTAAGCAGAGCAAACAGAAACAATTAAAGGCAGAAACCTGATTTTGGACATGGAAAGGAAGTGGCAGCATGAACCCGATTGAACGAATTTTAACTGATTTTCCGGTCCTCATTCTCGACGGCGCCATGGCGACAGAGCTGGAAAATTACGGCTGTAATTTGAATGACCGGTTGTGGTCGGCGAAAATTGTCATGGAAAATCCGGAAATGATCAAAAAAGTCCATCTGGATTATTTTGAGGCGGGTGCAGACTGTGCCATCACGGCAAGCTATCAGGCGACAATCCAAGGTTTCCGGGAAAGAGGGTTGACGGAGAAAGACGCGGTCGGCCTGATCCGAAAGTCGGTCCAAATTGCCGTCGAGGCCCGCGATGAATTCTGGGCAGGCGTTGAAGACAAAACCAACCGGCCGAAACCGTTAGTGGCAGCTTCTGTCGGTCCCTACGGCGCTTTTCTTTCGGACGGTTCCGAGTACCGCGGCAATTATTCATTGACCGAAGAGGAACTCGTGACTTTCCATAGAGACCGGATCAAAGTGCTGGTGGAAGCAGGGGCCGATATTTTAGCATGTGAAACCCTTCCGTGCCTGATAGAAGCTAAAGCCATTGTAAAAGTGCTGAAGGAATTCCCGGACGTTTATGCCTGGTTCAGTTTTAGCGCCAAAGATGGCCGCCATATAAGCGACGGAGAAAAAATGTCCAATTGCGCGGAATGGCTGGATAAAGAAGAGCAGGCAGCTGCAATCGGCATTAATTGTTCAGCACCTGATTTTATCGAATCGCTGATCCAAGAGGGAAAAAGCCGAACATCTAAACCGATAATTGTTTATCCAAATTCCGGTGAAGCGTATGACGCCGTAAGCAAGACTTGGGAGAAAGAGCCCTTAGCAAATCATTTTGCTTCAAGTACAAAAAGCTGGTACAACGCTGGAGCCCGTCTGATTGGAGGCTGCTGCAGAACAACCCCTGATGACATTTCAGCCATTGCTGCATGGGGCCGTAAAAGGAGCCAGCAATAGATAAAGCAAGGTAAAAGAGCTTCTTGTTTCCAGGGAAATTGAGCGCTTAATCCTATGCATACTTGATAAAATGTAATAATTCCATATGCTTTTTTATGAATGGATTATGTCACCGTATGAAACCAGATGGCAAAAGGGCAGCCGGCATCAAAACGATGCCGGCTGCCCTTTTTACGCGGTGCTTTGTTTTTTAGGATACGTTAAGTTAAAAGAACTTTTTGATGCGGAAAAGGTTGGGACTGAGTTCGTTTAAGGCAATAGCGGCTAATATAATCACAATGCCGAACCATTGGAACGGCGATACGGCTTCCGACAGAATAAGGCTCGCTGACAGGATGGCGATCGGCAATTCGATGGACGTTAGGATATTGGCCATTCCGCCTGAAACCAAAGGGGCGCCAGCTGCAAAAAACAATGGCGGCAAGACGGCCCCGAACAGCGAAACGCCAACTGCTGTGGTTACCAAATCTTTCTCCAAGGGCAGCACAGCGGGCATATCCCCCATGAATACAACAAGCACTAAAATGGTTGAGCCTGTCACCATCAAAGAGCTGCGCGTCCACGGATCTACATTCACAGCCACCTTGCCGCTGCAGAAGATGAATCCGGCATAGGTGAAGGCAGACAGAATGCCAAAAACGAAACCTCTCAGCGGCAATCCATTTATATCGCCATTTACAAAATTCGAAGCAAAAAAGACCCCGACCAAGATTAAAAGAATGGACAATACCGTCAGCTTGGAAGGTTTTATTTTACTGAAAATCCATTCTAAAATGATTCCGATCCAAACGAATTGGAACATCAAAATAATGGCCAATGAAGCAGGCAAATACTGCATCGAGCCGTAATAAAAAATACTGGTTAAACCGATAAAACAACCGGTCACCATGACTTGGAGAATATTTTTCCTATGGAGCCCTTTAAAACTGGCGCGTTTAATGAGCGTCAAAGACCATAGCAAAATGAAAGAAATGATCATTTGGACGATATTGATCTGGCCAAGTGAATACCCATGGCTGAATCCGATTTTGGCAAATATCGGAGTAAAACCAAAAAAAGACGCACCTATTAATATATATAAAACACCTTTATTGAATTTCATCATATAAGCTCCTTCGCGCCAAAGCGCAACTAAGTTATCATATCATATCTGAACCGAAGAGTAGCCGCAGACCATGCATAAGAGGATAAACGAACGCTTCCTCAATCGTTCACACAAAGCAAAAGGACTGTTGAGAGGAATTTATTCCCTCTCAACAATCCTTTATTTTTATCCGTTATGCCAAAACCGGAACTTCGCTTCTGATGAGGTGGTCGAACGCACTCAATGAAGCTGTCGCGCCGGATCCCATCGAAATGATGATCTGTTTGTACGGGCTGTTTGTGCAGTCGCCTGCAGCAAAGACGCCCGGGATGTTCGTTGAGCCGCGCTGATCGATGATAATTTCACCGAACTTATTGCGGTCAACTGTGTCGCCTAGCCAGTCGGTATTTGGAACAAGGCCGATCTGGACAAAGACGCCGGACAGTTTGACATGCTTTTCTTCTCCTGTTTGAAGGTCAATATAGGAGATGCCGTTCACTTTGTCCGTGCCGGTAATTTCCTGTGTACGGGCGTTTGTGAGAATTGTAACGTTCGGCAAGCTCTTCAGGCGGTCCTGCAGCACAGAATCCGCTTTTAGCTCTGCATTATATTCCAAAACGGTTACGTGGTTCACGATGTTTGCCAGGTCGATGGCTGCCTCGACGCCGGAGTTGCCGCCGCCGACCACTGCTACATCTTTGCCGGCAAACAAGGGGCCGTCACAGTGCGGGCAGTAAGCCACGCCTTTGTTCTTGAATTCAGCCTCGCCCGGCACGCCAATATTGCGCCAGCGCGCGCCTGTGGAAAGAATGACGGTTTTGCCTTTCACGACAGCGCCGTTTTCAAGTTCAAGTTCGATGAACTCTTTCTTTTCCAAACGCTTGGCGCGCTGCAGGTTCATCACATCAATGTTGTACTCTTTCACATGCTCTTCAAGGCTCGCAGCGAACTTCGGCCCATCTGTCTGTCTGACGCTGATGAAGTTTTCGATGCTCATCGTATCCAGAACCTGTCCGCCAAAGCGTTCCGCAACGATGCCTGTCCGGATGCCTTTGCGCGCAGCATAGATGGCCGCACTTGCACCCGCCGGCCCGCCGCCGACAACAAGAACATCATACGGGTCTTTGTCTGCAAACTCGGATGCATCCGGTGCACTGCCGAGTTTAGCAAGCAATTCTTCAAGCGACATGCGTCCGCTGGAGAACGGTTCGCCGTTCAGGAAGACCGTCGGGACCGCCATGATGTCTTTGCTTTCAACCTCTTCTTTGAATGCTCCGCCGTCAATCATCGTATGCGAGATATTCGGGTTGAGCACACTCATCAAGTTTAGGCTCTGGACCACTTCCGGACAGTTTTGGCAGCTTAAGCTGATGTAAGAGTCGAAATGGTAGTTGCCTTGGATGCTTTTGATTTGGTCGATGACTTTCGCGTCGGCTTTCGGAGCCCGCCCGCTTACTTGCAGCAAGGCAAGGACCAGTGAAGTAAATTCATGGCCAAGAGGGATGCCGGCAAACGTGATGCCGGTGTCTTCGCCGATGCGGCTGACACTGAAGCTCGGCGTTCTTTCAAGCTGTGCATGTTCCACTTTGATGCGGGCAGACATTGCGGATAGTTCATTTACCAAAGCCAACATGTCGCGGGAAACGTCGTCCGATCCTGCGCTGACTTTCAGCAGCACATCGCCTTCCAACAATTCTAGGTATTGAGCTAATTGTGCTTTTATATCTGCATCTAATATCATGATCAGAACTCCTTATATTTTCCCTACAAGGTCAAGGCTCGGCTTAAGTGTCGCACTGCCTTCTTCCCATTTAGCCGGGCAAACTTCACCTGGGTTGTTGCGGACATATTGAGCCGCTTTGATTTTGCCGACAAGCGTGCTTGCATCACGGCCAATGCCGTCTGCATTGATTTCTGCAGCTTGAACAATGCCGTCCGGGTCAACGATGAATGTACCGCGCTGTGCAAGGCCCGCTTCTTCGTCCAAGACATCAAAGCTGCGGGAAATGCGTTGAGACGGGTCGCCGATCATGATGTATTCAAGTGTGCTGATTGCATCTGAATGATCGTGCCATGCTTTATGCGTGAAGTGAGTATCTGTTGAAACGGAATACACTTCCACGCCCAGATTTTTAAGGGTAGCGTATTGTTTTTGAAGATCTTCAAGTTCCGTAGGGCAAACAAATGTAAAGTCTGCAGGGTAGAAGCAAACCACACTCCATTGGCCTTTCATGTTTTGTTCCGATACCTCGATAAATTCACCGCTTCCGGCGTTGTAAGCTGAAGCTGCGAATGGTTGAATTTCTTTTCCGATCAAAGACATATTAAATTCCTCCTAAATGTTTTTTTAGAATGCTCATAGCCGATAACCCCATAAAAAAATATTAATCAAAGTGGTTCGCCTCAATTAATATGATTATCTAACTATAATGATTCTAATCCTATCTTCAATGTTATAGGAAATAGATTTTTTGTCAAAGGATACCCTGATATTAAATTGTGTCCAATTAATAACTAGTGAAATTCGCTAAAACAGCAAGGGCTGCAGCTTTTTTAAAAAATCATCACAAATGCCGATATGGAAATTTATAGTATTTCGAAATAATTTTAATTTTCAAATTGCTGAAAGGGTTCTCATATAGAAAATGGCAATTGAGAGAAAGGTTCCGGCTTGGCAAAAAGAAATAATTGAAAAAGAAGCTGAAGTTGCTGCCGTAGTGAATTCACTCGAACCCATAAAAAGAACAGAGCCGGTGCTGCATGGCTCTGTTTTGGGTCATTCTTTACAGCTGCAATCCGGTCCACTGCCAATATGTGAAATAAAACAGCATCATCAGGGCGATATAGAGCGGCATCAAGACGGCACTCAGTTTGACCAGGCTGCCGGCATCGTACGAAACGCCTTCGTCTTCGTCTTCGTAAAACAGCAGCAAGGCTTTGGAGCTGACCGGAAACGTCACGCAATAGTTCATGCCGATTAAACTCAAGAACACCACGGCGGAAGGGTTGGCGCCAATGGCTTCGCTGAACAGCAAGAACGCCGGGATAAAGACAATGGCCCGGGTCGTATGGGAAGTGATGTACAAATGGCTGGTCACCGATACAAACAGAATGACGAAAACGATTTGCCATTCCGGTGCATCCGTAAACGACTGCAGAAAGTTTGCCATGCCTCCTTCCAGCCATTCCACAACGCCGGTATCCACCAAAATTTTCCCGAGTGCTGCAGCAGCGGCCACAAACACAATCAAATTCCAAGAAACGGATTTCATGCCTTGTTTCCAGGTGATGACGCCGCAGTTTGGCGCCATGACCAGGATGGCGCCGATCATCGCCACAAATGCGATGTCATAGCCATGCAGGCTTTCGGTCATCCACAAGACGATCAATGCACACAGCAGGATCAGCGTCTTTTTCTCAATCGGTTTCAGCTGCTTTTTCACAAGGGAGGGGCCAGCAGCTTGTTCAATTTCCAATCGCTTTTCTCCGTGTTTCGGCCAAAACAGCCAGTTTGCAACCAGGAAGGAAAGAAGCGTCGCCACGGCGGCAAACGGCAGTCCCCAAACGAACCACTGGATGAACGAAATGGATTGCTGGGCGGTGCTTTCAAGAAGTCCGATGCCGATTAAGTGGGAACCTGCCCCGATCAAGGTAGCGGATGTGCTCATCAGGATGACGACGGGCGCCAACAGAACCAGCACCCGCTGTTCTTTTTCCGTATATTTTTGGCTTAATTGGCTGATGATCGGCATGGCGAGTGCAGCCCGGCCGGAAGTGGACGGAATGAAAAAGACGGTGGCGAACAAAACGGCGCTGACTCCTGCTAGCGCTTGTCCTTTTTCCTTCGATTTACGGAGCAGAAAGAGCGTTAAGCGTTCCGCAAGTCCCGATTCTTTGACGGCCTGGCCGATGATGAACGACCCGATCATAAGCCACACTACTTCCTCGGAAAGCGATTCGTACAAAAGTTCCGGTTCTGCTGCATTCATCAGGATGACGAAGGCAATAAGGGAAACGGCGACGAATCCGGCGGGGATTTTCGTAGCTATCCATAAAACCATCGCCGACAAAAACGCGAATAACGAAATTTTGGCCGGGTAGTCCAAACCATCGGCCAACAAGATGGCTGCCAGAAAAAGCACATGCAAGCCCATGAGGACAGTCGGTTTTGAAAACAACCGATCTCTGGAAAGGAACAGCCGGTTCTTTTGGAGTTGTTTTTCCAATCCTTCCATCATATTAGCTGGACACCTTCTTCAACCCGCCTTTATTGGTCATCCGCCAGCCGATGGCGACTTTCCGCAGCACGGAATAGGTGCTTTCCTCGATCCATTTCGGCGCGTTTTTCATTGCCAGTTCCAAAGAAACAGGCTTTTGGATGATACAGCTGTAAGCGTCGATGCCTGCCTTGTAATTAAGGTCGGCGCCTTCACCGATGGTTCCGGTCAAGGCAATCACCGGAATATGGCTCATTTTGGCGATCCGCGCCACTTCCGATGGAATTTTTCCATTCGGCGTCTGGAAATCCAAGCTGCCTTCTGCGGTAAAGACGATATCAGCTGTGGCAATTTCCTCATCGATATTGATAAAGTCCATGATGATTTCAAAACGGGGATGCAAGGTGGCGTTGGTAAATGCCAGTAATCCGGCACCTAATCCGCCCGATGCGCCGCTGCCCGGCAAGGTGCGGACATCGAGCCCCGTCGCTTGCTGAATAGCCCCGGCATATTGCTCCAATGCTGAAGAGAGAAGAACCACCTGCTTTGGCGTGGCTCCTTTTTGCGGCCCAAACACGCGTGCTACGCCTCTTTCGCCGCATAAGACGTTCTGCCAATTGCATGCCACGTCAATTGTGATGTCCTCCAACCGCCTGTCTACGTTCGCAGTGAGAAGGGAGTCCACTTTCAACAAGTCTTCCCCGCCGCTGATGTGCACGGGTTGCTGGTACTTGTCCAAAAATTGCACACCGAGTGCCTGGGCCATGCCGGCTCCGCCGTCTGAAGTGCCGGAGTCGCCGCAGCCAATCAAAATGCGGTCAACGCCATAGTCAAGGGAAGCCGTTATCAATTCGCCGACGCCGTAAGTAGTCGTTTTTAGCGGGTTTCGCTCAGCGCGGGGCACCAGTTTCAGCCCGGCTACCGCCGCCATTTCAATGACTGCAATCCGTTTGCCGTGTTCTTTGTAAACGCCGAAATAGCTGCTGATGGGTTTGCCGACGGGCCCTGTCACTTGCTTTTCCACCAAGGTGCCGCCTTTTAAGCGGATAATCGTTTTGACAAATCCTTCCCCGCCGTCAATCATCGGAATGACGACCGTCTCGATTGACGGATCAAACCGTTTAACGCCCCGTTCCATTGCTGCTGCTACATCTTCTGAATCCAGGCACTCTTTAAAACCTGAAGGTACAATGACAATTTTCATCTCTAAACTCCTCCTCCACTTCTGATACTCTCTAAGTTACCCTGCGATTATGAGAAAATTATGAGAACGGCATGAGAATTTGAGTAGAATTTAGGAAAATATTAGAAAAATAATTTGGCTTTATTTGTAATCATCCAAAAAATTAAACAGAATAGGAAAAACGGCAAAATTAAAAAAGGCTTTTGCAAGCCTTTTTAATGAATGGGAGATAGCAGAACAATTCAGAGAGGCAGTAAAAATTCCTCAACTCCATAATTTAATAATCCATCAAGCGGCCGTTGTCATTCCACTGGCCATACATGTTGTTTTCCTTCGTATTTTCAATGAATTTCTCCAGTTTCTTATTAAACACATCCGGCTCGTTCCGGTAGCTCTGGATGGTGTCAATCCGGATCCGCCTGTACAGTTCCGGGAAACCGAGAAAGTTTCGGTATACGTTTGGGTCTTCTTTCAGGCGTGATTCGATTTTGGGGTCGATCACAAACGATTCCGGCCGCATATCCGGGAGAACTTTCAAGCCTGCTTCTTTCATCAAGCCCAATTTCTCCAGCCTGCGGATGCGCTCTTTGTTCAATTCGGTGAAGTTGCTGTTCTTCTTCCGCGGAGAAAGCCTTTGCGCCACTTCCGTGTCCGATATGCGCTTTTTCGTGCTGTCGATCCAGCCGAAGCACAGGGCTTCTTCGACGGCATCTAAATACTGGAGGACGCCGGGCCGAGGAGCCACGCTGACCACGACCCAGCAAAACTTCTCAGCTGCTGCATTTGCCTCCAGCCAATTCCTCAGTTCCTGCCGGGTTTTTACTCGGATTAAATTCTCGATTTCCATTTTGAACAAATCCTTTCTGAAAGGAATAAGTGCCTTTAGTGTAATGTCTGATCTGGTTCTAATAAACAAAACCGAAAGTGAAGACAACCGCGGGTTATGAACAATAGGACTGGACGGCCTTCAGCTCAAAAGCTTCTAGATTTTTATTTTAAACGCAGCTCCCTTTTTAATTCTTCATATTCCCTTGCAGCGTCAGCGTCTCTTAGACGGGAGATATGATTCTCCAGTTCTTTTCGCTTAGCGAGAAGCACTGGATGAAGTTCTGTCGTATCTGCCTTTCCGTAGAAACAATTCAAATAAAAGATGAGTTGAGAGGCTAGGAAGCCATCCGTTGTTAAAAGGACGGCTTCAATCATATAAGGAACAAACTCATATGCTTCCCTGCTGCTTTTCTCAGCGAGGAGCCGATCGAATGAGTGAACCAAATAGAACTCATCTCGATTTATTTGTTCGACCCAATTATCTAAAATGTGTGCGAGGGAGTTATGCATGAAACCATCCTTCTCTGTCTTAATTTCATTCTCAAGCAACTATATCAAAAATAAACGAAGCTTTTTTGAGTTCGATACGTATAAAAGTTTATAGACAATGTTTTGCATTTTTTCTCACCAATTTACAAAGGAGGTTCATCCATGAAGCAATTTTATATCAAGCAAAAAGTCTTCAGCCTAAGCGGCAAATTTACGGTGAAAGATCAGCAGGAACAGGACGTGTATTACGTGGAAGGCAGTTTTATGCAAATTCCAAAGACGTTTTCCATCCTGAACACGAAGAGGGACGAAGTTGCCCTGATCACGAAAAAAACCTTCAGTTTTCTTCCCAAGTTTTTTGTAGAAGTGAATGGCCGAGAAGCACTGACGATCAAGAAGGAGTTCACTTTTTTAAAAGCCCGCTACACGATTGAAGGGGCAGGCTTGGATGTTCAGGGGAATTGGTGGGACATGGATTTTCAAATCCTGCAAAACGCTGAAGTGGTCGGCCAGGTGAGCAAGGAATGGTTCACTTGGGGCGACAGTTACAAAGTGCAGGTGCTGGATGAAGAAATGGAGGCCGTTGTCATTGCATTGGTGGTAGCCATTGACTGCGTCAAATCCGATCAGGCGGCAGCTTCTTCGGCAGCTGCGACGTAAGGGAAGGGTTCCAGTTTCTTTCATCCATCTCTGGTTCGTATAGAAAAGGCAATTGGCACCCTGCTGATAGGGTAAGCTAATTGCCTTTTCATTTTTTAAGCTTATTTATCGATGCTGATCAAACAATATCGGATTCCCGTCCGGATCTTCGATGAAAAAGCTGGCAGGGCCTTGCGTTGTTTCATTGGCTTCGGCAGTGAAGGAAATCCCTTCAGCCTTCAGCTTTTTTTGAATGTCGCGGATGTCTTCAAAAACATCAAGATTGTGTGCATTTTCATCCCATCCAGGGTTAAACGTTAACATGTTTTTCTCGAACATCCCTTGGAATAAGCCAATCACCGTTTTGCCGTTTTTCATGATGAGCCAATTCTGCTCAATGTTGCCGCTGAATGTTTCAAATCCGATTTTTTCATAGAACTCTTTGGATGCGTGAATATCTTTTACATTTAAACTGATTGAAAAAGCTCCTAATTGCATGAATTCGCCTCCTTTTCAGCTTGTACCGCTGTTTAATTTTAGAAAAAGCCCCTTCTGCTTTATTCAAGAACAAACACTCCTATTCCTGCACCGGTTCTTTTCAATTAGTTTGTATGCCGCTTCCTATAAAAACGGCGTTTTTCTTTTCGGAATGTGCTACATTAAAAGAAAAAATGCAACTGAAAAAGAAGGTAACGACCCTTGACTTCCAACTTGACCGCCTACATCACCTTAATGTGCACATCTGGTGTGCTGAATTTGTATTTATGTTCATACGTCTTTTTAAAACGCCATCATTACAATAAGATTGCGCTCTTTTTCATGCTTTATACAGCATCCATCACCATTTACTGTTTTGCCGCTGCGATGGGGCTATTGGCCGCCAACTTAGGGGAGATGAAGTTTTGGACAACCGTACAATATATCGGCATGCCGGTTTCTTCCCCGTTGGGCTTGTTATTTATCATGCAGTACCTCGGCATCAAGGTAAGCTGGAAAAGAGCAGTATCCCTTATCTTGGTTCCGACTTTATCTTTCATCTTGGTGGCTACGAATGAATGGCATCACTTGCATTACCGGTCTTTTGAAATTGATGCCGCACTCGGTATTCCTTTCATTCAACAAGAGATCGGGCCCTGGTACGCCGTCCACGGTATATTTACATTTGCGTGCATGTTTGCGGCTTTTTCCTTGCTGATTTTCCATTGGAAGGAAACGGCCAAGGCTTACCGGCTGCAGCTGATTGCATTGATGCTGGGGCAATTGATACCAATGATGACTGCCTTTTTATACTTAATCGGGGCAGCGCCTCAGGGAATTGATCCAGTGCCGATGGTGCTGTGGATTTCTTCTGTTTTGTATTTATGGGCCATTGGTTCGTCTCGGTTATTTACAATTATGCCAATAGCAAAAGATGCTATTTTCAATGGCATCAATGATGGGGTTATAGTGCTTGATGAATCGAACCGGCTCATTGAGTTTAATCAAGCATGCCAACTCAATTGGCCAAACTTGAATCAGTCAATGTATGGCATGGACTTTGAGTCCGTCTGGGTTGAATTGGCCGGATATCCTTTCCCCTTAAGACTCGAAGGGGATTTAAAAACACAGGAATTGAAACTTCTGAAGTCCGAACAAGTTTTCCAAGTGCGGAATTCACCACTCGAGCAATCTGGAAATACAAAAGGGCAATTGCTTATTTTTACAGACATCACCGAACTGAAAAAGCTGCAGGAGAAACTGCAGCATCAGGCCTATACGGATGAACTGACACAGGTTTTTAATCGCCGTGCCTTTTTGCAATTATGTGAGCAGGACTTTATTGCTGCAAAAGAACAGTCGACGCCTTTTAGTGTGATCTTGTTGGACATCGATCATTTTAAGCGGGTCAATGATACATATGGGCATCAAGTAGGGGATCAACTGCTGGTTCACGTAGCGAAGGTCTGTAAAGCTCAATTGGAAAAAGACCAGATTTTTGCCCGCTATGGCGGGGAAGAGTTCGTTCTCGCACTAAACTCTTATACCGGAATTGAAGCGGAAGCATTGGCCGAGAGGCTGTGTAAAGAAGTGGAAAGCCAGCCGATTTTTTTGGATGGAGAAATGATTTCAGTCACTCTGAGTTTGGGCGTAGCAGAAATGGAAGTTTCGGAAGACCAGCTTTTCCACTTATTGAACCAAGCAGATGAAGCTCTATATGCGGCAAAGAAAGAAGGACGCAATCGGGTATGCGTCTATGCAGGCAGCCATGAAAATAAGAAAGCGGAAATAAGGGAGCAAATAAAAAGTTGAACAAGTAGAGGCCGTTGTCATTGCATTGGCTGCGTTAAATTCACTCAGGCGGCAGCTGCGACGCAAGGGGAATGTTGAAGCAGTTATTTTGAGTGCCAGGCAGCTAAAACAACGACCAAGCTGGAATTTTAAAATTTTAACAGACCGGGCTTGCCGTAATCTTTTTGGTTCCAGCGGAAAACAGAAGGCAATGATTGAAGAAGGCGCTCTGCGAGAGGGCCTTTTTTGTCTGTTTTTCAAGCATTCCATAAGGACTTTTTTATCTAAATCACGTATAATAGAGGATGTTTGAATACGTAAATAATAACCATTCACTGTGATATAGTTAGTATAAAGACAGAAAAGATGCAGTTTTTGGCCATTTCGGGATTTCCGAACAATTTCCTGGGCCGGAAGATTTGCATTCGATCTGCCAACAATAGAGTAGAAAAGGAAGGTTATAATGGGCAACCAACAAAATAAGAAAGACATTATTTTAATCGGTGCTGGAATTATGAGTGCTACTTTGGGATCAATGATTAAAGAATTGGCACCGGAATGGAACGTCAAAGTATTTGAAAAGCTTGAACAGGCAGGCGCAGAAAGTTCCAATGAATGGAACAACGCCGGTACCGGCCACGCTGCACTTTGCGAGCTGAACTATACGCCTGAGAAAGAGGACGGCACCGTTGAGATCAAAAAAGCGATTAATATCAACGAACAGTTCCAGCTTTCAAGACAGTTTTGGTCTTTCCTTGTGAAAAACAAACGCATTGCCAACCCGCAGGATTTTATCATGTCTATTCCGCATATGAGTTTGGTGCAGGGAGAAGACAACGTAAGCTTCCTGAACAAACGTTTTGAAGCCTTGTCGAAAAACCCGTTGTTCCATGGAATGGAATTTTCCGATAACCCTGAAAAACTGAAAGAATGGATTCCTTTAATCATGGAAGGCCGTACGGTAGATGAGCCGATTGCTGCAACAAAAATCGACTCCGGAACAGACGTCAACTTCGGTGCTTTGACTAAAATGCTATTTGAACATTTGAAAGAGCAGGATGTGGAGATCAACTACAACCACACGGTAAAAGACATCAAACGCAGCGGCGACGGCAAATGGGAAGTTAAAGTGCTTGATATGGCGGACGATAAGATCAAATATCATAACGCTGACTTCGTATTTATCGGCGGCGGGGGCGGAAGCCTTCCATTGCTTCAAAAAACAGGCATTCCTGAATCCAAGCATATTGGCGGCTTCCCGGTAAGCGGGCTGTTCCTAGTATGCAAAGATCCGGAAATCGTCGAGCAGCATCATGCAAAAGTATACGGCAAAGCGAAGCTCGGAGCTCCGCCAATGTCCGTTCCTCACTTGGATACACGTTTTATCGACAACCAAAAATCCTTGTTGTTCGGACCTTTTGCCGGCTTCTCTCCGAAGTTCCTGAAAACAGGTTCAAACATGGACTTGATCGGATCGGTTAAACCAAACAACGTCTTCACGATGCTTGCGGCAGGAGCGAAAGAAATGTCGTTGACCAAGTATTTGGTGCAGCAAGTATTGCTGTCGAATGAAAAGCGCGTCGAAGAACTGCGCGAATTCATCCCGAATGCTAAAGTGGAAGATTGGGATGTCGTTGTCGCTGGACAGCGCGTTCAGGTCATCAAAGACACCGACAAAGGCAAAGGAACGCTTCAGTTCGGTACGGAAATCGTAACAGCTGAAGACGGATCGATTGCAGCACTACTTGGCGCTTCTCCAGGTGCTTCAACAGCTGTGCATGCGATGCTTGAGATTTTTGAAAAATGCTTCCCTGACCAAATCAACAGCTGGGAGCCGAAAATCAAAGAAATGATTCCGTCTTACGGCGTTTCGTTGATGGAAAATCCGGAACTTCTACGTGAAGTCCACAAAACAACCGCTGAGACGCTTCAGTTGAAAGACGAACTTGAGGCGATGGCGAAAGAAGAAGTACTAAGCAAATAATACGCAAAAGAACTTTCATTCCTTTTCGGGATGAAAGTTCTTTTTTTATTCATCGAGAAGTTGTTTACATGTTCGTTTAATTGTTTTAATATTCTGGATATATATGTTTAATTAACGGAGGAGGGAAAACCAATGATCGATAAACTTGGGCAAGTGATGCTGTATGTCAATGACCAGGAGGAGGCTAAACGGTTTTGGACGGAGGCAGTCGGTTTTCAAGTGGTTGCAGAACAGGCAACAGGCGGCATGAGATGGGTTGAAGTTGCGCCGAATAGCGGAGCTGGCACAACGCTTGTTCTACATAACAAAGAAGCTGTCGCGAGCATGTCGCCAGGCTTGAACCTGGGAACGCCTTCGCTGATGTTTTATACGGACCAGCTCGATCAATTGCATAGCCGCCTGTCGGAACAAGGCATTACCGTTGGTGAAATTGATGACATGCCATTTGGGCGTGTGTTCAATTTCGCTGACCGGGAAGAGAATTATTTTGCAGTGATGGAGAAAAAGGCATAGCGCAAAGAATTTATAAGTGAAAAAAGGACAAAAAGAACGTTCGCCGAGGATTGGAAACCGGTGCGGACGTTCTTTGCTTTTCCATAAAGAAGGCTTGGCTTATTCATAAAGTGTTTTAAAGCGCTGCATGAACTTTTGGTCGATCCGCTGTTTCAGCATCCAAGGCAGTTTTCCGTGGACAGCCTGTTTTCCGTACATCAGAAAAGCTTCGCTCCCGCCTGTAGACAAGATGGATAAGAAATTTTTCTGGGGCGTGAAAGCAGCTAGTTGTTTTCCGCCTAACTGGTTTTTCAGATTGTTCCAAAGCACAGAGCCTTGGCGGACTGCATAGACGCCGTTCTTAGCAAGCGCAGGATAGCGGTCAATGGCAATGCAGTCGCCGGCGCCAAAAAGGTCTGAATGTGACAGGCTCTGCAGGGATTCGTTGACGAGCAGAAAACCGCCGGCATCTGTCTTCAATCCGGAATGCTTGAAAAAGCCGGGGCTTTTAGGGCCGGTCAGCCAGAGCAGATCCGATTGCGGAGAGGTTCGGCCGCTTTGGGTCGATACGGAGTGTTCATCAATCGCTGCAATTCGTTCATCAGTGAAAAAAGGCAAGGCTTTTTGCCTGGCAATGGCTTCAATTTTTTGGACGGCTGTCGCCCCTTGGCCAGACAGCAAAGAAGAGGAACTGAACAAAGATACATTGGGCGGCAAGCCGTTCTTTTTTCTCCAGGCCAATACGGCAAACGCCATTTCAACTCCGGAAGCTCCGCCGCCGGCAATCACCGGATAAGCGGTTTCCCGAAACTTCAACAAGGCTTCCGGAAACCGGTAATTCGGTTTGATCTTGGAAACCCGCTCAGCCAATTCAGCCGGAATATCGTTCTGTGAACCAATATCGAAAGATGCCACATCAAACGGGTAAACGCCTTTTGTTCCGGCCAGTCTTTTATTGTGTCCGTCGACACCGGCAATTCGGTCTTTGATAAAGATTGCCCCTACTTGTTCACAAAGTTTTTGCAGATCGATCCGGATGTCGTCCAATCGGTAAATGCCTTCTGCATAGCCTGAGAACATGCCGGAATAATACTGATGGCGGGAAGGAGAAATCAATACGACCCGCCAGTCTCTTTGCGGCTCTTTTTTCAATTGCTCCAGGCAATGCAAATGTGCATGTCCGCCTCCAACCAGCGTTAATGTCTTCATCCTTTGAATCTCTCCTTTACTTCAAAAGGCGCCTAGCTTCGGCCATGCGCTGGCCGATCGTAAATACTTGGACTGCTAAAAAAAGCAGCGTAAATATCGTTAAATGTGTTGAAAAAACAATCATTAGGGTAAACAGAATAAAGCCTTCTGTCCTTTCAGCAAGCCCCGCTTGGTAGTAAAAGGATTTCATTCCTTTTTTATCAGACAAGGCGCCGACTGTCAGGAAAACGGTCATGGCGATGACAATGGAAGCGCTCAAAAGCAGCAGCGCCCACATTGAATCCGGAAAACGGAACGCCAGTCCGATAATGACGCTGAGTTCGACCAGACGGTCAAAACTAATATCCAACAGGGTTCCCCAGGGGGACGGTTTGGTTTTCCGCGCCATGGTGCCGTCGACGACATCAAGAAAGCCGGAGATCCACAAAACGAGCACCGCCAAAACTGGCTGGTCCAAGTAAATGAAGGGCCCGGAAGATACCCCGATTACAAAGGCGGTTTTAGTGACGCCATCGGCAGTACATCCTCTTTTCAAAAGAAAATCAGCTGTTTTTTCCACTAATGGCTGCACGTGTTTTCGGGCATGTGTATCGAGCATCCGCTTCACCTTTTCGTTAATAAGATAATTCCAGTATATATCAGGTTCGGTTTTCTAACCCGCGATCGCACTTACGTGCCGAAACAGCAGGCGCTGTACCGCTTTAACGTGGTTTATGGTTTGAAATATAAAATTCAGCACTCAGAAAGGAAATGGTAAACATGGTAAAGAAATACGATATCGCAATAATTGGAGCAGGGGCAGCTGGATTGACAGCTGCTTTTACAGGAGCAGGCTTTTCTAAAAAAGTCGTATTGATCGACAAAAACCTGCCGGGCGGCGAATGCACATGGTCAGGCTGTATTCCCAGCAAATCGTTGATCAACATCGCGGAAGAAGTCCACCACGCCAAAAAATACACCCCGGATTTAAAAGTTGATACCTCAACCGTGTTAAAAGATATCCAGGATATCATCCAAAAAGTATATTCAGGCGAATCTCCTGAAGTGCTGCAGAAATCCGGCATCGATTTCATCAATGGGTATGCGAAATTTGTAAGTCCACACGCAGTAGAAGTGAACGGAGAGCATATTGAAGCGAAGAAAATCATTCTTTCCACCGGTTCGTCGCCGATGGTTCCGCCAATCGAAGGGCTCGACAAAGTATCTTATTTAACAAATGACACCATCTTCAAGGAAAAATCTTTCCCGAAATCGATGACCATTCTCGGCGGAGGTGCGATTGGCGTCGAAATGGCGCAGGCCTTGAACCGTCTAGGCGTCAAAGTGACGCTTGTCGAGAAATTTGAACGGATTTTGCCGAAAGACGAAGAAGAATTGGTCTTGATGATCCAGCAGCGCCTGGTTGATGAAGGTGTAACGATCCATACGTCAGCTACTGCTGTGAAAGCAAATCAAGAAGGCAGCCGCATCGATTTGATCATTGAAAAAGGCGGCAAGGAAACGACTGTTTCTGGAGAAGGGCTGCTGGTGGCGCTTGGACGCAAAGCGAATGTTTCGGGATATGGGCTGGAAACAGCAGGCGTCCAATACGATTCGAAGAGCATACAAGTGGATGAGCATCTGGAGACGACTGCCAAAGGCATCTACGCAATCGGCGACGTTGTCGGGCCTTACCAATTATCCCATATGGCCAATGTGCAAGGCATTACCGCCACACAAAACGCCATCTTGCCGATCAACAAAAAAATGGACTACGAGCATGTCACCTGGTGTACATACACAGATCCGGAACTAGGCAGATCCGGCTTGTCGGAAGAAGAAGCGCGGGAAAAATACGGCGATTCCATCCGGGTCTATGAACACGACTACGCTGATTTGGACCGGGCGAATACGAAAAAAGACAGCATCGGCAAAGTGAAAATCATTTTGGATAAAAAGGGCTACATCCTGGGTGCCAGCATTTTGGGGGACCGTGCGGGTGAAATCATCAGCCAAATCCAGACCATTAAGTCGCTGAACATCAACTTGGGGAAATTATCAGGCGTCATCCATCCGTATCCGACCTACAGCGAAGTGCTGGTGAAAATCGGCAAGAAAGTCTATGTCGATAACCTATTGAACCAGCCGGTCGTCAAAACTTTCAACAAGGCAAAAGCCGGGGAACTGCCAGCTAAAAAAATAGGGATCTATGGAACGGTTGCAGCAGCCGGCATCAGCATCGCAAACATGGCCATCAAAAACAATATCCAGCCGAAACTGGGTGTGGAAAACGGCCGCTTACAAGCAGTTCCATCAACACCGAACGCGGTTTCTTCCCAGTCGGCGAAAGCGGACAAGTTTGTGCCGGCCTGGCCTTACAATGGCAGCAAGGAAGAGGCGAAGAAAAACTTGATCGGCATGCTGAAAGGCTATGAAGGCGTATCGATCGTTCAAGTTCAAGAGAACTACGTCCATGCGATTGCGAAATCGAAAGGATTGAAGTTTAAAGACGACATTGAATTTTATTTTAATGATGCAGCCCAGCAAATCGAATTCCGGTCCGCTTCACGCGTCGGCTACTCAGATGCCGGAGTCAACCGCAAGCGTTATAATGAAATGAGAAACCGCTATATCGGCATTTCAACGCATACCCGCAACGCGTGAATACGAATAGGGCTGTAAAGGCGGGAAAATGGCTGCTGGTGGCGTTTGCTGTGGGGGCTGCGGTTTGGTTTAGCCGCTCGGTTCTCCAGTTTGATGTGGACAGCCTCCGCAGCTGGATTTTGTCGTTCGGGCTATGGGCGCCCGTCGTATACATTGCGGCATACACGATCCGGCCTTTGTTGTTCTTTCCTGCTTCGATCCTGTCCCTCGCTGGAGGCTTGGCCTTCGGCGCCTGGATGGGCACCCTCTACACCGTTATCGGCGCATCACTGGGCGCGTTTCTGTCGTTTTTCGTGGCCCGAAAATTGGGCGGCCTGGGCAAAACCAAGTGGACCGGCAGCGCCGGGAAAATCCAGTCCCAGATGGAACAAAACGGCTTTTTTTATGTCTTGTTGTTCCGGCTGTTTCCGGGATTGAGTTTTGACCTGGTCAGTTATGCGGCTGGCGTTGCAAAGGTCCGCTTCGGCTCGTTTGCACTGGCAACGGTCATCGGCATCATTCCGGGAACATTTGCCTTGAACTTTTTAGGCAGCAGTTTTGTCAGCGGCAATCCGAAAATCGTGATTCTGGCCATCGTATTATTTAGTATGGTAGCGGGCGTTCCACTCGCGCTTCAGAAGAGGCGGAGTCGGCTCAGCGATTCGGCAAGCAAAACGTAATTTATCAAAGAACATAGGAAGTGGACGAATGAAGAAAATTTCACTGATGGCTTCAGGATTGCTGGTGCTCATGCTTGCTGCCTGCTCCATTGAAACGGGAAAAAGCTCGCCGGAAGAAGCGGACAGTCTGCTAAAAAGCGATTGGAAAAGCGTAACCGAAGAGGCTACCGGCCAGGAAGTCAATATGTACATGTGGGGCGGAAATGAAAACATCAACCGCTACCTGGATGAATGGGTGGCTCCTCGCCTTCAGGAAGAGCATGACGTTGAATTGAACCGGGTGCCGGTGAACGATGCGCAGGACTTCGTCAATCAATTGGTGGATGAGAAATCAGCCGGCAAGACTGAAGGCAGCATGGACATTATTTGGATCAACGGCGAAAATTTCAAAGCCGCCAAAGACAATGGCTTGTTGTGGGGGGATTTCACCGGCCTATTGCCCAACTTCCAGGATTACATCGACCCGGAGGCGCCTGAAATCGCAGCCGATTTTGGCGAGCCTGTAGAAGGTTTGGAAGCGCCTTGGGGGAAAGCCCAATTTGTCCTCGTCTACGATGAAGACAAGGTGAAAAATCCGCCAAAATCGATGGAAGAACTGGCCGCATGGGCAAAAGAAAACCCGGGGAAATTCACATATCCGGCTTTGCCGGATTTTACAGGCAGTGCGTTTATCCGCCATGTGCTTTATGAAACCACAGGAGGGCATGGGCAATACCAGCAGCCGGCAGCGGAAATAGCCGACTTGGATAAGCGCATGGAACCGATGTGGCAGTATTTGAACGAGATTGAACCTTATCTGTGGCGCGAAGGGGAAACCTATCCGGAAAGCCTGGCAAAACAGGAGCAATTGTTTGCGAGCGGCGAAGTGTGGATGACCATGAGCTATGACCCGGCGCTTGCGGCCAGTGAAGTCCTGAAAGGCCGATTCCCTGAATCGACCCGCACTTACGTGCTTGACGGCGGGACACTGGCAAACACCCATTACTTGTCGATTCCATTTAATTCGTCTCAAAAAGCCGGTGCGATGGTGGCTATCAACGAAATGATGTCGCCTGAAGCACAGACGGCAAAACTGTCTCCAGAAAACTGGGGCGATTTATCCGCCTTGGATTTTGAAAAGTTGTCTGCAGAACAGCAGCAAGCCATGAATGATGTGGATTTAGGCGCTGCCACATTGCCGATCGAAGAATTGGAGCAAAACCGGCTTCCCGAACTTTCATCGGATTATATTGAAATCATCGAAAAAGGATGGATGGAAAATGTCGCAAAAGATTAAACCATATCTCTTGCTGTTTCCAGCCGTCGCAACGATTGTCCTCCTTTTTTTTGGAGGGCTTTTTGATGGTTTCCTGAAAAGCCTCGGCTATTTCCCGGCGATCGGCGAAACCCGCTTTGGCATCGCCGCCTATCGCAATTTGTTGAATTCCGAGGCATTCTGGGATTCCCTTGCCCTTACTTTTCGGATTGCTGCATTGTCTTCACTGATTGCCGCTCTTTTAGGTGCGGCGATGGCAGTGGCGCTGTTTATGCTGCAGGCTTCTGAAAAAGGCCGAAGCTCCCGGTTTTGGCAGCGCCTGTTTCAATTGCCTCTGACGATTCCGCATCTTGTTGGAGGCTATATTGTGGTGCTGTTGTTTATGCAAAGCGGCTTTTTATCGAAAATTTTAGCCTCTGCCGGGTGGATTGATGAAATAACGGATTTTCCTGTGCTGGTCAACGATTCATTTGGGTGGGGCATCATACTGGCATATGCCTGGAAAGAAGCTCCGTTCGTTTCGCTGATGATGTATCCAGTCTTGGCGCGGATTCACCGCTCCTGGCGGGATGTTTCGCGGGTTTTCGGGGCAGGGAATTGGGATTTTATCCGTGACATTGTGCTGCCGGTGATGATGCCGGCCTGGACCATTGCCACATTCATCGTGTTCGTCTTTACTTTTTCGGCATTTGAAGTTCCTTTTTTATTGGGCGTCACTTATCCGAGCGTCCTGCCGGTGTATTCGTATCAGCTGTATACCAGCGGCACGCTGGCTGACCGGCCGGAAGCATTGGCGGTCAATATCATTCTAGCGTCTCTGACGATTCTTCTGGGGCTGGTGGTCTATTACTTCAGCAAACGCTGGAATGTGCTGAGGGGGTGGGATGGATGAAAAGTCTCACACGCTTTACAAAAGCTTTGTTCTTCCTGTTCCTGTTTTTCTTCATCGTTTTCCCATTTATTCCGTTGGTCTTGTCCAGCGTCTCTTATGGCTGGCAATGGCCGCATGTGTTGCCGGAATCGTTCAGCCTGCGGGCCTGGGAGTACGTGCTGTTCGGCAGTTCGGATGCCTTTCGGGCCATCGGTATGAGTTTATGGATAGCCCTGATTGTAACCGCCGTTAACGTAGTGCTTGCCGTGCCTGCTGCCAACGCACTGGTCCGCCACCAAATAAAAGGCAAGTGGCTGGTGGAAGCCATCCTTTTTGCGCCGATTGTCATTCCGCCATTTGTGGCAGTCATGGGGATTCATCTGACCTTTTTGCGCCTCGGATTGACGGAGACCATCTTAGGGGTTGTCCTGGCTCATATTTCTCCGACCTTGCCGTATGTCGTGCGGGCGGTCATCATCAGCTACAATACCTTGTCAACCGACTGGGAAGACCAGGCGCGGATGCTTGGAGCCGGCGCATTTTCACGTTTTTACCACGTGGTGCTGCCGCATTTGCTGCCGGGAATTGCAGCGGGCGCCAGTTTGAGCATCCTGATTTCCTTAAGCCAATATTTAATCACATTTATCATTGGCAGCGGCCAGATGGTGACCGTGCCGATTCTGTTGTTTCCATTTATCAGCGGAGGAGACCCGGCAATCGCTTCGGCTTATTCGCTGGTGTTTGCCGCTATGGCGATTGCAGCTCTATTGGGACTGGACTTCGCATTAAAGAGTTATTACCGCAATAAGAAAACGGCGGCCGTAAAAACCGTAGAGGAGTGAAAACGTGAGTGAGCTGCGCATAGTCAATATCGAAAAACAATACGGATCGCTTCAGCAGGCCGGAAGCAGTGCCTTTTCCTTAAAGCCGGTTGATCTGGCCATCCAAGAAGGCGAGTTCTTCTCTTTGCTTGGCCCATCCGGCTGCGGCAAGACGACGCTGTTGAAGCTGGTGGCCGGGCTTCTCGAGCCCGACAAAGGAGAATTGTGGGTGGGAGATGCCGATTTAACGAAAGTGCCGCCGGAAGCTCGAAAGTTTGCCATGGTCTTTCAGCAGCCGCTGCTTTTTCCGCATATGACGGTGGAAGACAATGTCGCCTTTGGCCTGAAAATGCAAAAGTCCGGCAAAAAGGAACGCCTCGAGCGTGCCCGAAATATGCTTTCCCATGTTGGGCTGAAAGGATACAGCAGCCGTTTTCCAAATGAATTGAGCGGCGGCCAGCAGCAGCGTGTAGCGCTGGCCCGGGCTCTTGTCGCGGATCCCCGTTTGTTGCTGATGGATGAGCCGTTCAGTGCGCTGGATCCAAGCCTCCGCGAAGAGATGAGGGAGTTGCTCGGCCGCATCCAGAAAGAGCTCCGGGTCACAGTGGTTTTTGTGACTCATGACCGCGAAGAAGCGTTTCATCTGTCAGATCGGATCGGGATCATGAGCGAAGGAGAACTGCTGCAAGTCGGCACCGCTAAAGAGCTGTACGAACAGCCCGCCAGCACAAAAGTCGCCTCGTTCTTAGGAATGAAAAATATCATTCCGGGCACCATTGCGGGAGGCCGGTTTGCAGCAACATCCGCAGGCTTTGATTTTCCAGCTGCAGAAGCTGGCTTGAACGGACCGGCTTTTTTGATTCTTCGGGCAGAAACCATTCAGCTGATGCACGGCAATGTTGACGATTCCCGTAAAGACCGGTGGAATTTTGAAGGCATTGTCCAAGGCCTGCGGTTCAACCACGGATTTTATACATGCAAAGTAGAGGTGGGTGGCCTGGAGCTGGAATGCAGCCTTTCCGGCCAGCAAGCACAGCGCATTTCAAGGGGCCAGACCGTTCAGTTGGCAGTGGATTTGAAAGACATGCACTGGGTGATTCAATGAATTTCGGAACTGCAAAAGAGGATCCTTCTCAGATTAAAGGAGAAGGATCCCCTTTTATATTTATCATTTTTTAAATATTGCAAATGTTTATTGCTTATTTGTGAAAGCGCTTTTATAATGTAAGTGACATCAAATGTGCCGTGCTGGAACAATTGTAAGTGAACGGAACATTTCTAGAAGCACTGCGCTGATTTACACGGACAGGAGGGGGAGTGAACGTGAAATTAGACAAAGAATTGACGCTGATCAATGTGGAAGCGGTTTCCAAGGAAGAAGTGCTGGAACTGCTCGGAAACAAATTGCTGGATAAAGGGTTTGTAAAAGAAGGGTTTGTGAAAAGTGTTCTTCAGCGGGAAGCGTCCTACCCGACAGGATTGCCGACTCAGCCTTACGGGGTTGCGATTCCTCATACCGACGGAGATATGGTCAATGAATCGAAAATCGCTTTTGCATCCTTGAAAAATCCGGTGAGGTTTACGGCTATGGGGCAGGGAGATGTAGAAGTGGAAGTAAAGCTGGTGTTTATGCTGGCGTTGAAAAAACCGGCTGACCAATTAGAGACGCTGCAAAAACTGGTCGGCTTATTCCAGGATGCGGAAACCGTATCCCAATTGGCCAGCGTGAAAGACGCACAAGAGCTGAATGAACTGGTCGCAGGCAAGGGAAGCAAAGCTTAAAAAACGCTTAGAACGCAAAAAATTGAATTAAGGAGGGAACACGATGGGGTTTCTGCAATGGTTCGTTGATCTGGGTGCCACAGTCTTACTGCCAATCTTAATTTTCATTTTTGCGCTGGCTCTGGGAACAAAACCGGGGAAAGCGCTCCGTGCCGGGATTATTGTCGGCATTGGGTTTGTCGGAATCAACCTGGTCATCGGTTTGCTGGTAGATAGCCTCGGGCCGGCAGCTCAGGCGATGGTCGACAATTTCGGGTTTAACTTGAGCACAATTGATGTCGGTTGGCCGGCAGCTGCGGCGATTGCGTATGGAACGTCTCTCGGCAGTCTGGCGATTCCGCTTGGCGTCGGCGTTAATATCCTGCTGTTGACGTTCGGTTTGACGAAAACCTTGAACGTCGATATCTGGAACTTCTGGCATGTCGCATTAACCGGGTCGTTGGTTTACGCTTTGACGAACGATTTTTGGCTCGGCATCCTGACCATCATTGTGCATTTGCTGCTGCTGTATCTTATGGCGGATGTATTGGCCAAATACATTGAACGCTTTTACGGCTTCCAGAACATCACGTTTCCACACGGAACTTCCGCACCATCGGCCTTTCTGGCAATCCCGATGAACTGGGTATTCGACCGGATTCCGGGCTTTAATAAACTGGAGGCAGATCCCGAAACCATCCAGAAACGGCTTGGCATTTTAGGGGATTCGACCATCATTGGTGTGCTGATCGGGATCCTGATCGGGATTCTGGCCGGCTATGACATTCCGGGCATCCTTCAGCTGGCTATTCAGACCGGTGCTGTCATGGTGCTCCTGCCGCGCATGGTGGCGCTGTTGATGGAAGGGTTAACGCCTGTGTCAGAAGCAGCCGGCGCATTTGTTAAAAAGCGCTTCCCGGGAAGAGACTTGTATATCGGGATGGATAGTGCCCTGGCAATTGGCCATCCGGCGGTTTTGTCATCGGCGCTGCTGCTGATTCCCATTACGATTTTCCTGGCGGTGCTGCTGCCTGGGAACTCGGTGCTGCCGTTTGCCGATCTGGCTTCGATTCCATTCCTGATCTGCTTGATGGTGCCGATTTTCAGAGGGAATATCATCCGTACCGTCATCGGCGGGACCGTCTATATCGGAATCGGCTTATACATCGCTACATGGATTGCACCGCTGTTTACAGAAGCGGCAATCGCTTCCAACTTTGACATGGGAGAGAACAGCAGCATTTCTTCGTTGATTGACGGAGCGGTATGGACGACCTTCATATTCGTATGGATTCCGAAAATCCTCAGCTGGTACGGCATGTCGGCGCTCGGGCTGCTCATTCTGTTCGGTTTGATTTACCAGAACAAGATCAAGCCAAAGCGCGATCATCCAGATGCAGAAAAAGTAAAAGATGAAACAGTGGAAGGGAAGAGGGTTTAAATGAAAAAACTATTGATTATGTGCGGAACGGGCATTGCGACGTCAACCGTTGTAAAAGGCAAAGTGGAGGAATGGCTGAAAGAAAACAATTTGAGCCAGGAAGTGAAGATTTACCAGTCCAAAGTAAGCGATGAGATCAACCGCATCGATGAATACGATGTCGTCCTGTCGACCACATTGGTGCCGGACAAAATCCGCGACAAAGTCATTGACGGCGTTCCGCTTCTGACCGGCATCGGCATTGAAAGCATGTACGAGAAAGTGTTGGCAGAGATTAAACGGTAGAACAAATAAAAGACCCTTATCATTCATTGATGCCTTCTTTATGGAGTGCATCAAGCCGAATGGATAAGGGCTTTTTTTATTATAAAAATGACAAACAAACAGCTCTTTTTGACAATTTTACTTGTCATTTTGAAAGGTTTATTGTACACTTTCGTTAAGAGGTGAGCTTATGAGAACAAGATTGAAGGAATTGCGTGCACGCGATGGTCTGAATCAGACGGAGCTGGCGAAACGGGCGAAAGTTTCCAGACAGACCATTAGTTTGATTGAGCGTGAAGAATTTGTGCCGTCTTTGCTCATTGCCGTCCGAATTGCGCGGATTTTTGACGAACAGATTGAAAATATTTTTATATTTACAGAGGAGGAAGTAGAATGAAGCAAATTTTTCAAATACTGATCGGCGGAGTTGTCGGCTTCTTTGGAATGTATTTCGCACTGTCCATTGACTTTACGAGTGATTTTTCAAGTTTCGGGTTGGAACTGACGCTGCTTATAGCAGGCATCGCCGCGTTGTTGCTGGTATTCAGCATGGCAACTATCCTCCGGGTCAAGAAAAAAACGAAACTTCAGCTAAAAGGCGAGGAAGAAGACGAACTCGATTCGAAACAATACAAAAGCTACAGTGACATTACCTTGG
Organism: Planococcus liqunii; assembly: GCF_030413595.1. Classification (NCBI taxonomy): domain Bacteria; kingdom Bacillati; phylum Bacillota; class Bacilli; order Caryophanales; family Caryophanaceae; genus Planococcus; species Planococcus liqunii. The sequence goes on along the minus strand of NZ_CP129238.1, from coordinate 3,882,223 downwards.
GTTCCGTTGTGGCAATGGTGCTCAGTGTGGTGGCTATAGGAATTGCCGTTATTACCGAACAGCCGGTGTGGGCAGTAATTGCAGCGGGTGCAACATTGATCGGTGCCATCGTGGTTTCAATCGTCGCTTCGGGATTGATCCAGTTGATTTATCCAGAACGCGACTTGCCGGAACCAGGGGAGAAAGATTATGCCAAGAAATTATTGGCGGTTTCAGATGAAGGGGAACGGCACGTCATGTTGGAAGGGCTGTACCGTACACATAACACCATGAATCTTGCTTTGTTTATAGCGCTGCTTTTGTTGATCATCTATTCTGTTAGCACAGGCGTTTCTCAACTATTTGCAATTTTCGTCGTTGCGCTTATTCTCATCATTGCCAATGTCCAATACACTTTTTCGATCCGCAATAAAATATAAATTGAAAAGAAGCATCAACGGCGTAGCGCATGCAGTTGGTGCTTTTAACATCAAACTTTGTCGGTCTGTTAGTATTAGTCCAGGTGTATATTTAAAAGAGCATGGAGACATCTTGCAGAAACTGGCTAAATTTTTAAGAGCTTAGTATATTGGAAAAAGAATAAGTTTTAGAACCAAGAAGGGGAGAATAGTGGATGAGATTCGGCATTATCGGAACAAACTGGATTACCGACCGGCTGCTTAAAGCGGCAAAAGATTTGCCTGAGTTTAGTGTGGGGGCTGTTTATTCCCGAACGGAAGAACGGGGCAGGGAGTTTGCGGAAAAATACGGCGTGGAAGCCGTGTATACGGATATGGCCAAGATGTTCCAAAGCGGAAAAATCGATGCGGTTTATATTGCATCTCCCAATTCGTTTCACGTGGAACAAAGTGTTTTGGCGTTGGAACACGGCATTCACGTGCTATGCGAAAAGCCTGCAGTGATTTCTGAAGCGGAAATGGAGCGCATTGTGGAAGTTTCCCGAAAACACCAAACTACATATATGGAAGCGATGAAATCGACGGTTGCGCCGACTTTCTTGAACTTGAAAAAGAACCTGCATAAGATTGGCCAGATACGGCGTCTTGTGTTCCATTTCAACCAGTATTCTTCCCGCTACGACAAGTACAAAGAAGGCATTATTGAAAACGCCTTTAAACCGGAATTCGGGAACGGCGCAAAAATGGATCTTGGGGTCTACTGCATCGCGCCAATTATCCATCTTGTCGGTGAACCGGAAAAAGTCCTGGCGAATAGCTATTCCTTGTCGACGGGAGCAGACGGGCAAGGCAGCATGATCCTGGCCTATAAAGAATTTGAAGCAATCGTCATGTATTCGAAAATCACCGACTCGTATGTGCCGTGCGAAATCCAGGGCGAAGAAGGCGTCATCGAAATCAATAAAATCAGCGACCCGCGCCAAGTTATCATTAAATACCGCGACGGCCGGACGGAAGACCTTTCCATTCCGCAGGATTATGAAACGATGTATTACGAGTTAAAGGAATTCATGGATTGCGTAAAAGCTGGCCAAGTGGAATCGGCCATCAATACACATGATATTTCGCGGCAAGTTGTCAAACTGCTTTCATAAGCGCCAGTCCCACAAAGTGGAGCTATCCTGGAAATAATATTTTTGCCGAATAAACAATTACAGTCACCGTAGCAATGCTGAATACAGTAGACATCAGCACAGCCTGCGCAGCGTATTGGGGATGATTTCCATATTCCAGAGCGAAAAGAGAACTGTTTCTGGAAGTCGGAAAAGAGCTGGCGATGAATAAGGCCTGTGCTGTAGTCCCTTCAAGGCCCAATGTCAAAATCACCATGATGGCGATGACCGGGGAAAGAATCAGGCGGCCAACGATACTTAAAATCAGCGGCAACGAAAACCGGATCAGCTTTAGCGAGGCGCTCTGTGCGCCGAGTGTGACCAAAGCTAGTGTCAGAAATGCAGCAGCTAGATTTTCAATCGGCGTCCAGACAAAGCCTGGAATCTGGATGGATAGAGAGTGGCAAAGAAGGCCGGCCAAAAAAGCGTAGATGACCGGATTTTTCAGGAAGACCTTCATTGCCTGCAGCCCCTTGGTATTGACCGATACGGAATTATACAAGCCATATGTATAAGTAAGCAGATTCTGGAAAATCAAGACGATAATCTGAATGGACAACCCTAAAGGGTTTTGATGAAAGACCAGCTGACTGATCGGCAAGCCAAAATTGCCGGAATTGACGAGGACCACGCTATTTTTAAAAGTCGCGGAGAGGCTATTATCGAATTTAGCCGCTTTTGCTATCCCGGCACTCAAAGCCATCAAACAAAGGCTTTGGAGGATTAAAAAGCTGAGGACATGAAACAGCGTATGGGCATCTATTTCATTCTGATAAATATTAACGAAGCTGAGGGCCGGCATTAAAAGATACGTATTCAATTTTGCCAAGGTATTCATATCCAGTGAATAGCGGATATGAAGAACAGCGCCTGCACCAATCAGCAGAAAGACCGGCAAAATGACGTTGACGATAATGAGCAATAAAACTTCCATATGCGGTTTCTTCCCTTCCGAAAAAACGATCAATGCTTCTGGTTTCTAAGTTATCCATCTTATTTGGAGTTCTGCTATTAATCATAAGCCGATTAAGAAGCTAATTAAAATACCGATAGTGGATGGATAGGCATAGAAAAAAGGAATAGCGGAAGGCAGAAGAAATTACATAAAAAAAGAGCGGGGAATAAATCCCCGCTCTTTTCAGCTTGTCGAGAAAGACATAACTTATTACCCGATATTCCGCAACCCAGCTGCGCTTGCCGCGGGCGAGCCGCCAAGCCTCCTCAGCCGCTGCGAAAACCTTGTGCTCCTGTTTCTGCATCGCTTCGCTAGCTTCGAAACATGAAAGAGCGTTGCATCGCTGCGCTAGCTTCGTCGCAAATGATTGGGCAAAGCCCAATCATTTCTTGCGGGGGCTCGGCTGTCTCGTCGCTTACGCTGCCCCGCAGGCAAGACATTAGCCGAAGCCTGCGAGGCTAAGTCTTTGCGACGAGCTTGCGCAGGAGCAGCAGTGTTTTCTACGCTGATTTGCTCCATATCGAAGGAGAGCAATGAATAAATAACATGCCTACTCTTTCACTTTTTATAATAAAAGGGAACTTTATTAAAACAGTGAACGGAATGAAGCGGAAAGTGGCGAGGGCAAACATTGTGCTCCTGCATCGCTGCGCTAGCTTCGTCGCAAACAAGTCTGCTTCGCAGTCTTGTTTCCTGCGGGAGCAGCACGAGCTGAAGACCCTGGACGGAGCGCAGCGAAGGAAGCGGCTGAAGCCGTGCCCGCGGAAAGCGTCCATTTGGAGCGAAATGAATAAAGGCTTCACTTGTTTCTCAACAGCCTAAAAAGAGCGGGGAATAAATCCCCGCTCTTTTTATAATTGATTTTTAAAATCGATTGTCTGCACAAACTGAATAAATTCTTTAGCTGCTTTCGATTGAAGAGCTTCTTCATGATAAAGCAGCCATGTTCTTCTAACTAACGGATTTCCAAATTCGTCCTTCAAGTTGATTTGATGAAGGCCTTCCGAATGTTCAACAAGAACACTGGGAAGAATGCCGTACCCAAGTCCATTCAACACCATTTCTTTGCAGGTGTCTGCTTTGTCTACTTCCATTCCAAGCAGCGGCGGCTTTGAAAATGTGCCGCTCCACCAATGGTCGATCATCTTTTTTAAAAGACTGTCTGTTTCATACTCAATCCTCGGCACGGAAGGCAAGTCATGAAGAACGATTTTTTCTTTCGAAACGATGCAAAGATTTTCTTCGAACAAAAGCTGTTTGGGTCCGGACCAGTTATAATCACCGCGTACAATTCCGGCATGAACTTCCTGGTTATAAACAAGGTTAAATACGTCCCGGCTCCAACCTGTGTGTACTTTATAATTCACTTTCGGGAATTGTTCTCCGAATAGTTTGAGCAGGACGGGCAGTTTGTGCCGGGTGATATAATTTGAAACACCCAACCGTAAAGTGCCGCTGACCTCCTCGCCCATGTCTAGGATATGATCCTTAATCCGGTAAAGGCGCTCGAGCATTTCATCTGCGCATTTTGCCAGGTATTCGCCTTCTGCGGTGAATTGGACGCCTTTCGCTCCGCGGACAACAAGAGTCCGTCCGTATTCCTGTTCTATTTGCTGAATTCGTTTGGTTAAGGAAGGCTGAGAAATATACAAACTTTCGGCCGTTTTTGTGATATTCTTTTTTTCATATAGCACTTTTAAAATAAGCCAGTCGCGTTCGTTCATTGCTTTTTCCCCTTACTTCTTATGGCATCCTCGACTATACCGAAACATTACCATATAAAAGCCGGAAAAAGAGCAGGAAAAGATAATATTCATCTGCCTGCCAGATTTTTTTCTATAAATATCAGAAAGTTTGGTTAATTTTTCTGTTTCCTTAGTATAGTATAGAAAAAAGGTTCTTTAATGGCAGACAATCACTTTATCAGATGTCCAATCCTATGGGAGGAAAAAGAATGGGAGCCATTTTACTGGAATATGCTTGGGTCCTGCTGGTTCTGGTGGGGCTGGAAGGAATTCTGGCTGCGGATAATGCCGTCGTCATGGCAGTGATGGTCCGGCATTTGCCGGGAGAGCAGAAAAAGAAAGCGCTGTTTTACGGGTTGGCTGCCGCTTTTATCTTCCGGTTTTCCGCTCTTTTTATGATTACGCTTTTGGTGGGCGTCTGGCAAATTCAGGCACTGGGAGCAGCTTACTTATTATTCATTGCGTTTAAGCACATATACGACCAGCGGAAAGGCCGGGGAGACGGCACGGTCCTGAAAGTGAAGAAAGGTTCCGGCTTTTGGACCACGGTATTAAAAATTGAAGTCGCGGATATTGCTTTTGCCGTCGATTCGATGCTGGCCGCTGTTGCGTTGGCATTGACTTTGCCGCATCTCGGAAATGCGAATATCGGCGGCATCAATGCCGGACCTTTTGTGATTATGCTGAGCGGCGGATTGATTGGCGTGGTCATCATGCGGTTTGCCGCGCATAAATTTGTCCAGCTGCTCGAAACTTATCCGCAGCTGGAAACCGCGGCTTTCATTATTGTCGGCTGGGTCGGCGTCAAGCTCTTGGTCATGACCTTGTCCCATGAAAAAATCCATGTCTTGCCGCATGACTTCCCGCATTCATTCGCCTGGACAGCCATTTTCTGGAGCGTTCTGGTCGGAATCGTGGTTGTGGGCGCCTGGGTAGGATTAAGGAACAATAAGGAATAGCGTTCTTTCGGCAGAAGCAGGCGGGGCAACATGGTTTGGTTTCCCCGTCCGAAAAGGGTAGAATGGAGGCATATCAGTTCAGAGGAGAGGGTTTAATGGACAGCATTATTTTTGACTTGGACGGAACGCTGTGGGACTCACGGGAAACCGTCGTCTTGGCATGGAACAAAGCGATTGAGCAGAACGACAAAATAGATCATACGCTGACAAAGCAGCACTTGAAAGAAACGATGGGGCTGCAGATGCATGAAATCATGCAAAAACTGTTTCCGCATCTGAATGCCGAGATGCACAACGAACTCATTCAGTCCTGCGGTGAAATCGAAGGCGATTTTATCAGCGAACGGGGCGGCATTCTTTATGAGAACCTGGAAGATGTGCTCCGTGCCTTATCGGAGAAATACAGATTGTTCATCGTCAGCAATTGCCAGGAAGGCTATATCGAAGCCTTTTATGACTATCACGGCTTGGACAAATACTTCCAGGACTTTGAGAACCCAGGACGCACCGGGCTATCAAAAGGAGAAAACATCAAACTGATCATGGAGCGCAACGGCTTGAAAGATTCGGTGTATGTCGGAGATACGGCAGGGGACCGGAAAGCGGCCAAAGACGCGGGCATTCCTTTTGTCTTTGCGAAATATGGGTTCGGCGAAGTGGAAGACTACGACTACGCCATCGATGAATTCAATGAGCTATTGGAAATATTTTAAGCATTAACGCGGATTGTTTGAATAAATCCTAATAAATGATAAAGGTGCTGAAGCTTTTGCGCTTCAGCACCTTCAGCTTGTTGAGAAAAATATAGAAAAAATTTCTCTTAGAATATCTCCGATATTCCGCAAACCAGCTGCGCTTGCCGCGGGCGAGCGCCAAGCCTCCTCAGCCGCTGCGCGTCTTGGGGGGTCTCGGCTGTCTCGCTTTCCCGCAGGCAAGACAATGGCTGAAGCTTGCGAAGCCATGTCTTTGCGACGAGCTTGCGCAGGAGCAGTAGGGTTTTCTTCGCTGGTTTGCTCCATATCATTAGAGAGCTATGAATAAATAGCATGTTTACTCTTCCACTCTTTCTGATAAAAAGAGGTTTTTGTAAGAAGCGAGAACCAAATGAAGCGGAAAGTGGCGACTCCTGCGGGAGCAGCACGAGCTGAAGACCCTGGACTGAGCAGCGCGAAGGAAGCGGCTGAAGCCGTGCCCGCGGAAAGCGTCCACTTGGAGCGAAATGGCTTAGAAAATGGAATGTTTTCCGACAGCCTGAAGGTGCTGAAGCTTTTGCGCTTCAGCACCTTTTTGATTTGCTTTGTTTGCTTATTAATAATTCGTCCAGGACTTCTCGTAAATCCCAATCAGATTCGGCCGGATCAGCGAATTGGGTTCCAAGGCGATGATCTTGCCGTTGGCGTCTTCAATTATGGCATCTTCATCTTTCCCGAACGCAGTGAGTGCCGGCAGCAAATCTGTAGTCAGATACTCTGTTTCTTCAATGATTTCGAGGCCTTCTGCCTGAACTTCAGCGCGTGATGCCAGCACGTAGCCCCAGCCGCCGAAACTTGGAATGTCGGCGTGCAGGTTTTCCGTCTGGAGGCCGGTTGACTGGATCGTCTTATCGATGGTCCAGTACACTTGCGGCGCAAATACGGGGCTTGTTGCCTGGACCATCATGGCGCCGTCGGGATGCAGGTGATTGCGGGCAAGCGAGTAAAATTCCGTCGTATACAGCTTGTTGAGCGATTCGTTGTTCGGGTCAGGCAAATCGATGATGATGACATCGTAGAAGCCGTCAGCGGTCTCCAGGAAACGGAACGCATCCTCGTTTACCACATTGACTTTCGGGTTGGAGAGGGAACCGCCATTCAGTTCCGTCAGCAAATGGTTGCTTTGTGCAAGTTCGGTCATTTTCGGATCCAGGTCGATTAAATCGACTTGTCCAAGATCGTCATATTTCAGCAGTTCGCGGACCGCCAATCCGTCGCCGCCGCCAAGAACCAGGACGCGGTCATGTCGGGCAGCTGCAGCCATCGGAGGATGGACGAGGATTTCATGGTAGCGATGCTCGTCCAGCGAACTGAACTGCAGCTGTCCGTCCAGGTACAGACGGGTATCGCCTTGCTGCTTCGTCAAAATAATTTTCTGGTAAGAGGTCTGCTCGGAAAAAATCACCGGATCTTTGTAGAGCTGCTGCTCAAAATGGAATGCGGCCTGTTCACCAAACAAAGCGCCGACGATCAAAACGGCCAGGAAAAAAACACCGAACGCAGCATGTAGCTTGAACCGTTTGAGTTCGTGCTTAAAGCGGAAGACAATCCAAAGGGCCACAGCCACGTTGATCAGGGCGACGAGAAAAGACGTTTTCACCAGACCGAAATAAGGGCGCAGCAAGAACAAAAAGAGCAGCCCGCCGACAAGCCCGCCGGCATAGTCGGAAAACAGCACTTTAGCAGCGCTTTTTTGAAGGGATACCCCGATTTCGTTCGCTTTTCGGATTAAAATCGGCAGTTCCACCCCGGTCAAAGAACCGACAATCAGGATAACGCTGTACAAAAACAGCGAACCTGTGCCCGGCGGCAGGTAGGCGGTGACGCCAAAGAGCAGCATCGCCGAAAAACCGCCGATGATGCCGATGGAATATTCAATCCAGATGAACGACGCAATCAAATGGCGCGTCATTTTCTCGCTGATATAAGCGCCAATGCCCATGCCGGTTAAAAAAAGAGAGATGGTGAGCGTGTATTGCTTCACACCATCTCCTAAAATGTAGGAACCAAGCGCTCCGAATAATACTTCAAAGATGATGCCGCAGATGGAAACGATCCCGGATGCATAGTAAATCGCCCGGCTTTGCCGGACGGATTCTTGTTGTAATACCATTCAAAACACCGCCTTATGTAATCGAGGCGCCGATGACGAACGCCAATCCAACTGAAACGGCGAATGAAATGATGCCTACCGCAGTATTGCGTTCTTTCAACTGAACTTCCACTGAAAAGCGGGGAGTCAGCAGTTCGAACAGGAAGTAAGCGATGAATTGCAGAAGCAATCCGAAAAGCCCCCAGACGACGGTTTCCAAAATGGTGTCATTGTGCAGGATAGAAAAAGTAAGGATGATACAGGTACCGATAATTTTTCCAGCAATCGACAAAGCGACTGCCGTATTGTTTTCTTTGATTTCTTCCCAGTCCTTGTATTTTCTGGTCAATAACTCGAAAATGACCAATCCAACAAGAACCACAGCAATCGCTGCGAGGAAATACAAAAAAGTCAGTAAGAATGAATTCACGGGTCAAGCTCCTTTGCTATGATTTATTTTCCAACACCCGGTCCGCCTCCGCGGAATGTCGAACCGCGTCCAGTGGTGGCTGAAGGAATGGAATTATAACCGCCTCCGCCCGAATAGCATCCACCGCGTGCACAGCGGGTTGCCTGTGACTGGTTCCAGCCGGATCCGAACCGGTTGCTTAACAGAGACCCAAGCAACATCCCTGAGAAAAAGCCGGGATTATAATGGGTTCGGACAAATTCCTCATCCGCCACTTCTACCAGCGTAGTGCCGGGATTGTCCGGGTCTTCTGTCAAAATGATGAAATCATCATTATAGACGAGTACTTGCCGACCCTCAATTTCTTCTCCGACTTGATCCGGTTCCTGGGCTTCACTTAACTCTGCTACCGTCCCGGCCAAATCTTTATCGGACCGGTACAACATGGCGCTGCTGTTTGAGCCGCTGTCACTTTGAACCGCATTGACAAAGGTATAATTGTTTTCCACGTAGTCCTCTGCTTGCGACAGGCTGCTGCCGCATGCCGACAAGAAGAGCACTGCAGCCAAAAGGCCCGTTAGCCATTTCTTTTTTTTCATTGCTCGCACACTCCAAATGAACGGGAACGGCCTGCCCGCAGAAGAGCAGACCGCAGTTCGTTATTCTTTTCCAAGCTGTTTTTTAAGCGCTGCCAGTTCATTGTCCACTGAGCTGCCTTTTTTAAGGTCTTCAAATTCATCGTCCAGGCTGCGCGAACCAGAACGCATATCTTCAGATGTCTCGGCTTCCGCTTCCAGGTGCATGACTTTTTCTTCCATCCGCTCGAACCCTTGCCGCGATTCATCGCTTCCAACGGAGCTCATGGTGCGGTTGATTTTCGTCCGCGTTTTCGCCGATTCGGCGCGTGCTTTCAAGGAATCTTTTTTAATTTGCATTTGTTCATATTCACGTTTCATTTCCGCCAATTTTTCGCGCAGCACCGTCGAGTCGCTTGCTGCCCGTTCGTGGGCTTCTTTCATGGAATTCGCCTGAACGACATGGTTCTGCTTGTCTTCGAGCGCACGGCGGGCCAAGTCCTCATTTCCGGCTTCAATCGCTTCCACAGCTTGCTGCTGGCGTTTTTCGACCATGCTGCTGGCATCGTCGTATTTCTTTTTCAATATTTTTTCGTTGGCCAGCTGTTTGGCGACGGCTGTTTCGGCTTCCCGGATATCCAGTGCCATATCCCGCATAAATTGATCCAGCATTTTTACCGGGTCTTCCGCTTTATCAAGTGCTGCATTCAGTTCGGATTCTACATAGGTTTGCACACGCTTAAAAAATTGAAACATATTCTCTCCTCCAGTTTTGTTAGCTTCCTGCCAGAATGGTGACTTCGTATTCTTCAATTTCGTATCCTTTGCTGACTTCCACTTCGCTGCCCCAAACTTCCACGGATAAATACGATTCTCCGGCTTCATCCAAGTATTCGTAATAGGCCATTTCTGCCCCGTTTACATTTTCACTGCGGCCGAATGAAGTAACATAAGCGCGTCCTTGTTCTTCAAGAAAATACGTTTTTCCGTCGTAGCTGATTTCCTTTTTGCCGGGTTCGAGCCCCGGAATCCGGATCTTTTCGAACACGCCGACTTCGAGCTCATCATCCATTTCCACGCTGAGCCAGATGTTTTTTCCGGCAGACGCCAATTGATAAGCGTCCCAGGTGTAGCCGCTGTCGTTGTAATGGATTTTTCCGACCACTTCGTAGTCGATCAGGTCATACGTTACAAAATCTTTAACCTGCAGATTGCGCAATGTCCGCTTTTCAACGGCCGGCCCTTTTTTGTCTTTTTCTGTCCCGTAAAATAAACGGCTTAAAAATCCCATCTTCTCACCTCATTTAAAAATACGAGCACACCGCAAAGAAGTTTCATTTTTTAGAATATAACAGATTCTGACAGCGAATTAAAGCTGTAATCCTCTTTTTGCCTGCACAAAAAACGGAACCAATTTCGCTTTAGTTTACCCTCTCCAAAGGTAAACTAAGCCTGTGCCGGCCCTATATTGAAGAAAAAAAGCCGGCACCATATTTTACGGAGGCCGGCTTTTGCTTGCAGAGTGTCAATTTCGTTATTTTTTTATAATGAAGCTTAAGTGCCGGCCGCTTTTCTTGTCCTCCCGGTAGGAAAAACCATCGGGGCTTTTAAGCGTGCAGGTGCGGTCGATGTGAATATGATCGCTTGGGATGCCGGCGAGTTCGCATTGCTTTTTGACAGCCAGCTGGTTGTCAATGTGGTATTTGCCGCTTGCTTCGTTGAAATACATGAAGTCCGCTGCATAGCCCAGGTTCTTGAATTTCAAATAGACGTCTTCGTCCACTTCAAATTTTTCCTGGCTAAGGGCGGAACCGAGCTGGACGTGAAAATCTTCCGGGCTGCAATGTTCTTCCTGCTTCAAATGTTCAAACAGCTTCAATGTAATTTCTTTGACCGTTCCTTGCCAGCCGGAATGGACAACCCCGATGAGACCTTTTGTTTCGTGGAAAAACATCACCGGTACGCAGTCAGCGGAAAAGCTCGCCAATAATAGGTCGGGCTCATACGTATACAAAGCGTCCGTGTCTGCAATGGCGGTCTCCTGCCGGTCAGCGCCGCGCCCTTTGTCTGCGGCAGCCACCCGGTGGAAATTTGCGCTGTGCGTTTGATGGGCACAGACAAAATCATTCAGCTCAAGGCCCAGGGATGCCGCCAATTTTTCACGGTTTTCCACAATATGAGCCGGATTTTCGCAGACATGGAGTGCCATATTGTTCCCTTCAAATTCAGCCGGGTCTTTGAGTGTCATGCCGGCCGTGAATTTTTCGTTGTCCAAATATATTGTTGTATTCATCTAATCACCATCCTTGTTTCTATCATACCGTTTTCGTGCGGAGTAGGGATGTTCCAAAAAGGGCTTCTAAAAACTTGTACCCTTGCGGTCAGTTTTTTAACAATGTTCCGCAACTTAAGGCCCAAGGAATAGATTGACCCGCTTTTTTCAAGGGTATATGATAAAAATAACATTTTACAGTTTTTTTGAAAAAGGATAAAGACAGGTATAGAAACGGCTATATTTTGAATGTGTTCTATTTAACGAGTTTGATTGCAGCCACACCAATGATGAACAGGGGGCCAAAAAATGACTACGAAAGAATACGTGAAAAATCTGATCAAAGATCCGAACATCGCTTCGATTACACCGACCTCGAAGACAGGTGTGAAGAAAGTATGCGGGAAAATGGACCTCAGCAAGAAAGTGGTCATCATCGAATACGGACCGGCTACCGGTGTGTTCACCGATTATCTGCTCGAACACATAACGGCCGATTCCATGGTCATTGCGATTGAACAGAACGAAAACTTTGTGGATTACTTAACCAAAAATACGAGAGACGAACGCTTGAAGGTTCACCATGACAGCGCAGAAAACGTACATAATATCGTCAAGCAGTACGGGCTTGGAAAAGTGGATTATGTGATTTCAGGCATCCCATTTTCATTGATGGATGAAGAAGTTCGGGAAGACATCGTGAAAAGGACCAGCCATGTGTTAAAGCCAGGCGGAAAGTTTTTGCCATACCAGACTTTTTTCCAGAAAGACGAGCACCTGATGGTTTATTTGCAGGATTACTTTTCTGAAGCTCGTGATAAATACCTCCTGCGCAACCTCCCGCCGATGCGGCTTTATGAAGCGATTAAATAAGGAAAGATTCGAAAAGGCGGGACTGCGGCAGCAGTCCGTCTTTTTTATTTGCCGGATGAGGATGGAGGTTTGAAGCAGGAAAGCTTCAAAGTGAAATCAATGGGTGTATACTTAAAAAGTGAACTTGAAAAAATTAGGACAAACGACAAAGCTCTTCGGAGAGCTTTTTGGAGGAAAAATAGATGTATAGCAATATAAACGTAGAACAATTGATACCGGTCATTGAAAACCGGAGCATGACGCTTATTGATGTCCGGTCGCCATCTGAATATAAGAATTTCTCTATTCCGGGAAGCATCAATATTCCTTTTTTTGATGATGCGGAACGGGCAGAAGTAGGGACCCTGTATAAACAAGTCAGCATAGACGCGGCAAAAGAACGCGGGTTGGATATCATTTCAGCGAAGCTGCCGGAATTTATCCGTGCCTTTAAAAAAATTGAAGGAGAAAAAGTGGTATTTTGCTGGCGCGGAGGCATGCGCAGCAAGACGACCGCCACGCTCCTGAGCTTGATGAACGTCCATGTCAGCCGTCTGGAAGAAGGCATCCGTGCGTACCGGAAATGGGTTGTGGCCGAACTGGAAACAATGCAGGCGCCTGAAAAAGCGTTTGTTTTGAATGGCTATACCGGGGCAGGAAAAACCCGAATTCTGAAGGCATTGGAGAAAGAAGGCTATCCGGTGATTGATTTTGAAGGGATGGCCAACCACAAGGGATCGATTTTCGGCCAGATCGGCTTGGAACCTCATAACCAGAAAGTGTTCGATTCATTGTTGGTCCACCGATTGAGAGCGCTGAAAGATGCCCCGTACGTATTGTTCGAAGCAGAAAGCCACCGCATCGGCAAAGTAGTGATTCCACCGTTTTTATGTGATTTGAAAAACAGCAGCCAACAGTGGATCGTCGACATGCCGATGGAAGAGCGGGTCAAGGAAATCCTGTTGGATTACCGGCCCACCGAACACCAAAGCGAGTGCATGGAAGCCTTCCAATTGATCAAGTCGCGCATCCATGTGCCAGTAGCTAAACAGATTGAAGAAGATTTGGAAACTGGCGATTTCGCTTCGGCCATCCAATTGCTGCTCGAACATTATTACGATTCCCGCTACAAACATACCAGCCTTCAATATCCGGATTCGCAGAAACAATTTTTGCCGGTCGGCAATATCGAAGAATCTATCCAGACCGTGAAAGACAAGCTTCCGCAATTGAGCGGAAAAAACAAGCAAATGCAGCCAAGCAAATAAACGGCCTTTGCGGCGATAAAAAAACCCTCTGGCAAAACAGGCTACACCTGTTTTGCCAGAGGGTTTATTACGTCTTGAGAACGTGTGGCGGACGGTTTCACTGTGCCGAAATAGCTGAAGAGGATACATCCGCCAATCACCACGGCGCTGCCCAGCAACTGGGCTCCTGTCATTTGTTCGCCAAGAATGAAAAACGCCAAAACGGCGGTGAAGACCGGATTGAAGTTCAGGAACAAACCGGACGTGGTCGCGCCCAATTTTTTGACGCCGATGTTCCATAGCACAAAACAGACAACGGTCGAAATGACGCCGGTGTACAAAATTGAGGAGACAAAAGAAGCATTGATATCCGTTACCGTAAAGTCCGTTAAATTAAACGGCAGCAGGACCAGGACGCCGAAAATGCCCGAATACAAAGTGGCCATTGCCGGAGAAGTAGAAGCCATCGCCCATTTGCTGCAGACCGAGTAAAGGCCCCAAACTGCAACGGCTGCTAGCATATACAAATCGCCTTTGTTGAACTGCATCGAAAAAAGCAGCGCCGTGTTTCCTTTTGTCAGAACCAAAATGACGCCGAACAGCGATAATCCCATCGCGGCAGCTTGGAGCGGCCGGATTTTTTCTTTCAGCAAAAAAGCTGAAAAAACAGCAATGGAAATCGCATTTAACGTGGAAATCAAACCGATATTGGTGGCTGACGTATTTTCCAGTGCAAAAAACTGCAGGATATTAAACAGCGCGACTCCTGTAATTCCCATGGAAATTAGAGGCATAATCGCTTTTCGCGGCGGCAGGATCTTTTTTTCTGTTATCCAGACAAAGGGAATCAGGCAAAGGACCGCAATCATCCAGCGAAGGCTGGTCAAAGTCATAGGAGACGCATGGCCCACCAGCCATTTGCCGACCACGAAATTGCCTGCCCATAAAAAGCTGGTAAGCAGCAATAATAAATAATAGAAATAACGCATGCACAACATCCTTTCAACCTTTGGAGGTAAGAGAAAAACCGGTTTATTGATATGAATAATTTTATCATTTACGAGCTTAAAACTGATTGATATTCTGTAAGAGTTCAGATATTTGGAATTTATTAAAATAATAGAATGTGTTATCTTTAAATTATTCATATAAGATTTTAAAAACCTCCAAGCGTTGAAAAAAATGAAAGGAGGGAAAGCGGTGGAATCGATCATCCGCAAAGTACTTGACCCGACAGATATCGAGATTTTGGACATTTTGCAAAAACAGGCAGACTTGAACAACACGGAAATCGCGAAACGGGTGAATTTGTCGTCTCCTGCTGTCCACTCCCGGATTAAGCGGCTGGAGAGCGAAGGGTACATCAGCCGGCAAGTTGCCATACTAGACCAGGAAAAGCTCGGCTTCGATTTACTGTGTTTTATTTTCATCAGCACAAACCTCCATCAGGCGGAAGAATTGAGCACACTGGAAGGTGCCTTGATGAAAATGCCGGAAGTGCTGGAATGCCAGTGCATCACCGGAGAGTACGATTATTTGCTGAAAGTCGCAAACCGGAACCGAAGTGATTTGCAGGCGTTCATCCGGAAGTTGAATGAACTTGGCGTCACTAAGATCCAAACCAATTTGGCGCTTCGGGAAGTCAAGTACTCGACGGTCTTGCCGATAAAGGCAAGCGATTGAAAAAGGAGGCAGAAAATGAAGGAAGCACAGGCATTTGCAAAGCAGTACCAAAAAGAAATGGGCTGGAGCATTGAAGACGGGGATTATGAAAAAAACCGGGCTTCGCTATTGAACAACTACATGCTGCTGACGACGGAAGTGGCCGAAATCGCGGAAGAACTGCGTAAAGCGTTTAACCTGACTTATAAATATGTACAGAATGGCATGGATAAAGAAGAGGCGTTTCGCTTGGCGTCGGAAACCGTAAAAGAAGACATCGGTAAAGAAATGGCCGATTGCCTCGCTTACATCATGAAGTTTGCAAACTTCTTTGACATTGATTTGGAAGAAAGTTTTTATGGCAAGATGGAAGAAGTCAAAAACCGGCAAAATAAAGATGCATCAGCCAAAACTACTTCATAAAAAAAGCAAAGTCCGCTTTATTTGGCGGACTTTGTTTTTTTATTTTTTCAAGTGAAAAGGCACTGTGATGACAATCAAGTTCTTCCGGAGCAGCAAAGCGGCCCGGATGAGAAATCCCGACTGGTTATGGAGGATATTCTGCCACCCTCTTTTAGGAATAAATTGAGGGATGACTACAGTCACCCGGTAATGCAGTTCATTGGCTTTGTGCTCGACGGTATCGAGAAACTTCATCAGCGGATGAATCACGCTCCGGTAAGGGGAATACAGCGTCGCGAGCCGGACATCGGGCTGCCACTGTTTCCATTTGGCTTCAAATTTCTTTTCATCTTCTTTATCAAAGGCGATGTAAACAGCGATAATCTGATCCACTTTCAATGAACGGGCATAATCGATGGAAGTCTGCACGACTTGAGTGATGCCGGCCACCGGAATGATCATGACATTCCCTTCAACTGCCACTGCAAGGGGCTGTTCTGAAATCCGCAGCTGTTCCGCCACTGCCAAGTAATGGCTCTTGATCCGGTAGAAAACATAAAGGATGATCGGAAGGAAAACAAGGACCGGCCATACTTGCGTGAATTTCGTCAGGAAAAAGATGATGGTGACGGTGAAGCAGATCAAGGCCCCTGCTGAGTTGATAGCAAACTTCAGTTCCCAGCCTTTCGGTTTTTCGCGGATCCATTTCATCATCATTCCGGTCTGGGATAATGTGAACGGGATGAAAACCCCTACGGCATAAAGCGGAATCAGCTGTTCTGTATGTCCGCCGAATGCCACAATCAGCAGGATGGAAGCCAGCCCCAGAATCAGAATCCCATTTGAGTAGCCCAGCCGGTCGCCGCGTACCGTAAACATCCTTGGGATGAATTTATCGGTCGCCAAATTGACCGCCAGTAAGGGAAACGCAGAATAGCCGGTATTGGCTGCCAAAATCAAAATCAAGGCGGTTGTCCCTTGGACGAAAAAGTACAGGAAGTTGCGGCCGAATGTCTCTTCGGCAATTTGGGAAACTACGGTCACTTCCGCAAGCGGTGAAATGCCGTAGTAATAAGCAAGAAAAACGATTCCTGAAAACAGCAGCCCCAATAGAATTCCCATGGCTGTCAAGGTTTTGGCGGCATTGACAGGAGCCGGATCTTTAAAGTTCGGAATTGCATTGGAAATCGCTTCGACTCCGGTCAGTGCGGAACTGCCTGAGGCAAATGCGCGCAGCAGGATAAACAAACTGATGCCCGCGACAGGCGCGCCAAGCTGAGGGTGCAGATCAGCAGGCACCGTGCCGGTCAGGATCTGATAAATGCCGACGCCGATCAAGACAAAAAGCGCCAGGACAAATAAATAAACCGGGTATGCCAAAACCGATGCTGATTCTGTTACGCCCCTTAAATTCAAGAGCGTAAGAAACACCACAAACGCCACAGCTATTGCAACATTATGGCCATGCAACCCTGGAAAAGCAGAAGTGAGCGCATCCGTTCCGGCCGAGACGCTAACGGAAACGGTCAATATATAATCGACCAGCAAAGAACCGCCGGCGACCAGGCCGGGATTGGTGCCCAAATTCTCTTTCGACACAATATACGCTCCGCCGCCGTGAGGGTAGGCGAAAATAATTTGCCGATACGATAAAATCAGCACCGACAACAGCACCAACACGGCACAGGCAATCGGAATCGAATACCAAAACGCCGTGGCGCTGACAGTGATTAAAACAATCAGGATTTGCTCCGGTCCATAAGCTACAGAAGAAAGTGCATCGGAAGAGAGAATTGCCAAGGCTTTCTTTTTATTGAGTTTTTGTTCGCCCAGCATGTTGGATTTTAACGGCCGTCCAATAAAGAAGCGTTTGATTGCAGAGACCATGATGTACACCTTCCATTTTT
Organism: Planococcus liqunii; assembly: GCF_030413595.1. Classification (NCBI taxonomy): domain Bacteria; kingdom Bacillati; phylum Bacillota; class Bacilli; order Caryophanales; family Caryophanaceae; genus Planococcus; species Planococcus liqunii. Next base: position 3,864,824 of record NZ_CP129238.1, on the reverse strand, counting down.
TAAGTGTGTAGCTGTAATTAGTTTTTCTGTTGATTTACCGCGTCAGTGGCGTCATTCTACTTTTTCTCATCCCGGCTCTCCTGCGATGTTTGAACGGCTCCTCTTGCTAAAAGCAGGCATAACAAAAAGACCTGCATTTTTTCGGGATTTTTTTGCGTTCTGCAAAAAAGCATCCCGAATAAAGGGGTCCTTGGACCTCCTTCGCTTTAGCCGACGAAGTTAGCTGACGGGCAGGATGGCGAAAGAGTTGCTCTCATCCCTTCTGCAAAACCGCAGAATTAGCCCCAATAAATTGGTTCCTCCGTTCCTTTTTCAAGGATTAGGCCGAGGTATTTAGTTCTCGATGAACGTTATTCTACTCCGCTTTTTTTAAAAGTCAATCTTAATATATTGAAGGAAATAAAGAGCAGGAAATTGTAAAAAGGACCTGCTTGAAAGCAGGTCCCTTCCTGTACAGCTGGCAAAAATTATTCTTCATGAGTGTAGCACTTTTTTAAATCTTGCAGATCCTCCATTAATTCCTGGCCAATTATTTCTTCGTATTCTTCGTATAACGGTTCGAGCCGCTCCATCCACTGCCGCTGCTCCGCTTGGGACAATTCGTGGATTTCGATGGAAGAATTTTCTCTGATAAGAGCGAGCTGCTCTTCGTTCAGCTTTTTTGCATTTTCATCGTTCCAAGCGGTGGTTTCTTTCATCGCTTCCAGCAGGATTTGCTGGGTTTTGTCGGATTGCCGGTCCCAGACATCCTGGTTCATCATGACGGCATATCCCAAATATCCATGGTTGGTGATTGTCATATGCTTTTGAACAGTATAGAATTTCCTCGAGTAGATATTGGAAATGGTGTTTTCTTCACCGTCCACTTTTCCTTCTTCAATCAATTTAAATGTCGAGTTAAACGATTCCTGCTGCGCAATGGCACCCAGCATGCCGAACTGTGCCTGAATGATTTTGCTCTGCATAATCCGGAAATTCTGGCCAGCGAGGTCTTCCGGGCTGATCACGGGACCTTTATTGGTCGTAATCTGTTTAAAGCCGTTGGGCCAGTGCGCAAGCCCCTTGATCCCTTCTTTCTGCAGCGACTGCAGCAGCTTTTCGCCGATCGGTCCGTGTACGCCTTCCGCAATTGCGTCATATTCCGAAAAAGCGAAGGGAAGATCCAGCACGCCCCACTCTGGAGAAAGCATATCGAGTTTTGACGTAGAAGGGGCAATCAGATGAACCTGTTCATCTTTTAACGCATTGATTTCTTCAATATCGGAATATAAACTGCCGTTAGGGAAGACTACAATCTGGATGGTGCCATTGGATTTTTCATCAACAAGTTCGGCAAATTTCGCTGCCGCCTGTCCTTTCGGGGTATTCTCGGCAACTACGTGGCTAAATTTGAAAATGAGCTGGCCGTTTAATCCCTCCTGGTCATCATCGTAAGGCGGTTCTGCTTGAGGGAATAAGTTTTGATAGCCCAGGTAAACAACAAGCACGATGCTGATGCTCAAAAAGAGCACGGCAATGGAAGACTTCTTCATAGCGGACCTCCTTGTAGGAACTTCAATCAGCCGAGGCTTTAACCCTCACTGTTCGTTATAGTTAGGGAAAATCTTTACTGTAAGCATAATCACCAGCCCTTCATTCGTAAAGGGAAAGGAGCATAAAAGATGAAACAGTTGCCGATCCGCTGGAAGATAATGATTCTGTCATATGCCGTCGTCATTTTCTCGCTGCTGATTGGCGGCATTGTAATCGTTGCGAATATCCAGCAAACCGAAGAAAGAGATTTGAGGCTCCGGTCGATGAACACCGCACGGACCGTTGCGGAATTATCCGATATAAAAAGCGCTGTCCAGCAGCCCAGCGGATGGACAACAGTGGATCCGGTGGTTGATGAAATCCGGATCATAAACGAAAGTGATTATATCGTCGTCATGAATATGGACAAAGTCCGTTTTTCCCATCCCGTGAAAGAAAAGATTGGGACCCTTTCCGCAGGGGCAGACGAAGATCCGGCATTTGCTGAGCATATATATTTTTCAAAAGCAAAAGGCGAAATCGGCACCGTCATCCGCGCTTTTGTGCCGATCAAAGACGCTGACTTGAATCAGATTGGCGTTGTTGTCGTGGGGAACAAAATTCCTGGCGTCGTCGATATTATGGCAGGATTATCAAAGGAGATCGGCCTGATCGTCTTATTGACGCTGCTGTTCGGGCTAGCGGGTTCTTTTCTGTTGGCGAATCATATCAAAAGGCAGATGTTTCAGCTGGAGCCCTTCGAAATCAAACGGATGCATGAAGAACGGACCGCTACTTTTCATGCAATGAATGAAGGGGTCATCGCGATAGACAACAATGAAATCATTACGATTTTCAATGAAAAAGCTAAGAAGGTTTTCAATGTGAAAGGATCGTTCGTTGGCAAGCCGATCCGTGCTGTTCTAAGCGATACACGCCTGCCTGAAATTGTTGAAAAAAACGAAGCCGTGTACAATGAAGAAATTAAAGTAGGCGGGAAAGTGATTGTCAGCACGCGCATCCCAATCCGGAAAGACGAGGAACTGATCGGAGCGGTGGCGATTTTCCAGGATCGCACGGAAGCGGCAAAACTGGCAGAAGAACTGACCGGCGTAAAAAATTTCATAGAAGCCTTGCGGGTCCAAAGCCACGAGCATATGAATAAGCTGCACACCATCGCTGGCCTTATTCAACTGGGCAAGCCTGAAAAAGCGCTGCAGCTTGCACACAATTCAGCGGAAGAACAAGAAAATGTCACCAGCTTTCTGAACGATAAAATCAACAATGATGCAGTTGCAGGCCTTCTGTTAAGCAAGATCAAACGAGGGAAAGAACTCGGCATTGATATGGAAGTTGATCCGAACAGCCATTTTGCCGCATTTCCAAACGAGTTGGATCAGCATGATTTTGTCCTGCTTCTCGGCAATTTGATTGAAAATGCGTTTGGCTCATTTGAAGGGATGGAAATTGATCCAAAACGGATCGACATCAGCATCGAGCAGTCAGAAGGCATGTGTGCGATTCTTGTAGAAGACAACGGTTCGGGAATCCAGCCGGAACACTTGCCCAAGCTTTACGAAAAAGGATTCACTGCCAATAAAGCGGATGGCACCGGGTACGGCCTGTATTTGGTGAAACAGATTGTCGACAAAGGAAGAGGGGAAATCGAGGTGTTATCTCAACCGGGTGAAGGAACTTCTTTCACCATTACTTTCCCGATGGACGAGGAGGACAAAGCATATGCCGGTTAACAACGGAGTGACGGTTTTACTGATAGAAGATGATCCGATGGTACGTGAAGTCAACAAGGAATTCATCGAAAGCGTCGAAGGGTTCCGCGTGGCGGCAGTCGCTGGAAACGGCGAAGAAGGACTCGCACTGATCAAAGAACTGAATCCGGATTTAGTGATTTTGGATGTCTTCATGCCGAAAAAAGATGGCATTAAAACTTTGCAGGAAATCCGGAAACAGAAGCTGGAAGTCGACGTTATTGTAGTTTCAGCGGCCAAAGACAGTGAAACGGTTAAGTTGATGCTGCAAAACGGCGCAGTGGATTACATCATGAAACCCTTTAAGCTTCATCGGATTCAGCAAGCGCTGGAAAAATACCGGAATTATCGCATGAGCTTGGCCCTTTCGGAAACGGTGTCACAGGAACAGCTGGATTCCCTGCTGTATTCGGAACAAGCCAAGAAAAAGGAAGAAGCCTATTTGCCCAAAGGCTTGAATGAATTTACATTGAACGAAATTACGGCTACGATCCAATCGCAGGAAGTACCGCGTTCGGCTGAAGAAGTGGCGGGAGCCATCGGAATCGCGCGGGTAACGGCACGCCGCTATTTGGATTATCTGGAGAAAAACGGCGTTATCCGTCTGGATGTGCAGTACGGAGGAGTCGGCCGGCCGGTAAACCGCTACGTTTACAATAAAGAAAAAAGTTAAGACCAAAATGACCAAAACATCCATTATGACCATAAGCTATTCCTCTCCGGTTGAAAGCGTTATCATTTGAAGAAATCTAAATGACTAACTATTCACACAAGGAGGAGAACAAATGAAAAAGCGAATTTATAAAAATTTAACCTTTCAGGTTTTGGCTGCTATCGTATTGGGTGTGCTTCTTGGCTTGATTTGGCCAAATATCGGAAAAGAAATGAAGCCGGTCGGAGACACATTCATCAACGCTGTCAAAATGGTCATCGCGCCGATTATTTTCTTGACAATTGTACTGGGAATCGCAAAAATGGGGGACATGAAAAAAGTAGGGAAAGTTGGAGGGAAGGCTTTTATCTATTTTGAAGTAGTGACCACATTGGCACTTGTTATCGGTTTAATCGTTGTCAATATCGTTAAACCGGGAGCCGGGCTGAATTTCAGTGAACTGGAAAAAGGCGATGTGTCCCAGTATACGGAAAACGGCGGACAAGGGATCAACTGGATTGAATTCGTAACGCATATTGTTCCTTCAAATATGGTGGATGCTTTTGCAAAAGGCGACATTCTGCAAGTCTTGTTCTTCTCTGTATTATTCGGAGTAGCACTGGCTTCTCTTGGGAAAAAAGGAGAGCCAATCATCGACTTTTTAGACCGGGTTTCCTTGGTATTCTTTAAAATCATCGGCTATGTCATGAAAGCGGCGCCTATCGGAGCGTTTGCAGCAATGGCATATACAATCGGCCATTTCGGTTTAACATCACTAGTGCCGTTGGCCAAATTGATGTTCTCGGTTTACACCACCATGTTCATCTTTATCTTTGTAGTGCTGAACATCATCTGCAAAATGAACGGCTTCAGCCTTTGGAATTACTTGAAATTCATCAAAGACGAAATCCTGATTGTGCTCGGCACAAGTTCTTCCGAATCGGTATTGCCGCGGATGATGGACAAAATGGAGCGCTATGGAGCTTCAAAATCAGTTGTCGGCCTGGTGATTCCGACAGGCTACTCGTTCAATTTGGACGGGACATCGATTTATCTTTCCATGGCTGTTGTGTTCCTGGCGCAAGTATTCGGGGTGGACTTGTCGATTGGCCAGCAAATCACCATCATTTTGGTACTGATGTTGACGTCAAAAGGGGCTGCAGGAGTAACAGGAAGCGGCTTTATCGTCCTCGCTTCGACGCTCGCTGCCCTTCAGGTAATTCCGCTTGAAGGATTGGCCTTGCTGCTGGGCGTCGACCGTTTCATGAGTGAAGGGCGTGCGATTGTCAACTTGATCGGGAACGGAATCGCCACAATCGTTGTCGCGAAAAGCGTAGGCGAGTTTGACGAAACCAAACGCGAAGAAGCCTTCACAGAAATGGTTAAACTGAAAAAACTCGGAAGAGCGCCTATCGCAAATCCGGAGAATTAAATTAAGGATTGAAAGGGGCCGTCCAATAAGCCGAATAATAGACTTATTGGACAGCCCCCTGCTTTAATAAAGGGAGTTGTAATACTATTGCTCCTGTCCCTGTCCCTGTCCCTGCATCGCTACGTTAGCTTCGGGACATGACAAACCGTTGCATCGCTGCGCTAGCTTCCTCGCCAAGGAGTTGTCCCAAGTTACTTTTGGGACAACTCCTTTTTCTATGCGGCAAAATAGACAGGCGTGGTAGGATAGAAGAAACTTCACAATGGATTTAAAGAAAACCGAATGGGGGAAATATAAATGGAAAACTTGCCGAATTGTCCGGTATGCGGATCCGAATATACATACGAAGATGGGAATATGCTGGTGTGCCCGGAATGCGCCAATGAGTGGGTGCTTGGTGCAGAAGCGGAAACGGTAGAAGCCGAAAAAGTCGTGAAAGACGCCAACGGCAATGTGCTGACGGACGGAGACTCCGTGACGGTGATCAAAGATTTAAAAGTAAAGGGCAGCTCATCGGTCTTGAAAATCGGAACGAAAGTGAAAAGCATTCGGCTGGTGGAAGGCGACCACAACATCGACTGTAAAATTGACGGCTTCGGGCCGATGAAACTAAAATCGGAATTTGTGAAAAAAGGATAAATGCGTTTCACATGAAACCTGAAAAAATACATGAAAAGACCAGGGCTTCTGCCTGGTTTTTTTCTGTAAAGAAGACCGTGCTAAAAGGGGAAAACATTGTTTAACTCGAGTGATTTAGCGATAATATGAAGTACCTGATATGGACTGAAGGAAGGCGCAGCTGATGAATGTGGTGCTGAATAACACAAAAATTAAAAATCTGTGCGGCGAGGCTGCCTATAAAAAGGGCAAGTCTTATTTCCTGAGCGGAAAAGTCGAACTGGAACCGCATACTGGGAAAGATTCTATCCAAAAAGCGACGGTGAATGTGGGCAGCGGTTTTCATGTAACGGTGAAACCGGGCTCTGCCGGACAAATCGAAGCTGCTTGCAGCTGTCCGCCTGTCGGTTTTGTAACGACCTACTGCCAGCATATTGCAGCCGTCCTGTTGGCCATCGAAGAAGTTCAGCAAACCCAAAACCCATTGGCAGACCGGATGCGCGGGTTGTTTGGCACTCAGCCACTACAGCCGAGTGGCAAAGGGCTGCATTTTGATAAACGGCAGACCTTGCGGGCAGAGTTTCTTTGCAGACCGGTGAAACTTGGAGAAGCAGGACAGGTTATCGGAATCGAACTTTTTGCCGGCCAGAAATCCTTGGCGAAAATACCGGATCCTTTCGATTTTCTCCGGAACATCGGCAGCCGCCAGCCGTTTGAGTATGCGCCGGGCCGCATTTACAACCCGGAGCGCCATAATTTCAGCCGAGCAACGGATGCTGTGCTGCGTTTGCTGATGAAAAGCCAACTGACAAAACCGGGTGGGCAGGAAACGCTGCTAATTTCAGCGGCTGAATGGGAATTGCTGCTGCCGCTTTTGGAGCAGGCGGAAGAAGTTGTGTTTGAGCAGGGAGAGCGGCTATATGACGGCGTCCGTTATGGTGAATGTTTGCCGCTGTCGTTTGAAGTGGATACAGCTCCTCCCGGTTACCGCCTCTTAATGGAAGGGCTTGAACGGGTCACCGTTTTCAAGTTGTACGGCTGCGCTTTCTCAGAAGGCAAGTGGCTCAAGATGGAAGAGGAAGACTGCAGCCGGCTTTTTGAATTACAGGGACTGGTTGAAGAAACCGGCAAAAACGAGCTGCAAATTCCGACAGCCGGATTGAGCGATTTCATCGAAACGGCCATTCCGGGATTGATGCGGCTTGGCGAGGTGGACATTGCAGAACGGGCATCGAAAGGGCTGAACGAAACGCCCCTGAAAGCAAAGTTGTTTTTGGACCGGGTCAATAACCGGCTGCTGGCAGGCATCGAGTTCCATTACGGCCGCATGTCGATCAATCCATGCGAAGAACTGGAGCAGGGCTATCAGTATTTGCCGGGGGTGAGGCGCCAGCGGGACAAGGAGCAGCGAATCCTGAAGAAAATGCAGGACAGCCAATTTGTGCAGACGCCGGGCGGTTTTTACCTGCAGGATGAAGAAGCCGAGTACGACTTTCTTTACCACACCGTGCCTGTACTGGAAGAGCTGGTCCAGGTCTATGCCACGACTGCCGTAAAACTGCGCGTCCAAAAAGCGGCCGCGGCTCCGAAAATCCGCGTGGAAATCAAAGAGCGCACCGATTGGCTGGCTTTCCGCTTTGACCTGAAAGGAATTCCGGAAAAAGAAATCCAGCAGCTGCTAAAGGCCATTTCCGAGAAGCGGAAATATTACCGCGTTCCGAATGGCACCTTGATGTCCATCGAAACGCCGGAGTTTTGGGCACTCGATCATTTTCTGGAAGACCTCGGGCTATCCGCCGAGGAGCTCGACGAAGAAGAAATCCGGGTGCCGCTGATTCACGGCATGCAATTGGTGGAAGGGCTGGAAGAAGGCGGCCTTGCAGAACCGGGGGAAACTTTCGCAAAACTCATGCTCAGTCTGAACGAACCCGGCCGAATGAATGAAGCTTTGCCGGAATCGCTTGAGCCGGTGCTCCGTGACTATCAGAAAACCGGATTCAATTGGCTCAAGCTCTTGGCCTCGTACCGCTTCGGCGGCATTTTGGCGGACGATATGGGGCTTGGGAAAACGCTGCAGAGCATCGCATTTATCGTATCGGTGCTGCCGGAAATCCGCAAAAAGCGGCAGCCGGTGCTTGTTGTCTGCCCGTCTTCTCTCGTCTACAACTGGTCGAACGAATTGAAAAAGTTCGCGCCTGAACTAAAGGCGAAAATCATTAATGGCAACAAAGCCGTCAGAAGCTCTGCGCTAAAGGAATGGGCGGATGTTGACGTCGTCATCACTTCCTATCCTTCTTTGCGGATGGACAGCGTACTTTACCGCGACAAGCCATTCCATACCGTCTTTTTTGACGAAGCGCAGGCCTTCAAGAATCCCGTCACCCAAACCGCAAAAGCAGCAAAAGCGGTGAAGGCGGATTACCGGTTCGCATTAACGGGAACACCAATAGAGAATTCCCTTGATGAATTATGGTCCATCTTCCAGGTCGTGTTTCCGGACCTGTTGCCGAACCGGCGGTTGTTCAGTGAGTTAAGGCGTGAAAACATCGCCAAACGGGTGCGGCCGTTCATTTTGCGCCGCACGAAAGAAGAGGTCTTGACGGAGCTGCCGGATAAGGTCGAAACAGTTCAATTTTCAGAGCTGCAAGCGGAACAGAAAAAATTGTATGCGGCGTATCTTGCGGAATTGAAGCACGATGCGCTGAAGCATTTGGCAAAAGGCAGTTTCCGCAAAAACCGCATCCGGATTTTGGCCGGGCTGACCCGCCTGCGGCAGATCTGCTGCCACCCGGCATTGTTTGTCGAAGGGTATGCAGGGGGATCGGCTAAGTTCGATCAGCTGATGGAAATCGTGGAAGAATGCCGGCTCTCGGGCCGGCGTGTCCTGATCTTTTCGCAGTTCACGCAAATGCTCGGCATCATCGGGCGCAAACTCAGCCAGCATGGCCTGCCTTATTTTTACCTGGACGGCCAGACGCCTCCGATGGAGCGGGTTGAGCTATGCGATCGCTTCAACGAAGGCGAAGGCAATCTGTTTTTGATTTCCTTGAAAGCAGGCGGAACCGGGTTGAACCTGACAGGAGCCGATACCGTCATTTTGTATGACCTCTGGTGGAATCCGGCTGTTGAGCAGCAGGCGGCGGACCGGGCACATCGAATGGGACAGGAAAACGAAGTGCAGGTCATTCGGATGCTTGCAAAAGGGACCATTGAGGAGAAAATCAGTGAACTCCAACAGAAAAAGAAAAACCTCATTGATGAAGTGATCCAGTCGGGGCAGGAATCATTTGCTGCTTTGACGGAGGAAGACATAAGGGAAATACTGACGATTACATGAGAGGTGATTGGATGGACGCCAGAAAGATAACCGAAAAAATCCAAACCCATAAACCGGAAGTGCTCGGCAGCCGCGATTTTGCGAAGTTTGCCATTCTCTTGCCCTTGATCGAAAAAGGCGGGGAAGTCCATGTGCTGTTTGAAAAACGGGCGGAAACACTCCGGAAACAGCCGGGGGAAGTGTGTTTCCCAGGAGGCAGGATCGACCCGCAGGACCTTTCGCCGAAATCAGCCGCTTTACGCGAAACCGATGAAGAATTGGGAATCAGTGAAGACGAAATTTCGGACTTGTTCCCACTGGATTATATGGTATCGCCGTTCGGCATGATCATTTACGCGTTTGCGGGGTTTATCGACCCGTCGGCCGAGTTCAAGCCGAATCCGGATGAAGTGGGTGAGCTGTTCAGCGTGCCGCTTTCTTTTTTCCTTGAAAATCCGCCGCGGGTTTACCAGATTAATTTCGATGTCCAGCCGGAGGAAAGCTTCCCTTATGATTTGATTGTGGGGGGACGGGATTACAGCTGGCGGACGCGGAATTTGGAGGAATATTTTTATCTCTATGAAGACAAAGTGATCTGGGGGTTGACTGCCCGGATCTTGTCGCATTTTATTGATATCATTAAGTAAAAATGCTTATAAACTAATTGGACGTCCGTAAAGTGCTTTGCACATTTACAGACGCCCTTTTTTGTGTGTTCAGCAGTTTTCAAAAATTTTCCCTGGGATTTATTTTGAAAAAAGCGGATTTAGAGCGGAGTACAGTGCAACAACTCTAAATACCAAACCTTGCAACAATGTAACTTTAATAAAACCTAAACCGATATGAAGCCAACAGTACCGCTGATAGAATGAAGGCAAATAACAGATTTGGGGGATACAGAAATGAAGGGTTTAGAACTAAAAAAAGTATGGGCGGCAATCTTAGGCGCTGTCGTTTTGTCGGTAGGAATTTTCTTTGGGTACGAATACGTTACAGAACCGAAAATTGTAAATGGCGTGGTATCAAAAGACATGGATGAGGAGGGAAATCCAGTTGGGGTAACAACGGTGCTTTCACCGGAGGATACGGTTTATTTCTCCGGGAAGAAAAACCGATTCTGGATTGAAGAAGCAGAGGTCGTCTGGTATAAAGGCGACATCAAAACAGAGAACAGGATGGTTGTTGAGAAAGAAGTTGCCAGCAACAAAGCAGATTATTTTTCATCCGAGTTATCAGTTCCAGAGGAGCTTGAAGAAGGCCGTTACGGGGTTACCATTTATGTAGAGGGCAAAAAAATTATTGAAACAAAAGCCGAGTTTAATATTAAAAATAAATGATTTACGGCTATAGCAGCAGATGCAAAAGAACCTATCCGCATACCCAGGATAGGTTCTTTAACTATGAAATGAATAATAGGCAGAGAGAGCCTGCCAGTAAACTATTTACTTTCTAATTCAACTTAAGCCTCTTATTCACTACAGTAGATATGTATTTTTCCAGTAAGTTACAATATTGTCACATTAAAAGGACTGTTTGTCACATAAATCGAACGACCTAAATCTTTGTACCTATTACGATGTAAAAGCAGGAAACAAAAGGCATCTCATGGGCTCTAAAACTTCTTGGCTGTATTTATCAAACGGATAAAAAGATTTCAAGAGAATCATTATTTATTACAAATTTATTTTATTAAGAGGAGACTATTTATGTGCGGGTTTACAGGATTTATTGGAGAAACAGCTAATACAGAGGCAGTACTGGCGAACATGATGAACCGGATTATACATAGAGGCCCAGACTCATCCGGGGAATTTATTGAAGGCGAAGCGGCACTCGGTTTCCGACGTTTGAGCATCATCGGGTTGGAGACCGGCGGCCAGCCGTTCTACAGCGAGAACAATAATTTGGTCGCCATGGCTAATGGGGAAATCTACAACTTTATCGAACTCCGGAGAGAGTTGAAGTCTAAAGGGCATGTCTTTAACACCGATTCGGACTGTGAAGTGATCTTGCATGGCTACGAAGAATACGGTGAAGCGATTGTTTCAAAACTGCGCGGCATGTTCGCTTTTGTCATTTGGGACCGGAACAACAAGAAACTGGTGGCTGGCCGGGATATGTTCGGCATCAAGCCGCTGTATTACGGGAAAATGAACGACACGTTCTTTTTTGGTTCTGAAATCAAAAGCTTTTTGCCGCATCCGAACTTTCAGAAGGAATTCAATCAAGATGCTTTGCTGCCCTACCTGTCATTCCAGTATTCCGTTTTGGAGGAGACATTCTTTAAAGGAATTTTCAAGCTGCCGGCAGCGCATTATTTGGTCTACGAAAAAGGGGAAGCCAGGCTCCAGAAATATTGGGCACCTGACTTCCAGCCAAAAAATCGCAAGCTGGAACAGCTCGTAAATGAAATTGACGATACCATTCAGGAATCGATCCTGAGTCATCGCATCAGTGATGTGAAAGTCGGATCCTTTTTATCGAGCGGCGTAGATTCCAGTTATGTGGCTTCTGTGTTAAAGCCGGACAAAACCTTTACGGTTGGTTTCAGCGACCAGAACTTCTCGGAAATCGACAACGCAAAAATGCTGTCGGCTGAACTGGAGATCCAAAACAAGCACGCCATCCTGGACCCTGACGCCTGCTTTACACAATTCGAAGCGATCCAGTATCAAATGGATGAACCGCACGCAGATCCATCGATTGTGCCGCTGTACTTCCTCGCTGAATTGGCCAAAAAAGATGTCACCGTCATTTTGTCCGGAGAAGGGGCAGATGAAATGTTCGGCGGCTATGAAGCCTATGATATGACTTCCTTGATGAAAAAATACCGGAAACTTCCGGGCTTTGTCCGAACGCCGGCGGGAAGGCTGGCGTCCAAACTGCCGGACATGCGCGGCAAGCAATTTTTGATGCATGCCGGGCTGCCGGTGGAAGAATGGTTTATCGGACAAGCGAATATCTTCCGGGAAGCAGAAGCCAAATATTTAGTAAAAGAGCCGTACCGTCACGGCCCTTCTGTTCGGGAAATTGTGGCTCCTTATTATGAACAGGTAAAAGACCAAGATGATTTAACGAAAAAGCAGTTCCTGGATATGAATCTGTGGCTGGTTGGCGACATTTTACTGAAAGCCGATAAGATGAGCATGGCGCATTCACTTGAGGTGCGCGTTCCGTTTCTGGACAAAAAAGTGATGGCCATCGCTGAACAAGTTCCGGCAAAATACCGCATCAACAAAACCGAGACCAAACACGCCATGCGCCTTGCAGCACGCAAAGCCCTTCCGGAAGCATCCGCCGCCCGCAAAAAAATCGGCTTTCCCGTCCCGATCCGCAATTGGATCCGTGAAGAACGTTTTTATCGCCAAATCAAAGCGTACTTCACGAATGCCGATGCCGCTTCGTTTTTCAATGTGGAAGAAATCCTGTCTTTATTGAATGAGCATTACGAAGGCAAAGCCAACAACGGCCGTAAAATATGGACGATTTTCACCTTCCTTGTCTGGTACAACCGCTATTTCCACCTCGAAGAGCAAGCTGTTGCTTATGACGAACCGGTTCTGGTCGGGGCAATGAATTAAAAAGAGATTGGCCAGTCATCTTTTCAGATGACTGGTATTTCATTTTAGGTTGAACTTTTCTAAGGGAGTTGAATAGTTATAACAAATACGAGTTACAGGGGGAGTTATATGTGAGCAATTACAATGAAAGCGGCGGATTCACAAATGCTTTTAAGCGAAAATTGATAACTGCTGTTTTTAGCAGTTTATTATTTGCGCTGATTTTTTCCCTGAATGCCGACCTTGAATTTGAAGGGGACGGGTTTGCCAATCTATATTATTTGAACTTGATGTTCGCCGTTACTTATGGCGTGATGACGTCTTTGTTTAGCGATTGGCTCAGCAGAAAGATCTCCAAAAGAACTTTTGCTTATGAAATTGTCTCCCTGTTCTGCCATTGTTTGTTTGGGAGCATATTACTGGTCATGAGTCTGGTTTCTTCAATCTCGTTCTTTCTCATTGACCGCTTATTGGCAAAGGTGAAAATCGGTTGGCCCTCAGTTTTCGCAGCCTTAGCTGCTGTGGTCCTGGTTTTTATATTTATGATAAACAAGTAGCCAAATTAGCTGTAAACGCTCTTAATGACTCACTTTTCATTTGTTTAATGATGTTTTATCAGGAAGTGAAAGCCATCGATTATTCGATGGCTTTTTTCAGTAAAGGTGCAGTCGTTGCCTTATGAGGGGAAACGATCTCCCATATTCAATCCATTCGTTCATTGATATACTAAAATCCAGAAGATAAACGAGAATGTGGGGGCCTTGATGATAAAGATATATGGACTATTTATAGGGACTTTAATTTTGGCTGGTTGTGTTCAGCAGCCAGAGCGGACTAAACCGATAGCGCCTGAAGTCCCGACTGTCGTGGATGAAGAAGTTCAAGAGCTTGAAACAATAGCTTTCAAGGTGAAGCTCACGGAATTTTCAACAGGAAATCCGCTGGCCAATCAAACAGTTGAGCTTCAGTCAGCAAAAGGCGAGCTGTTGGGAACGGGGACGACGAATGCACAAGGGATGGCCAGCTTTGAGGATGTAGCGCTTGGACAGGAAGTGAATGTCCTGCTGGAATCGCCCGTCATGAAAATATCGCGCCCCTTTACTGTCGATAAAGAAAATGATGAACTATTGATTGAGACGTATGCGCAAAATAAAGCTATTTCTGTGCCAATTCTTCTGCAAGAACCGGAGCTTCCCACTGGTTGTGAAATTACGTCATTAACGGCTATGCTGAATTATTACGGAGAGCCGGTGACAAAAGAAGAAATGGCAAAGAAATTTCTTAAAAAAGTTCCGCTGCGGATCGAAGGCGGAAAACTGATAGGGCCAGATCCTCAGGATGCGTTTACAGGGGATCCAACTTCTGCCAAAGGGGTGTATGTCTTTCCTCAAGCAGTCGTGGAGACAGCTGAAAAATATGCAACGTCCGTCAATGAGCAATTTGCGGCTTCTGATTTAAGTGGTTCCAGCAGTCAGGAAATCGAAAAATACATAACAAGTGGTGTACCGGTCCTAATGTGGATCACGAGAGAACTGGAACCACCGGTCACCAATAATGGATGGTGGATTGAAGGGACAATGGAGTATCATAAAACCTTCCAAAATCAACATGCGGTCGTCCTGACGGGTATTGACGAATCTTCAGTAACAATAATGGATCCACTCAAAGGCAAGGTCGTCCATGACAAGAGCGAATTTTTTACTAGCTATGAAAGCTTGGGAAGCTATGCCATGACTTTGTATAAAGAAAGTTAAACGGTTTAAGAAGATACAGAGAAAATGTACGCAAGATAAAAAGAGATGGAAGACTGCAAAAAACACCAGCCAATTGGAACTTAAACACTGTTTATAAAAGGCTGTTGGCAGCAGGTCTTTTCTCTTAATTTTTTCAGTATTTAAAAAAGTGCTTTCGAAAAATTGTATATGAGCGTATAATTATTCACATTACGTGATAAATTGTTCACTTTGGAAGGAGTGCTTCATCTTGTTGACCACCAATGAATTGGAAATCGTACAAAGCACATCAAAGAAAGAGAAACCGTCACAGGACCAAGTGCCTTTCGGAACCCTCTTTACCGATCACATGTTTACGATGGAATACGAAGCGGGCAAAGGCTGGTTTGAACCGAAAATCGTTCCTTATGCGCCAATTACATTAGACCCGGCCGCTATGATTTTCCATTATGGCCAAACGGTTTTTGAAGGCATGAAAGCCTACCGCACCGAAGAGGGGCGCGTCTTATTGTTCCGTCCGGAGAAAAACTTTGAACGCTTGAATTTGTCGAGCGAACGCTTAAGCATACCGCCGATCAATGAAGAAATCGTGCTGGAATATTTGACGAAACTGATTGAACTGGAAAAGGACTGGGTGCCGTCAACAGCCGGCACATCACTTTATATCCGACCGTTCATCATTTCGACAGAAGCGAATTTGGCGGTCGCTCCGTCGAAGACTTATAAATTCATGATTATTATGTCGCCAGTCGGTTCGTATTTCACTGGTGGCTTGAAGCCAGTCACAATCCACGTGGAAGATCAATTCACAAGAGCTGTAAAAGGCGGCACGGGAATGGCGAAGACCGCAGGCAACTATTCATCCGGCTACCAGGCGCAGGCCAATGCGAAAAAGCTCGGCAATGCGGACGTATTGTGGCTGGACGGAGTTGAAAAGAAATACATCGAAGAAGTCGGCAGCATGAACATCTTCTTCAAGATCAATGGCGAAGTGGTCACGCCTGCTCTCAACGGCAGCATCCTGAAAGGGATTACCCGCATGTCGATCATTGAATTACTCGGGACTTGGGGAATTTCAGTTACGGAGAAAAAAATCTCCATCGATGAAATCTACCAGGCATTCCAGGACGGCCTGATTGAGGAAGTGTTCGGCACCGGAACGGCAGCTGTCATTTCACCGGTGGGCGAACTTAACTGGCAAGGCAAGAAAATGATCATCAACAACCATGAAATCGGGGACTTGTCCCAGAAACTATACGATACGATTACGGGCATTCAGACAGGCAAAGTGGAAGATACACTGGGCTGGACAGTAGAAGTGAAATAATTGATAAAATTAAGAGCTGTTCCGCTACATGCGGAGCGGCTCTTTTTCGGAAAATAAAGGAATTCGTTAAGAAGAATGGAATACCTACTAAAACAGTTAAAAAAGAGGGAGGAAAAAGAATGGATAACGTAACGGAAGGGTTCATTCCGGTTAAAGGAGGGAATGTCTGGTACCGGATCACCGGCAATGGCCCCGGCATCCCGCTGCTTCTGTTGCACGGAGGGCCCGGCGGCAAAAGCAATGATAAAGATCCGCTGCGCGGGCTTGGGACAGAGCGCCAGGTCATCCAGTACGACCAATTGGGATGCGGGAACTCAGGCCACCCAGCTGACAAAGAATTATGGACCGTAGAACATTATATAGAAGAGCTCGAGCATGTGGTCGAAGCGCTTGAACTGGAAGAGTTTCATCTTCTCGGCCACTCGTGGGGATCCATGCTTGCAGCTTCCTATCTTTTAAAAAAACCGGCAGGTGTCCGCAGCGTGATTTTTTCAGGGCCGGCATTGAGCGCGCACCGGTGGGTTGCGGATCAGCGCAATTACTTGAAGGAATTGCCCCAGGAGTTGCAGGATACAATTGAACAAAGCGAACAGAACCATACGACAGACTCCGAAGAATACAATCAGGCAATGATGGCTTTCTACAAACGCCATATGTGCCGGCTGGATCCGTGGCCGGACGAAATGAGGAAAGACTTTGGGGCATCAAATGACCAAATTTATCATCATATGTGGGGCGCATCGGAATTTACCGTCACGGGAACATTAAAGGATTTCGATGTAACCGAGCGCCTGCACGAAATTGATATACCGGCTCTTTTCACTTGCGGGCGATACGACGAAGCGACGCCTGAAACCACGGAATATTATGCAAGCCTGGCTCCGGATTCGGAAGTGCATGTGTTTGAAAACAGCTCCCATATGCCAAGCATTGAAGAACCGCAAGCGTATGTCGATGTAATCCGTGAGTGGGTAAACCGGCAGGAGCTGCGGCCTGGAGCTTAACAGCTTCTGCAAAAATCAGCAAAGGTGCTCAGTGTGTCATACTTGCAGGCCGGTAAGACTGCCTCTATACTTAACAAATTATCAAGCGTTTTTCTCTTGTTTTGAGAAAAACGCTTTTTTATATGAAGTATAGTAAGAACCTGAAAAAAGTTAGTTTACCTATCGGACAAAGTTGGTAAAATAGCTTTATGAGGTTTTATAGAAGCAACAGGAAAGGCAGTTGTTTTAATGGAAAATTTAAGTGGGGCAAAACGTGCACGATTTATCATCCTGTTAGGAGCGCTGACATCGCTTATTCCATTCACGATTGACATGTATTTGCCGGCATTCCCGAACATTGCAGAGGTTTTCGATACAAAGGCTTCTTTTGTCCAACTCAGTTTAACGGCCTGCCTCCTTGGGTTGGCAATCGGCCAATTGGTTGCAGGCGCCCTCAGCGATATGCACGGCCGGAGAAAACCGCTGATTCTTTCATTGGTGGTGTACATTGTGGCTTCTGCAGCGTGCATTTTTGCTCCAAATATCTATATATTCATTGCATTGCGCTTTGCACAAGGGTTTGCCGCGGCTGCAGGGCTGGTTATTTCCCGGGCAATAGTCCGAGATGTGAGCGATGGGCCGGAACTGACAAGGCTTTTTGCTTTGCTGATGGTCATAAACAACCTGGTGCCATTGCTCGCTCCTTCGATGGGTGGAGGGATTTTGTTGTTTTCAGATTGGAAAGGCGTCTTTTTTACTTTATCGGTTGTGGGACTTATTCTTCTTTTGATCACAGCGTTCCGTTTGCCCGAAAGTCTGCCGCTTGAAAAAAGGGTGCCAAGCAATTTGGGAGCTACTTTTTCAAGTTTTACTTCGATAGTAAAAGACCGTCAGTTTACCGGTTATGCGCTGGCGCAAGGCCTGCTGATCGGCGGCGTTTTTGCCTATGTATCAGGCACACCGTTTATTTACCAGAATATTTACGGTGTATCGCCGCAGGCCTTCAGCCTTCTTTTTGGGATGAACGGCATCGGCTTGATCATCGGCAGTTATGCAGTCGGCCGGTTTGCGCATATTATCTCTGAGAAAAAGTTTTTGGAAACAGCTTTATACGTGGCAACGATTGCCGGAACGATCCTGCTGGCGGTTGTGCTCGCAGAAGGGCCGCTATGGGCAGTCGTTGTGCCGATTTTCTTCTTTGTGACGTCTATCGGAACCGTGAGCACTTCTTCTTTTTCGCTTGCGATGGAATCGCAAAGCCATGCGGCAGGAAGCGCGTCCGCTTTGCTTGGCCTGCTGCCGTTTGTGTTAGGGGCTTTTGCCGCGCCGCTGGTCGGAGCAGGCGGGGAAGATACAGCCGTTCCAATGGGGCTCACGATTTTCTCGATGTGTTTGCTGGCTTTGCTCGCATATCTGTTTTTCGTCAAACGATATGAAAAACAGAAACAAATGGCCCAAGATGCGGTTAAGCAACGGGCTTAAAATTTAAATACAGCTCTTAAATGATGCACTTTTCTCATCCTGAGAAGATGCTCTTCACCGAAAGGCCTGAACACGGACTATCAAATTTCTATGATCATAGGCTACGGCATTACTTTAGTAGTCCTGCTTTGGTGTACGGTACAGTTCATCAATACAGAACTTGAAAGCGAACGATTCCGAATATACAGTGTAAAAAAATAAGTACTACGACAAAGGGCATGAATCCATATCGATTGGATTCATGCCCTTTGTTGTTGAAAATGGAAATTACCACTTTCAACTGCATTGAATGCAGTAATGTATTATTGAATAATTTTCATATTTATCAGATTTATATTGTTATTGAAAAGCAAATAGTGTATGATACACAGTATAGATAGTGTGCGTCACATAGTATAAGGACGGAGGTGTACAGATGGACGATTCCTTGTTCAACAGCCTGTCCACGGAGCTTCGTAGAGGCACGTTGACCCTGGCAGTACTGAGCCAGCTGCAGAAACCGCAATACGGCTATTCCTTGGTGCAATTGCTGGAACGCAACGGCATTGCGATGGAACAAAGCACGCTGTATCCGTTATTGCGCCGCCTGGAAAAGCAGGAACTTGTCACCAGCAGCTGGGATACGACGGAAAGCCGGCCACGGAAATATTATGTGCTGAGTGAATACGGAAAAGAGATTTTTGGGCAATTAAAAAATGAATGGGAAAAAACGTCGCAGGAACTCTACAATCTGTTAAAAGGAGAGGATCCAGATGAAGTTGATTGACCTGTATATCGGTGAAGTGACGCGCAGGCTGCCTGAAAAGAACCGGCAGGACATCGCGCTCGAACTGCGTTCGGCTATCGAAGACATGCTGCCGGAAGATCCTTCGGAACAGGAGGTGAAGCAAGTACTGGCTGAAATGGGAAATCCGGCTGTTCTGGCAAGCGGTTACCGTGACAAACCGATGCACTTAATAGGCCCGCGTTATTTTGACCTGTATATCAGCCTGTTAAAGCTGATCCTACCCATTGCCATTACAGTGACGCTGGTTGTAGTCATTGTGGTAGCCATTTTTACCAATAGCAGCGAAACGACAATTATGGATGCAACGGTTTCTTTAATTGGTGATGCAATAAGTGCCAGTGTGAATGCGGCCATGCAAGTTTTCTTTTGGTTAACACTTGTCATTGCACTGATTGAGCGGGCAGACCGTTCTTCATCGCAGGCGCCGTTAACGATGAACAGCAAGGAATGGACGCCGGATGATTTAAAAGAAGTGGTCTATATTCCGAAGGAAAAAGCGATTTCCAAATTTGAAATTGCGGGCAGTTTGATCTGGACTGCGATTTGGACCGCAGGCTATTTCAATGCGGACCGGCTGGTGGGCGTTTACCACAATAGAGGGGAAGGCTTGGAATTTATCGCACCGACTTTCAACCAAAATGTCCTGCTGTCATACTGGCCGCTGATCATACTGATGCTTGTCCTGGAAATCGCTTTGGCGGTTTATAAATGGAGGGAAGGCCAGTGGACAAAGCGTGTGGCATTCTTTAATGCGGTCGTCCAAATTGTATCGACAGGGATTATCGCTCTGATTCTCACCAACTCGGAATTGGTCAACCAAGCATTTTTGGATGAAATCGGCACAGTATTCGGCGGAACTTCGGGCTTGAGCTGGATTGCAGGGGCGATTATTTTAACGGTAGCCATTGTTGCGGTTAGTGATGTGTACCAAGGTTTTCGTAAAGCGATGATACGTCCTGCAAAATAAAAACATCTATAAGAAACGGCTGAGCATACTGCTCAGCCGCTTTTTCCTGTTTTATAGGGTAATCGGCATTCCCAGGAAGTTGCCAAGTGCTTCGGCTTCTTTTTGCCAGGAAGCCGGCAAATTGTGTTCTGATGAAAACGGATTGAATTCGAAAGCAATGCTTTTTCGGGCGATTTCTTTTTTCCAAGTACCGGTCACTTGGCCATCTTCAACGATAATCGGAAAGAAAACGCCGTTTTTGCCGGGTACAACCTTGCCGGAATATTCCACAGGCAGCACAGCGCTGCGGTTGGTATAGCCGAGCAAGTATTCATCAAAAGCAGGGAGCAAGTGAAAGGACGAATCGTTCGCAGCCATAAGGGAATCTTTTTCGGAAAACCAGTACTCGATGCCGTTCACTTCTTCTGAATCCAGAAAAGGTTTTGCCAACTCCAAGGCGAGGCGAACGTCTTTCATCGGTAAACCGCACCACCAGGCAAAGTCCCGCAACGCCGCAGGGCCATGGCTCATGAAGTACCGCGTGGCCAGTTCCAGAAGGGCTTCTTCCCGCATCAATTCTTTTGCCTGCGGTGCCCATTCTTCCAGCAGGATATAAGTTTGCTGTTTGGCTTCAACGGGGCCGAGGCAAATCAATCCTTTTTGGGACCAATACCAGAGAATATGATAGCCACGCTGGCCATCCACCCGGATGCCCGAATTCTCCAAGAGATTCATCATATCGGCACGGGATAGCCGGCTGCCTCCACTCAAAGCCTGCTGGAAAATTTTCGCGGACTGCTGCAGGACGGCATCGTCCAGTTCCAGTTGATTCAGGCGGCCTTTGCTTGAGGCCAGCATGCGCGGGGAGGTCAAGCCAAGCAGCCATTTGCTGTCTTCCGGCGCCATAAAATGAAGCGTACCCCGCATCGGCCAGGTGCGGATGATTTTCCCTTCGGCAATGGCCTGTTCCACTTGTGCCTGAGTAGCGGATTCCATCCGTTTTCCGATTGCCCATAAAGCCTGCGGGTAATTTTGGGCTTGCATCGCTCCCATCCATCGGACGACTTGTTCCGGTTTTTTGAACTTTTGTCCTTCAATGTGCTGAGCGGCTAGCCGTTTTTGTGCGATTTCCGAGTGATCCATCCTTCATTCCCCCGCTTTCCTAAAGTAGACACTGGACTTTGCATGGAAAAACTTCAGATTTCTCTTTTGTTGGTTCTATTATAACGGGGATATGTAGAAGGAAAATAGGGAATACGTAATTTAAATGGCAGTAATTAGATGAGTTCAAAATAGAAGTCATGTATTGATGAAGAAATGTTGGATTGGAGCTGTTTTGCTAATGATGATGGTATTTTCAAACGGTTTGTCCGAGAAAGCGGCAACGGAAATCCGGGCAACCTGGTTATGGAATCCGTGGGAGCTTGTCAGTGACGAAGCCGGGACATTGGCTTTTCTTGAAAACAAAAGTGTCAATAAAGTTTATGTACAGGTGGACCGTGATATTCCAGTCAATGTCTACCACGGGTTTATCGAAAAAGCTTCCGCAAAAGGCATAAAGGTGTACGCATTGGAAGGAGCTCCGGGATGGGTAGCCAAAAAAGGGTACGCTAGCCAGGATCAATTGATGGCGTGGCTAAAAACTTATCAAGCAGGTTCAAGCGCCTTGCAGAAGTTTACCGGCATCCATTTAGACGTAGAACCGTATTTATACAGCGGCTGGTCTACGAATCAAAAAGCAACCATACTCGCTTACCAGAACTTGCTGCTGAAAGCGAAAGCCAGCGCAAACAACCTTGCGCTTCCATTGGAGGCGGATATGCCATTCTGGTTCGATGAAGTATCTTATAATAATACGCTGGGCAGAGGATTGCTCGCGGAGTGGGTGATTGCAAATACGAGCAGCGTCACCATCATGGCTTACCGGGACACGGCACCTTTCATCATCGATCTGGTGAAAAACGAAGTGAACTTTGCAGCGAAATACGGCAAAGAAACAATAGTAGGCGTTGAAACAGCACCAACCGACGAAGGCGACGCCATTTCTTTTTTTGAAGAGAGTGAAGCATATATGAACAGCCAGTTGGCTGAAGTCCAAGCCCATTATGCCGGTATACCAGGATACGGCGGCATTGCAATCCATTATGTGGACAGTTGGAAGACGATGGCCCCTTGAGCTGCTAAACGGCAATGAAGCAGGAAAGAAATTAACTCTCTTTTCTGTTTTTTGTATTTTTCTTATAAAATCCGTTATACATTTTTATGCATGGAAAAGAATCTGCTGGACGATTCTTGCATCTTTCAGTTCCCGGTCAAAGAGGTGGCAGATAAGCATTAAGTACTCTTTTCTTCCTTGGTAATAAAGTAACTAAAAAAGAATTTTTTAAATTTCCCTCTCGTAACAATTCTTTCTCTTTGTAAATTATCTATTAATAAATACTGGAATGGGTTGATTAAAAATTCTAAATGTTGCATAATAATTCTATTCATCTTTCGTAAAACAGCTTGGCGATAAAAAACAGGTGGTGACGGTAAGTGAAGAAAAAAAGGATTGTCGTTAAAATCGGAAGCAGTTCTTTGACGAACGTAAACGGAGGATTGTGCCTGGAAAAACTGCAAGAGCATGTAGAAGCGCTCGCGCATTTAAAAGAAGCAGGGCACGAAGTGATTTTAGTTTCTTCAGGAGCAGTAGCAGCAGGTTTCACAGACCTCGGCTACGCCATGCGCCCAGTGAGCATCGTCGGCAAACAGGCTGCGGCATCGGTCGGGCAAGGGCAGCTGCTGCAGGCGTACTCGGAGGAGTTCAAGAAGCATGGTGTGGTGTCAGCGCAATTACTGCTGACCCGCCAAAACTTGCTGGCCAAAGATTTGTACCAGAATGCTGAAGCCACATTGAGCGAATTGCTGAAGCGCAAAGTGCTGCCGATCATCAATGAAAACGATTCAGTTTCTGTCGAGGGACTGACATTCGGCGACAACGATATGCTGTCGGCTTTGGTCAGCGGCCTTGTTCAGGCGCAACTGCTGGTGATTTTAACGGATATCAATGGCATTTACCGGGAAAACCCCCGCAGCAACCCAAATGCCGAAAGGTACGATTTTCTTTCTGAAGTTCCGGATGAACTGATCAAAGCAACTTCAAGTGAAGGATCGGAACTTGGCACCGGCGGCATGAAGTCAAAAGTGGAAGCGGCACAGACTGCGCTGGCATTGGGTGCGCAAGTGTTTATCGGTACCGGAGTAGGAAGCGAAAAACTACTGAAAATTTTGGAAGGCAATGGGGATGGCACATACATCGGCGACGATCCGCAAGCCACTGTGAAAAACTCAAAGCAATGGCTTGCCCTGCATTCCATCCCGCTTGGAAAAATTAAAGTGGATAACGGCGCCGCTCTCGCCATTTCGGAACAGGGAAGAAGCTTGCTTCCGGTCGGCGTGATTGATATTGCCGGCAATTTCACGGCGAATGATGTGGTGGAAGTCGTTGACCCGGCCGGGCAAATTGTCGGGCGCGGGCAAGTGAATTATTCGTCAGAGGAACTATTGGAAATCAAAGGTCTCTGCAGCAAGGAAGCGAACGTCATCACCAAGACAGGCAAACGCCAAGTCGTTATCCATCGCAACCAGTGGTTCAGCCATACCGGAAAGGGGACAATAATACATGAGTGAACTTCTTCAAGTAAATGAAGCGAACGATTTGCTCCAAAAAGCACAACTTGCCAAAACGGCCGCAGCTACCATGGCAAAAACAACGACGGCCGAGAAAAACGAGGCGCTGCAGTTGATTTCTGCCCAATTGCTGGAGGAGCAAGCTTTCATTTTGGCTGAAAACGAAAAGGATGTCGCTGCAGGCAGAGCCGGCGGAATGAGCGAGTCGCTGATCGACCGCTTGAAGCTCGACGCAGGCCGTTTGGACGATATGGCGGAAGCGCTAATTCAGCTAATCGAACTGGATGACCCGGTTGGTGAAGTGCTCGAACAATGGGAACGCCCGAATGGCTTGGCGATGTCAAAAATCCGGGTGCCGCTCGGTGTCATCGGCATGATTTATGAAGCCCGCCCCAATGTCACAGTGGACGCTTCAAGCCTGTGCTTGAAAACCGGCAATGCGGTGGTGCTTCGCGGCAGCTCAACGGCCATCCATTCCAATAAAGCCCTCGTCCAGGTAATTCACCATGCACTCCAAAAAAGCGACTTGCCGGAAGAAGCCGTACAGCTGATTGAAGATACGAGAAGAGAGACGGCGGCACAAATGTTCAAGCTGAACTCGCATCTTGATGTGCTGATTCCGCGAGGCGGCGCCAAACTGATCCAGACCGTTGTGCAGAACGCCAGCGTACCGGTCCTTGAAACAGGAGCCGGAAACTGTCATGTCTATATCGATGAAACGGCTGATGCGGACATGGCGGTCTCAATCGCCTTAAATGCGAAAACTCAGCGTCCGTCTGTCTGCAATTCCTGCGAATCAATTCTTGTTCATCAAGAATGGGCGAAGGATCACTTAGGTAAACTGGTCGAAGCGCTGAAGCAGCACGAGGTACAGATCCACGGCGATGAGGCGGTCCAGCAATACGGCGAAGTGATTCCGGCCGGCGAAGAAGATTGGGGCACTGAATATTTGGGGCTTGAAGTCGCCATCAAAGTGGTGGATTCTGTCGGCGAAGCGATCGCCCACATCAATTTGTACGGCACAAAACATTCGGAAGCGATTGTTTCGGAAACGCTTGAGAGCGTCGACCAGTTCTTCATGGAAGTGGATGCCGCTGCAGTTTACCATAATGCATCGACCCGCTTCACGGACGGCTTTGAATTCGGGTTTGGGGCGGAAATCGGCATCAGTACACAAAAACTTCACGCACGCGGGCCTATGGGCTTGCCGGCGTTGACTTCTACCAAGTACTTGATCCAAGGGAACGGACAAGTGAAATAATAGGAAAAAGGCCGGAGCGCAATAAACGCTCCGGCCTTTTTCTGCAGTTTATTAGCTGACTGCTTTCGTTCTCTTATGTTTCCATATCATATAGCGGTAGCGGATCGTGCAGCCGATGCAATAGCCCATCAGCGCGACGCCGGCCGCTGCCACGACCATCAAGCTGAAAGCGTACGCAATGACCGTGTAGCCAAACGCGAAAGCCAGCAATGACAGCCCCAGGCAGATGGTAGCGATCCACTGGTTGAAAAGCTGCTGGTCGCGGTCTTCCTGGATATAGGCGTTTGCCGGTTTTTTCAAAAATCTCCGGGCCAACAGGATAACGGGATTCTTGCCTGTTGCAAGCGTCCAGATGCCTACTGCAAAAGGCAGGAGCAGAATCGCTTTATGGAAAAGCAGCGCCAGAATGACGCTGGCAACGAGGAACGACTGATTGGTTTGGACAAGCGGTTTTGGAATTGACATGAGAGGCCTCCTTCGATTATTTATAAGCATACCAAGTGAGTTAGTAAGTATAAAGAAGGAGGCTCAATTTTAGTCAACTACTGAAAATCAGGCACCGTTTTAGAACAAAACGGCGCCTGCGCTTATTCTTCTTCATCTTCCTTAGATGAAGATGCCTTGAATGAAGCACCAAGCGATAAGGCTAATGCAATGCCAATCAGGAAAAAGGCGGCGTTTTGCTGGACAATGCCCAGTATGAAGAATGGCATACCGATTGCTATGCCCGTTCCGAAATTCGGTTCAAATGTTTTCTTTGCCATCATCCACTCATCCTTTCTGCTGTGTACTTAATTTACGGAAAGCAAAGGAATAAGTTTCAATTCAAAAAGAAACACCGGCATGGAGCGCCAGCGTCTTTTTTTGCTGATTTAGTTTTGGACGGTTTCTTCTTCCTGGTAGACCGGCACCCATCCTTCAGTTGTGACGAAAATCCGGACTGCCACAACTTTGCGGTCATCTGCCAATGTAAAGTAATGTGTGATGTTTTCAGGCACGGAAATCAGATCGCCAGGAGACAAGTGGACTTCAAAAAAGCGCTCGTCTTTTCCTTGGATGATGAAAACGCCGTGGCCACTGACAATATAGCGCACTTCGTCGTCTGTATGAATGTGCTTGCGCTGGAAGTTTTTTAGCAGTTCATCGAGTTTGGGATTGGAGTCGGACAGCGAGATGATGTCTGCTGCCTGATAGCCGCGGCGTGCAGAAATGTCATCGATTTCCGCTTTGAAAGCAGCCAGGATTTCCTCTTTTTCTTCATCGCTGAGGTCGAATTTCTCGCGCAGGTGCTCCGGCAATTTGTTGATATCCCAATGTTCATAGACGACTTCCTGCTGTTCAAGGAATGCTGCTACTTCGTTTTGTGCTTCAAGTGTTTCGTTTGTGCCTTGGATTTTGATGATTGCCATTATGAATCTTCCTCTCTGATTTAGGTTTTATTGTGATTGTATTTGATATAAAGCCAGCTGGTACTGGAACAGAAATTCACTGGCTTCCAGCAGCTTCTTGGCTTCAAAAGCGTTTTTGCCCCATGCCGTTATGCCGTGGTTCCGGATCAGCACCGCACCACTGTCGCCATGGATGTGCTTCTGGAACTCTTCCGCCAGGTCAGGGATGTGTGCGTGGTTGGGAATGATCGGGATGGTCAGCACCGCATCTTCATCCCATAAGCCGAATGCTTTGATCAGTTCGAGGCCTTGGAATTCGATTTTTCCGCGGTTCCCGTAGATTTCGGAAATGACGTTGTTTGCTACAGTATGGATATGAAGGCTGCAGCCAGCGGCCGTTTTTGTATAGACTTCGCAATGAAGCAGAGTTTCCGCTGACGGCTTCAAATGAGTATCTTCGATGGCCTG
The DNA here is from genome assembly GCF_030413595.1 of Planococcus liqunii. Classification (NCBI taxonomy): domain Bacteria; kingdom Bacillati; phylum Bacillota; class Bacilli; order Caryophanales; family Caryophanaceae; genus Planococcus; species Planococcus liqunii. Next base: position 3,837,921 of record NZ_CP129238.1, on the reverse strand, counting down.
GCCGCTGGCATCCACCAGCAGAAAATCTTCCGCTGTGCGTTTCCGCTTGTCTTTGCCGCTGGCGGTCACTAGAAATTCGATTGGAGAGTCCTGTACTTTAATGGCCAGATTGCCGCTCGTTCCCATAAACCAATCGCGGAGCGCCAATTCGTCTTTGACATCTGCGAGTTCCTGCCACCGTTCCTGAAGGGCCGTCATAGCTTCACACCCAAGCGGGCGTTGATGATGGAAGTGACGTCGCGGAAGTTTTCAAACGGTTCATATGCCAAGCCGAGTTCTTCACATTTCTCAATCAGAAAATCGCGGGCAATGACAAGATCCGCCCGTTTCGCCGCTTCAAGATCGGTAATGGAATCACCAATGACAATGCTTTTGGAGCCGCCTTTCAGCAGCTCACGGATGATGGACGGCTTGCAGCAGCCGCAGCCTTGGCTCGTGCAGTCGCCGTCGCAGCCATGTGGGAAATTGATTTGGATCGTTTCACCCGAGAAATCCGCTTCGTTGCAGTAGATGCCGGCAAAAGGGCCGAATGGCTCAAGCAGCGGATGGACAAAGAAGTCGATGCCGCCGCTGACGATATAAAGCGGGATGTCCTGTTCCTTGGCATAAGCTACAAATTCAGCAAAGCCGTCGCGGATTTCCGCCTGGTCCAGCACAAAGCGGATGATGTCGTCTTTTTTCGAAGATGGCAGCAGCGAGAACATGTTCGCCACGCCTTCTTTTATGGACACCTGCTGGGACAGGATATCGTCTTTAATCGGTTCCCAGCCGGGCGGATTGAATTTTTTCATGATGGCGATGATGTTGTCGTTATTGGTGACAGTGCCATCGAAGTCGCAGAATATTACTGGTTTGCTCAACATGCTTACCCCCATATTTCCAATGCTGTTTTTAGTTCCTCATGCTGTTCGGAAGCGTCAGTGAGTGTTGTTTTGTTCAAAACGGCATCGACTGCCTGGCGGAAAGCCCGCCCGCCGCCGGCTGCACCGTTCGGATGGCCATGTACGCCGCCGCCGGCATTGATGATGCTGTCGATGCCGAAATCGTTCATCAATAGCGGCACCAGTCCAGGGTGGATGCCCGCGGAAGGAACCGGGAAAGTCCGCTTTAAAGGACTTTCCTTCACCAATTCCTCGCCGAGTGCCAGCGCCTGCGCTTTTTCCAGTGCAACACTGCCGTATGGTGAGGGGAACAGTGAAAAGTCAGCGCCTGCGTAACGGACCAGTTTGCCGAGGGCAAGGGGAGTCGCCAGACCGTAAAAGCTGGATGAAGTGAATGCGCCGCTGAATGCCGGATGCGCCATGAGCGGCAGCCCGACTTCCGTGTCTTCGGCCAGTTCCTGCAGCACATCGAGCCCGTAAGCATGCACATTGAACAGCAGCGCGTCCGCACCCAATTCGCGTGCTTTTTTCGCTTTGTCCCGTAGAGCGGTAGTGCGTCCCGATAAGTTCATCGCATAAAGCGTCCGGTGTCCGGTTTCTTCAAAAGCTTGCCGCAAGACGTTCTTCCCGGTCGTGATTCGCTGTTCAAAAGGCGTCAGCGGATTATCGAAAAGGATTTCATCGTCTTTCACCAAATCTACACCGCCAAGTGCCTGCTGCTGCAGCTGCGCAGCCAGGAAATCCAGATTGCGGCCGATAACGCCTTTAAAGATGCTCATGACAAGCGGGCGTCCGGTCACTCCGAGCAAAGCCCGGATGCCGTCTATGCCGAATCGCGGTCCCGGGAAATGGGCGAGCAGCTCTTCATCAAAATCGAGGTCGAGCAGCTTTACTTCACCGTCGAGCGATAACTTGCCGAATACAGTCGTTAAAATCGCCGGCAAATCCGCCGAGAAATTGGCGCTTGGATACGAAATCTCCACCACCGCTTTGATTTCATCCGGCTTTAGCGGATGCGGTGAATCTTCGAATTCCGTTACGGAAACGACATTCCCTTTATGCTGCTTCAATTGCTGCTGCTCCAGCAAAGGCAGGTCGGTCCACGAACCGATCGTTAAGCCAAGGGCAATCCCTTCCGCTTTTTTCCCGAACGAACCGGGTTTGCCGTACAACTGATATGTTGCTATTAAATTGCTCACTGCATTCACACTCCTGTTAAAAATCAAAATAAAAAACCTCTTCAAACAAGAAGAGGTTAAGGGGCTTAACAACTTCTTATTTCCCAGCCGCATCGAATGGCTGCAAGAATTAGCACCGTGTCCGTCATTGGACCGGTTGCCGGGCTTCATAGGGCTCGTCCCTCCACCTGCTCTGAATAAGAATGGTATTCAATTGGTTTAGTTTAAAGAAATTAATTCTGATTATTTCATGGCAGAAACTTTCTGTCAATAAATATTTTTAAAATTTTATCTAGTAAAAAAAGTAATTGACACTCAATTCTGAACCGTGATAGGATTCTTTTCAAACAGCATACACATACTTAAACAGTACTCTTATCAAGAGCAGGCAGAGGGATATTGGCCCTATGACGCCCAGCAACCGACCGTAATACCTTCGTGAGAAGGGGCGCTTTTGCGCCGGAATGCAAAATTCCGCAAGGCACGGTGCTAATTCCATCAGAAACTAGCATTTCTGAAAGATAAGAGGCGCGGAATCTGTCGTTCTAAGCCTCTTTCTTTGCGGAAAGAGGCTTTTTATATTGAACCGGAGAGGTAGATGAATGATGACAATTGCAACCAAACAATACGAAGCATTAACAGAAGAAACAGCCATTGCACTGGCTCGCCGCTTATATCCATTCCCTGAAGGCGCGGAACTGGTATGCCGCGAAATCGGCGATGGCAATTTAAATTACGTATTCCAGGTCAAAGATCCGAAAAGCGGAAAGGCTCTGATCATCAAACAAGCACTGCCGTATGCGAAAGTGGTCGGGGAAAGCTGGCCGCTGACCTTGAAGCGTGCAGCGATTGAAGCGAACGCTCTCCAAAAGCACGGCGAATTCGCACCGGGCCTTGTGCCCTCCGTCTATGCAACCGATGAGGAACTGGCGATTACGGTGATGGAAGACCTGTCGCATCTGACGATTGCGCGTGAAGGGTTGATCCAAGGAGAAGCCTACCCGAAACTTTCCGAAGACATTGGCGAATATTTGGCGCGTACGCTGTTCCATACATCCGATTTTGCGCTTCACCCGTTTGAGAAAAAACGTTTGGTGGCCGAGTATTCGAATCCGGAACTGTGCAAAATTACAGAAGACCTGATTTTCACCGACCCGTTCTTCAACAACGACACCAACGACTACGAACCGGAACTGCAGGGAGCGGTAGAAGCGATTTGGAACAATGCTCCATTGAAACTGGAAGCCGCGAAGCTGAAGTTCAGCTTTTTGACGGAAGCGGAAGCGCTGCTGCACGGTGATCTCCATACCGGCAGTATTTTCGCGAGCGAGTCGGAAACCAAAGTCATCGACCCGGAATTCGCGTTTTACGGACCGATCGGTTTTGATGTCGGTTTGTTTCTGGCCAATTTGATTGTCCAGTCAATTACGCGAAGCGGCGAAGAACGGCAAGTCGTTTTAATCCATATTGAAAAGACATGGGACGTTTTCTCTGCCCGTTTCACGCAGCTGTGGGAGCAGGAAGGCATCGAAGCCTTCAAAGAAACGGCCGGCTACAAAGAATTTGTGCTGGAAAAGATTTTTCGCGATACGCTTGGCTTTGCGGGCTGTGAATTGATTCGCCGCACGATTGGCCTTGCGCATGTAAAAGACCTGGACGGCATTGAAGAAGCGGAGCAGCGCATCCGTCTGAAAAAGCAAACTTTGCAAACAGGAGAAGCCTTAATTCTAAAGCGCGCCGAATTGACATCAATCGGCGCGGTAGCCGGACTCCTGGAGGAGCTGCAGCCATGAGTATTCCGTTATCCATTGTCTGGACAGAAGGGCAGCTGGTTATCTTAGACCAGCAGAAACTGCCGCATGAAATCGATTATTTGACGCTTGAAACCATTGAAGATGTTTACGAAGCGATTTTTACGCTGAAAGTGCGCGGTGCGCCGGCCATCGGCATTACCGCTGCCTATGGGCTGGCGGTTGCCGCCCAGCGCCATAGTACGGATACGGCCGAAGCTTTTTTGGAGGCTGTGCAAACAGATGCAGAATATTTGGGCCAGTCGCGGCCGACAGCGGTGAATTTGGTCTGGGCGCTTGAGCGGCTGCTTAAAACCGTTCAAAAAGCCGAAACGGCCGAAGCCGGAAAAGCACTTCTCATCGAAGAAGCCGAGCGCATCCACCAGGAAGACGAGGCATCTTGCCGCCAGATCGGCGAATACGCCTTGTCGCTGTTGGAAGGGCGGGGGCGCGTCATGACCATTTGCAATGCCGGCTCGATTGCCACGGCTAAATACGGAACCGCGCTGGCGCCGTTTCACTTGGGAAGCGAACGCGGCCGAAAGTTTGAAGTATATGCCTGTGAAACCCGGCCGGTCTTCCAAGGTGCGCGGCTGACCGTCTGGGAACTCCAGCAGTCGGGAGTGGACGTCACTCTCATCACCGACAGCATGGCAGCCCATACCATCGGCGCAAAAGACATTCAAGCCATCATCGTCGGGGCAGACCGCATCGCGGCAAACGGTGACACGGCCAATAAAATCGGCACCCTCAATCTCGCGATTCTCGCAGATGCTTACGGGATTCCATTTTATGTGGCAGCCCCTGCCTCAACGTTTGACCTTGCGACCCGAAGCGGGGAAGAAATTCCGATTGAAGAACGGAAAGCGGAAGAAATTACCCATATCGGCCATCAGCCGGTGGCGCCTCTTGGCACAAAAGTCTTCAATCCGGCATTCGATGTGACGCCGGCGCATTTAATTTCCGCCATTATCACAGAAAAAGGGATTATCCAAGGCGATTTTCAGCGGAACATTCCCGAAGTTCTTAATTTATATGCAGGAAAAGGAGACAAATTATGAAAAAACAGTCGCTCTTATTGTTAACGATTTTATTGATCATCAGTGCAGTTCTGGCAGCCTGCCAGCCAAAAGGTGATGGAAGTGCGGAAAAGGCGGCGGACGGCACGAAAGCGGAAGCTTCGGACAATCCGCTGTCCGGCAAAAAAGTGGCGCTTATCATGCAGCAAAACCTCGGAACTTTTTCAGCTCAGTATATTGAAGGGGTCGAAGAACAAGTCGGGAAATTCGGCGGCGAAGTGACCGTTTTCACCTCAGACGGCGACTTGGCAAAAATGGCATCAAATCTGGATGCCGCTATTAACCAGGGCTTTGACGGCATTTTGATTGACCACGGCACAAAAGAAGCGCTGAACCAGGGCGTTGAAAAAGCGGTCGAAAAAGGCATTCCGGTTGTCGCGTTTGACGCCGGAGTTGAGGTGGAAGGCGTTGTTTCTTTGGAACAAGGTGACCAACAGATGGCCGAACTGACATTGGAAAAATTAGCTGAAGACCATAACGGTCAAGCGAATATCGTGAAAATCTGGGTGGCCGGCTTCGCGCCGATGGAACGCCGCCAAATCGCTTACGAGGAATTTTTGAAAACCAATACCGGCATCAAAGAAGTAACGGCTTTTGGTGCGGCCACACAAAATACGGCACTTGATACACAAGCGCAGATGGAAGCGGTATTGAAGCAGTATCCGAACGAAGGCGAAATCACAGCGGTCTGGGCTGCATGGGATGAATTTGCAAAAGGCGCCGTACGAGCCATCGAACAGTCCGGACGCACAGACATCAACGTGTACAGCATCGACATGAGTGATGAAGATTTGCAGATGATCCAAAAAGACGGCAGCCCGTGGGTTGCATCGGCAGCGGTGGATCCGGTTGATATCGGACGCATCCAGGTGCGTTACCTATACCAGCAGATCAACGGCGAAAAACCGGAAGAAAAAGTGGTATTGGAACCAATTTTCGTAGATGCGGAAAAACTGCCGGAAGAAGCGATCACTACCGCTGAGTTGAGCGAGTATATCGAAGGCTGGGGCGCAAGCGAACAAGGGTATACGGATGCGCTCCTTGAGTTAGAGAGTAAATAACAAAGAAAAGGGAGGCAATCCGGCAAAACCTGACGGGCATAAGACGGACCGGCGAAGTGGCACACTTTGCCATGGCCGGTAAGGCAGAAGCGACTCGAAGGGCTAGGTGCTGGAGTCTGGACAACAAGAAAAGCGGAAGCACCTGGTCAGCCCGTTAACTATATAAGCGTGCAGGTGCTAAATAGAAAACCAAGCGGAGCTGTCCTGTACAACGGGGCGGCTCCTTTCCAAGAAAGGGGCAAAGCCGGTGGGGAATTCATTGCTGAAGATGACAGGCATCCGGAAAACCTTTGGCAAAGTGACTGCGTTAGAGCATGCCGAGTTCGGCCTTGAACAAGGGGAAGTGCATGCGCTTCTTGGCGTCAACGGCGCCGGAAAAAGCACATTGATCAAAATCCTGTCTGGGGTTTATGGACAGGATGCAGGAGAAATTGAATTGGACGGCAAAAACATCCTACTGCCGTCGCCAAAAGCGGCGAAACAGCAAGGCATCTACTGTGTGTACCAGGAAGTGGATACGGCGATTGTCCCGGAATTATCGGTAGCTGAAAATATCCTCCTTGATACGTTTACAAAAGGCGGCTTGTTTGTTTCCAAAACAAAGCTGCATGTACAGGCAGAAGCGGCATTAGCTGAATTGCAGTCTGAAGACATTAACGTCAAACAAAAAGCGGCCCACCTGACATTGGCCGAAAAGCAACTGGTGCTGATTGCCCGGGCTCTCGTTCATTCCGCAAAAATCATCATTTTCGACGAGCCAACCGCTCCATTGTCCTTGCGCGAAGCAGACAAGCTGTTTGCCGTCATCCGTAAATTGAGAGCGCAGGGAGTCGGCTGTATCTTCATCTCCCACCGGCTGCCGGAAGTATTCGAGATCAGCGACCGAATCACAGTGATGGCAGAAGGGAAATGGGTCCATACCTTTAAAACAGAGCAGGCAGGACAAGAAGAAATTGTGGAAGCGATGCTTGGCAAAACGCTCAGCGAGGAACTCGTCCACCGCGGCCATGAGATTGGCGGTCCGTTGCTGACTGCAGAAAACCTAAGAGATGGGCAAAAAGTCAACGACGTGTCACTTACAGTAGCGTCCGGTGAAATTGTCGGCGTCGTCGGATTAGTCGGAGCAGGAAAGACAGAATTGGCAAAAGCTTTGTTCGGCGAAACGCTGTTAACATCCGGTACGGTCGAGCTGTCAGGAAAACGGTTGAAGCTCAAGCATCCGGGAGATGCCATCAAAGCGGGAATTGCACTGGTGCCGGAAGAACGGCGGAAAGAAGGGCTGTTTGTCCACGAATCCCTTCAGACAAATGCATCGTTTCCGAATTTGAAAAAATTCTCACCCGGATTTTTTATGAATAAAAAGTCGGAAAAGAGCTTTGCAGAGGAAATCATTCGCCGGCTGCAAATCAAAACGGGCAGCACCAATACACCACTGGTCCATTTAAGCGGCGGCAACCAGCAGAAAGTGGCAATCGGCAAATGGATTTCACTCGATTCGGCCGTCTATCTCTTTGATGAACCGACAAAAGGCGTCGACATCGGCGCCAAAGTGGATATTTTCAAGCTCATTCGGAGCCTGGCGGAAAGCGGCAAAGGCTGTCTTTATTTCTCCAGTGAAATCCATGAAGCCATCGGAATATCGGACAGGATTTTGGTTATGTATAACGGTCAGATCGTGAAGGAATTTTCACGGCAAGAAGCGACCCAGGAAAGGATTTTGTTATATGCAAGCGGTGGAAAAGAAGAGCCTGCCGAAGACCGGCAGCTCAGCAAAAGAGAGAGCCATCCAGTTTCTGTTTAAATACGGGGCAATTGCCTTGCTGGCCTTTATCGTTTTATATTTCAGCACCATTAGCGACGCCTTTTTCACATACGGCAACTTTACGGATATCCTTCGTTCGATTTCCATTGTGACGCTGTTGGCGCTGGGAGTGACATTTACGCTTGTGGTGGACGGTTTTGATCTGTCAGTCGGCTCGACGATGTCGTTGTCGACCGTAGTGACGGCTTCTTTGATGGTTTGGTATGAAATGCCGTTATGGCTAGTGCTGCTGTTGCCGCTTCTTGTCGGTGTCTTGGTCGGGGTGGTCAATAGCTTCCTGATTGTCGTGGTTGGCATTCCGGATCTGCTTGCGACTTTGAGCATGATGTACATCGTAGCCGGCCTGCACCGGACGTATACGGAAGGCTACTCCATCTACAACAATATGCCGCTGACATCCGGCGGCACCGCACCAGGCCAGTTATCGGATGCGTTCCTGTGGATCGGCCAAGGGCAGATGCTCGGCTTGCCGGTGCCGGTATGGATCATGCTAGTGTTGGTGCTTGCGTCCTACATCGTGCTGAACCACACACGCTGGGGACGGATCCTCTACATGACCGGCGGCAACGCCGAAGCGGCCACGTTGTCCGGCGTGAACGTCAAAAAAGTGAAATTCACCGCGTATGTCGTCTCTGGCGTGTTTGCTTCCATGGCAGGGATTTTGTTTACTGCACGCGTCGGATCAGGACAGATTGATGCCGGAGCGCCATTATTGATGGAAGCGGTAGCGGCCGTTTTCGTCGGCTATTCGGTGCTCGGCGCCGGCAAACCGAACGCACTCGGCACATTCTTCGGCGCAGCCGTCATCGGCATCCTGCTGAATGGGCTGACCATCCTCAACCTTCCTTATTACGCGTTTGACATCATCAAAGGCGGCGTCTTGGTAGCGGCTTTGGCCGTTACTTATATTTACGCCAAGAATAAATTCGCGAAAACTTAACTTTCAATGAAAAAAAGGCTCCCGTTAAGGGAGCTTTTTTATGTTTCCGGTGCGTAGCTTGAGATGACGACTCCGGTTTCTGTTACCCAATTGTTGGTCAGCATGAATTTCTTCGAATCCATTCCTTGCTGGAAAAGGCATTTCCCTTCTCCCAGCACCAATGGAAATGTCAGCAAATGCAATTCATCGACTAAATCATGTTCCAGCAATTTCTCGACCAAAGTTCCGCTTCCATAGACCAATAACTTCTGATTGGCTTTCTTCAGCTCCGCAATTTCTTTTCCGGCATTTTCTTTTATAAATGTCGCATTCCATTCGGCTTTTGTTAACGTCGTGGTCGTGACGTATTTCGGCATGGAATTGATCCGGTCGGCAAACCCTTCTTCGTTGTCCCGTTCCGGCCAGCGTGCAGAAAATTCCTCGTAAGTGATGCGCCCAAGCAGCAAGGCATCGCTGGCAGACAGCAAGTCTAATTCAAATTTAGCAATTTCATCGTTCCAATAAGGGGCGGTCCAGGAAGGCATCTCCATAATTCCATCCAGCGTCACATACATCGATACAACAATTTTCCCCATACGAACAGCTCCTTTATTTTCAGCTTGAAGAAATACAGGATAATAAAGAATATATTCTCCATTAACAGGAGAAACCCTTTATTTAAAAGCAGCCCGTTCAGAAAGAAAGAAGATGCGGAAGAGTGCAGTTTTCAATATTTCCCGGGAAATATTGAAAATTTTTAACAGGTGTAAAACTAATTTCCTTTTATATCCTTTCTGGATAAAGTAGAATTTAGTTAACAGGAAAAGGGAGGCCTTCCGTATGCAATGCAATAATTGCTCTGTTTTGGAGCTGGAATTTGAAATTAAAGTAATGGGCAATACCAATATAGAAGCTTTGCCGCAAATCGTTGAACATATGAAACGGCGTGGCATTGCCGTTAAAGCCAAAGAGCAGGGGCTTGTTGTTCCGGAATCCGGCGCAAAAGAGTTCATGGATTTCTGCCATCATTTTATGGAGACGGAACAAGTGCTGTTCCGGATCAACCGCGAACGATGGAAGCCATTCGCCGACATTGAAACGGTGATGGACATGCAATGGATTGATGAAGTAATTCGAAAAGAACTCATCCGATGCCATTACCAGCCGATCGTCGATGCCCATGGAAAAATTTATGCGTATGAAATGCTGGCACGTTTTCAAAACGAAGACGGCTCGGTGATTTATCCGGGGGAGATTTTTCCTGCAGCTAAAAGCCGTGGACGCCTGTATGCCCTGGACCGGGTTTGCCGGATGACGGCTGTCAAATATGCTGTGGCCTTAAAAGAAGCGAAAGCGTTTATCAATTTCATCCCGACGTCGATTTATTCACCGGAATTTTGCCTGCGTTCAACAACCCACCTGGCCAATCAACTGGGCGTGAATCCGGAACAGCTTGTCTTTGAAGTGGTAGAAACCGAAAAAGTGGAAGATTTGGATCATTTGAAAACGATTTTGGCTTATTATAAGGAAAAAGGCTTTGAGTACGCGCTTGACGATGTCGGGGAAGGCTATAGCACCATTGAGATGCTGACCGATTTAAAGCCGAATTACATGAAGCTGGATATGCAATATGTGCAAGGGGTCGCAAATGATGCGGCCAAGCAAAAAGTAGCGCTCCAATTTCTTCGGAAAGCGCTCGACGTCGGTTCTGTGCCTTTGGCTGAAGGAATTGAAGAGCGGACGGATTTCGAATGGCTGAAGCAGCAGGGCTATCAGCTTTTCCAAGGGTATTATTTCGGAAAGCCCTCTCCAACACCGATGGAAGTGGATGTGGCTCTTGCGCTGTAAGGGTTATGGACATCCAAAAGGGAAGCGCGCTTATAAAGCAGCGCTTCTTTTTTGGGCTGAAAAACATATTCTTCTTGAAAACATTTATAATGAAAGACAGAGTACTCCAAGATTAGAGCCAGAGAGGACACATCTATGATTTCATTTATACTCACTTTGCGGCGCATGCTGAAAGCAATGATTCAATTAATCAAAGACAAGGAATTTCAGGTGCTTTTGGTTATCACGCTGACAATTCTGGTGTCGGGAACGATTTTTTACTCAACCGTTGAAGAGTTTTCCGTTATTGATGCGCTATACTTCAGTGCAGCGACCCTGACAACGGTTGGATCTGCTAATTTGGAACCTGCCACTGACTTCGGTAAAGTCTTCACCATTATTTACATGATTTCCGGAATTGGTGTCATGCTGACGATGATTCTTAAATTATCGCGGCAAATCACTTCCAAAGAGAAAAACTAACTTTTAGGAGGAGTTGCCATGCTTTCGATTGACCCGAACCAACAGACAGAACGCGAAAACTACAAATTGCTGGTTGGAACCGTCATTCCGCGCCCGATTGCGTTTGTCACCAGCATGTCCGCAGATGGCCTTGTGAATGCGGCCCCGTTCAGCTACTTCAATATTGTGTCATCCGACCCGCCGCTCTTGTCGATTTCTGTCCAAAGCAGAGCAGGAGTGCTGAAAGACACTGCCCGGAACGCCATTGAAGCCAGAGAGTTTGTGATTCACGTAGTGGATGAATCGAATGTCGCTGAAGTCAATAAAACCGCGGCATCGCTTTCGCCGGAAGAAAGCGAAATCGATTTGACCGGACTGACGCTCATCCCAAGCGAAGTGGTGAAAGTGCCGTCAGTCGAACAGGCGAAAGTGCGATTCGAATGCCAACTGGAGCAGGCAGTGGAACTCGGCGGCACCCGGCTTTTGATCGGCAAAGTTGTCCGTTTCCATATTGACGAATCGATTTACGAAAACGGCCGCATCAATCCGGAAGCCTTAAAGCCGGTCAGCCGCCTGGCAGGCACCAATTACGCCAAACTTGGCGAAATTTTTTCCATGAAACGACCGGATTAAACAAAAAACAGCCATTGAGAACCTAAAAGTTCTCAATGGCTGTTTTTATTTTCTTAGCAACAAGTACATGAAATAAGGCGCGCCGATCAAAGCGGCCATGATGCCGGCCGGGACTCCGCTTGGTTCAAGCAGATTCCGCCCGACGGTATCAGCGAGCAGCAACAGCCAACCGCCGATCAAAACGGCCAGCGGCAGAAACAGCTGATTGCGCGGGCCGACAAGCGTCTTCGCGATATGCGGGGCCATCAAACCGATAAACGCAATGCCGCCGGTCACGGATACCGCAGAAGCGGCAAGTGCGACTGCTGTCAGCAACAGGACGATGCGCTCTTTTTCGAGCGATACCCCGATGCCCACAGCCACCGGTTCGCTGAGATTCAGGATGTTCAGGCGGTTCGCTTTGTATAAAGTGAACGGCAGCAGGACGACGAGCCAAGGCAGCAGCGCCCAAATGAACGGCCAGTCCGTGCCCCAAATATTGCCCGCCAGCCAATTGGCGATAAAATCGACTTTTTCGCGTTCTGCAGAGGAAATCAGGATAATCATAACGCCGGACAACGCCGTCGAAAAGCCAATGCCGACCAATACAAGCCGGACCGGCTGAAGGCCGGCATTTTTATTGTAGGAACAAGCGTAAATCAGCAGCGCGGTCACCAAAGCACCTGCAAAAGCGACAAGCGGCAATAAATAAACGAAAGAGCCGGCTTCAATCGGCATAAACAGGAAAAACACTGCAATGGCGACACCGGCACCTGAATTGATGCCGATAATCCCCGGGTCTGCCAGGTCATTGCGCGTCACGCCCTGAAGGATGGCTCCCGACAAGGCAAGGGCCATTCCGGCGAGCAAAGTAATCACAATGCGCGGCAGCCGGATAGAGAACAAGATGAAATCTTCTTTAAATGTGCCGTTGCCAAAAATAGCGGGCAGCAAGCGGTCATAGGAAAGGGGAGAATAGCCCATTCCCATGCTGAGGATCCCGGTTGCTGCGATCAAAGCAAGAAGAATGCCGAAATAAAGGCGTTGTTTTTTCAGTAAAGTTGGATGGATCATGCGAATGCACGCCCTCCTTTCCGGACAATCAACAAGAAGAACGGCAAGCCGAATAACGCCACAATGGCTGCGACCGGCGTTTCAAACGGTGCATTGATAATCCGTCCAAGCAAGTCTGCGAACAGCATGAAAATAGCGCCGGCAACTGCTGACATCGGAATGATGAAGCGGTAGTCGGTGCCGACAATGGCCCGCACGATATGCGGAATCATCAAGCCGATAAAGGCCAGGTTTCCGGCAAGTGCTACTGCAGCACCCGCAAGAATCGTAATGGCCACAAACAGAACGCCTTTAATGTAAGTGGTCCGCTGGCCAAGTCCGACAGCTGTTTCTTCGCTCAAGCTCAGGATGGTCAGTTGACGTGATAAAAAGAGCGCAATCAAAAGGCCGAGAACGATGAACGGGATCACGATTTGCAGCTGGCCCCAGGACGTGCCGATCAGGCCGCCGGCTGTCCACATCGAGACATCTTTGGAAATCTTGAAGTACAGACCGATGCCTTCTGCCAAAGCGGAAAGAAACGCCGAAACGGCGGCTCCGGCCAATACGATGCGAAAAGGCGAGAATCCGCCCCGCTGCGAGGCGCCAAGCCCGAAAACGATGCCGGCGCCGATTGCCGCACCGATAAAGCAGGCGATGGTAATCCAGAAGTAATTGGCTCCTGGAATAAACGCCAGCGTCACAGCGAGTGCTGCGTTGGCTCCGGACGTTAAACCAAGAAGGGAAGGGTCAGCCAATGGATTGCGTGTCATCCCTTGCATCATCGCGCCGGAAACTGCAAGTGCCGCTCCAACCAAAACAGCGGCAGCTTCCCGAGGCAGGCGGATTTCCCGGATAACGTTGATGTCGTCACTTGTTGCACTTGAAAACAAGGCCAGCCAGACATCTTTTAAACTGATGTCAGCTGCACCGAACACGATGGCTGTTATGAATATAGCTGCAAATAAAGCAAAGCTTATGAGTAATTTCGTCAAAAATGGCATTTTGCCGTACATGAATCATCATCTTTTCTGTAAGAGAATAAAAGAGGGATTCTGGTAAAAGAATCCCTCTTTGCTGTGTTACTTGCCTAAAAAGTTCTCGATAAAGAATTCGAGTTGATATTCCAATGTGAGAGGATCGTTAAAATAAAATTCTTTGGCATTTGCTTCAAACACTTGGCCGTTCTTCACTGCTGGAGTGTTTTTATACAAATCGGTTTCCTGGAATGAATTGTCCTGTTCGCTGTCTTTGCTGAAGATGACATAGTCGCCCATGTACTCAGGCAGCACTTCTTGTGACAAGGCATAGTATCCATCTTTCAATGCCATTTCTTTTACTTTTTCCGGCATCTTCAATTTCATTTCCTGGTAAAGGATTTCGGTTCCGCGCCCCCAATTGTCGCCGAAGACGTAAAGCTGTTTGTCGAAGTTTTCAATGACGGATACGGTTGCGTCTTCGCCGATTTCCGCACGGATATCATCGCCGGCTTGTTGAGCGCGTTTTTGGAAGTCAGTGATCCAGTCTTGAGCTTCTTTTTCTTTGTTCAGCAATTTCCCGATTTCCAGGTGCTGTGTCAGATAGTCCACTTTACCATAAGTGAACGTCACGGTCGGTGCAATTTCCTTTAATTTGTCGATATTTTTGATGGTAGAAAGACCGACGATCAAATCCGGTTCCAATTCGATGATTTTCTCCAAATTGTCTTCTGTCACTTCTTCTACATTCGCTAAATCTTTGTCAAAACGAGGATTGTTTTTTGACCAGGCATCTACGCCCACTAACGGTACATCAAGCGCCATAACGTCCCCTGCATAAGTGGACAGGACGATGACGCGCTGCGGATCAGCAGGGACTTCTACCGGGCCGTTCTCGGATTCGTATGTAATCGTTTCAGACTTGCCTTCTGTGCTTTCAGCTTCTGCTTCGTTCGATTTTTCATTGCCGCAAGCTGCAAGCAGCAAGATCGCTAATAAAAGAAAAGGTACCAAGTATTTTTTCATGGGTCAAACTCCTTTGATTAAGTTATAAGTGATGCACATCGGTTTTTGTGTGCGCGGATCAAGCCCGATTTCGGCGTCAATCCGGAAAACTTTCTTCAATACAGGCTGCGTAATGACTTCTTCGCACGTACCGGCTTTTACGACCTGGCCGTCTTTCATGGCAATGATATGGTCGGCAAAGCGGGCGGCCTGGTTCAAGTCATGGAGCACCATGATAATGGTACGCCCTTGTTCGCGGTTGAGCTTCTCCAGCAATTCCAGGATTTCCAGCTGATGGGCCATGTCCAGGTAAGTGGTCGGCTCATCCAGGAAAATCATTTCCGTATCCTGTGCCAAAGCCATAGCAATCCAGACACGCTGGCGTTGGCCGCCGGACAGTGCATCCACCGGATGGTATTTGAAAAACTGTGTGCCGGTAACATCCAGCGCCCAGTTGATCATGTCGTAATCTTTTTTGGACAGGCGGCCGAAGCCTTTCTGATAAGGAAACCTTCCATAAGAGACGAGCTCTCCGACGGTCAAACCATTGGCGCTTTCCGGCGTCTGGGGCAGAATCGCCATTTTTTTGGCGAGCGCTTTGGTGCTTTCTTTCGCAATATTGCCTCCATCGAGTACAACCGAGCCGGACTGCTGAGAAATGATGCGGGTTATCGCTTTTAGCAGAGTCGACTTGCCGCAGCCGTTCGATCCGATAATGGTAGTGATTTTTTTATCTGGAATTTCAACGCTCAAATCTTTGACGATCAGCCGCTCCCCGTAGCCGACATTCAATTCCTCTGTTAAAAGACGAACCATCCTGCAAAACCTCTCCTTCAACTTCTTGGTGGTGAAAAAACCAAAAGAAGCAAATTTCCTATGTACAAAAAGCTTCCTTTAAGCGTTCAAAACAAATTAATAATAAATTCATTGATAATGATTATCAATTTCAGTACAATCAATACTATAAGTCGTAATTTTTTCAGTGTCAACTGAAAATTGACAAGAGGAGTGGATTATTTATGGGCGAAACAGATATTTTCGACGTCACCATCATCGGCGGAGGGCCAGCCGGACTATACTCAGCTTTTTACAGTGGATTAAGAGAAATGAAAACCAAACTGATTGAGTACCAGCCGCAGCTTGGCGGGAAAATCCATGTCTACCCGGAAAAAATGATTTGGGACGTCGGCGGCCAGATGCCGATCCAAGGCGCCAAGCTCATTGAACAGCTGGTTGCACAAGGGCTGACGTTCAATCCGGAAGTCGTGTTAAATGAAAAAATTGAAGCGATTAACCGGAACGAAGATGGTCTTTTTGAACTGACCGGTTCTTCAGGCGAGCGCCACTTGTCTAAAACGATCATTGTCGCCGTTGGAGGAGGCATCTTAAACCCTCAAAAGCTTGAGATCAAGGGTGCAGAACGTTTTGAAGTATCGAATCTCAACTACACCGTGAAATCACTTGGCCGCTTTAAAGGAAAGACTGTCCTGATTTCGGGCGGAGGCAATTCCGCTGTCGACTGGGCCAATGAACTGGAACCGATTGCGGAAAAAGTCTATGTGACCTACCGGAAGCAGGAGCTTGCCGGACACGAAGCCCAAGTGAAACAGCTGATGAACAGTTCGGCTGAATGCTTATTGAATACCACGATTACGAAATTAATCGCTTCTGACGGCCGCGATGCCATCGAACTCGTTGAACTGACAAATCAGGAAACGGACGGCACTTCGCTGCTGCCGATTGATGAAGTCATCATCAACCACGGCTATGAACGCGATGCCACCTTGCTGGAGCAAAGCGGACTGGATATTGAAATTGCAGACGGCTATTACATCGCCGGCAACGCCAACAGTGAATCTTCCGTTCCAGGTTTGTACGCAGCAGGCGATATCCTGCAGCATCCAGGAAAACTTAATTTGATCGCCGGGACATTCCAGGATGCGGCAAATGCCGTCAACAAAGCGAAGCAGTTTATCCAGCCGGACGCCTATGGAATGGCCATGGTGTCATCGCATAACGAAGTTTTCAAAGAGCGCAACAAAGAACTGGTCAAGCAATTGATCAATTGATCTGAAGGAACCCTTGTTTGAACGGGGACATTCAAAGGTATAGAAGGAATGTCTAGTTAAATTCAAAGGAGGAATTCTGAATGGATTTTAAAGATCACGGAAAAGAACCTTATGTGGTGAACATCGAAGAAGCGACAACGAAAAACGAAAATTTCCGGACGACAATTTGGACCGGTGAAAACTTGCAAGTAACGGTCATGAGCGTCGAACCAGGCGATGACATCGGACTCGAAAAGCATGAAGGCGATCAATTCCTGCGCATCGAAGGCGGCAGCGGGTTCGTCCAGATGGGCGACAGCGAAGACAATTTGACGTTCGAACAGGACGCAAAAGACGACGACGCCATCATGATTCCAGCCGGAAAATACCATAACGTAACCAATAAAGGCGATAAGCCATTGAAAGTCTACTCCATCTACGCGCCGCCTGAACATGAACCCGGCACTGTCCACAAGACAAAAGCCGAAGCGGACGCTGCGGAAGCGGAAGAAGAATAAAAGCATATATGAAAAGGGCATCCCCTGAGGATGCCCTTTTTGTTTGACGTTAAGCCGAAGCAAGCCGGTTGGCCTGGTGTTCTTTTTTGCCGTGCAGAAAATAGTAAAGAACGGAAACTGCAGCGACCACCCCGCCTAAAATGGCATACATGGTGCTGTAGCCGGTCATGGCTATGATAAAGCCAAGAAGATACGGACCAAATCCAAGGCCGGCATCCATGAAAATAAAGAAAGTTGACGTTGCCAGTCCCATTCGGTGCGGCGGCGTCAGTTTGATGGCGACGGCTTGGCTGGTGGACTGCATATTGCCAAATCCCAGGCCGATTAAGAAACCGGAAAGCAAAAATGGTAAAGTCGTTTCTGCGGTGCTTAGCAGCAAAAGCCCCGCCGCGAAAATAAAGAATGCCGGATACATGACGTAATTTGCGCCTTTGGCATCCATAAGCCGGCCGGTGAAGGGCCTTGAGAAAAGAATCGCGATGGAGTAAACGATAAAGAAAAAGCTCGCAGCTGCCACCAGCCCGCGTTCGACGGCATAGAAGCTGATAAACGACAAAACGCCTGCGTAGCAGAAAGCGGCGATGAAGATGACTAACGTAATAGGCACCGCTTTCGGTTCCACGAAATGAGACAGTTTGAAACCTTTAATTTCATCTTTGGCCGGCAGAGCTTCAACGGGCGGCACGGTGACAAGAAAGGAAATGGCCAGGCTGGCTGCACCACAGGCGAGGCACAGCGCAAAGAGCATTTCATAGCTCGAGTGCTGGTTCATGTAAAGGCCAATAAACGGTCCGATGGCTGTCGCCAGCGTGTTGCTAAGGCTGAAATAACCGATTCCTTCGCCTTTTCGTGATGCCGGGATAATCTGCGCGACGATTGTGCCGGCAGCGGTTGCCGCAAACCCGAGCATCATGCCATGCAAAAAGCGGTTGAACATCAGAAACGGAAGCCCGAGCTCCAGAAAATAAAAGAAAGTTGTAAGCGTAAACAGGGCGAGACCAATTACCATCGTCCTTTTGCGTCCAATGCGATCCAGAAATCGTCCGATAATCAGGCGGCCGGCCAATACGCCGATGATGAAAATGCCGGTCACGAGACCGGCTTCGCTAGTGGAAGCTCCATAAGTGTCGCCGGCATAAACCGCGATGGTCACCATCAAAAGGTAAAAAATCAAAACCAGAAAGAAGTTGACAGAAGAGGTAAGGACAAAATCCTTAGTCCATAGCCGGGGATTTGATGAACTCAATTTCAAGCGTCACTCCTTTATCTCTTTTTTTACTAGTTTCCCAGATGAAGGATGGGAAAGCAATTTGTCGGCTACGGGAAACCCAAAAAAGGCATCCATAGAAGGATGCCTTTCAAACCTATGATACCGATGCTGTCTCGTTTGCTGCGTGCTCTTTCTTGCCATGCAGCAAGTAGTACAAGAACGCTGTGGCCAGCGCCGCAATGGCTAAAATCACGTACATATTGCTGTAGCCGGTAATGGGAATGATAAAACCTAAAATATACGGGCCGAATCCGAGGCCGGCGTCCATAAAGATAAAGAATGTTGAAGTGGCAAGCCCCATGCGATGAGGCGGCGTCAGTTTGACGGCCACTGCCTGTGTAGTCGATTGCATATTGCCAAAACCAAGGCCGATCAACGCACCTGACAACAGTAACGTAACGCTATTGTCTGCCGTGCTCAGCAAAAATAGGCCAAGAGCAAAGACAGCAAAAGCCGGATACATGACATAGTTGGCGCCTTTCACGTCCATCAAGCGGCCGGTGAATGGGCGCGAAGCCAAGACGGCTAATGCGTAGACCACGAAGAACATGCTGGCCGTGTCGACCAAGTCGATTTCAATTGCGTAGAAATTGATGAACGACAGCACACTCGCATAACATAAGCTGACCGCTAGTGTAATAAAGGCAATCGGAATCGCTTTCGGTTCAAGGAAATTCGAAACGCTGAAACCTTTTGTTTGTGCGGATGTGGGAGCTGCTTCCAAAGGCGGCACCTGAACAAACAAGGAAACGAGTAAACTGATGGCTCCTAAAGCGAGGCAAAGGCCGAAAATGACTTCAAAGCTGGTGCGCTGGGTCATAAAGAGACCGATAAAAGGGCCGATCGCCGTTGCCATTGTGGCACTCATGCTGAAATAGCCGATGCCTTCCCCCTTTCGGGACATGGGAATGATCTGGGCCACGATGGTACCTGCTGCCGTGCTGGCGATGCCTAAGGTCATGCCGTGCAGCAGGCGGTTGACCATCAAGAAAGGAAGGCCGAGCTGCACGTAATAAAGAAGGGTAGTGACGGTGAACAAAGAGAGGCCGATAAGCAGCGTCCGTTTCCGGCCAATTTTGTCGATGACCCGTCCAATCCCCAAACGGCCGATCAACGTACCGATGATGAAAATCCCGGTAACGAGTCCTGCTTCACTGGTAGTGGCGCTAAATTCCTCAACGGCATATTTGCCGATGGTAACAATTAATAGGTAAAAGATTAAAATAAGAAAAAAATTGATTAAGGATGCTATGATAAAATTCTTTGTCCATAATGGAGGCTTGTTTTGATTCACTTGCCTGACTCCTTACTGATTAGTTGATTGCGTATTGCGTTCATGACTTCGATAGCTTCCAGCTGCTGCTCCTCGGAAATTCCTTCGAGAATATCCTGTTCAAACCGGTCGACCGTCACCCGGACTTCTGCGTATACTTTTTTGCCAAGCTCAGTTAGCTTCATCGGCTTTTCGCGCCGATCTTTTCCAGGGATGTGCTCGATAAAGCTGGATTCCTCCAAGCTTCTAATAATTCGGGTCATCGTCGGTTTTTCGACTCGCTGATACTGGGCAAGCTCGACCAATGTTGCCGATTCATTGTTGGCCAGGTAATACAGAATTGTCCATTCCGCCCGGTACAAGCCATGTTTGCCAAGCTCTATATTGAGATGATGCTCAAAAGGCCGATACAACAGCATAAATTGGTGGAAAAATTGCTGAAATGTTTTAATGGGAAGACCTCCTTTTGAAAATGGTTAGTCTGATTAACTGTTAGTTAAGCTAACTAATGTACAATATCAAATTTCGAGGTATCTGTCTAATCCGTATTCAGGCAAAGAAAAAACAGACAAGCTCTTTTAAAGAGATTGTCTGCTGCTCGTTAAAAATCGAAATTATCCGGGTCGGGCCCTACGCGCTTGTTTTGGTTTAATGTTTCAATGCGGTCCATATCTTCTATCGAAAGTTCGAAATCATAAATAGAAGCATTTTCAATGATCCGCTGTTCATTGGTCGATTTCGGGATGGTCACGACCCCGTTTTGCAGATCCCATCTCAAAATCACTTGGGCAACTGATTTATTGTATTTCTCTGCAATTTCTTTCAGCACGGGCTGATTCAATAATTCACCGGCCATCAATGGCGACCAGGCTTCCAGCTGAATGCCTTGTTCTATGCAAAAAGCCTGAACTTCTTTTTGCGTGAGGTATGGATGGTATTCAACCTGGTTGACCATCGGCTTGATTTCGGCTTCCTGCAGCAGGTCTTTCAAATGATGGACCTGGAAGTTGCTGACGCCGATGGATTTGACGCGTCCGTCTTTGTACAAAGTTTCTAAAGCTTTCCAGGCCTCTTTGTATTTTCCTTCAACCGGCCAGTGGATAAGGTATAAATCCAAGTACTCCAAACCAAGCCGCTGCAAACTTGCTTCATAGGCAGCAATGGTGGGTTCATAGCCTAAATCTGCATTCCAGACTTTTGATGTTATAAATAACTCATCTCTGGAGATGCCGGCTTCTGCCATCCCTTCCCGGATTCCTCGGCCGACGCCTTCTTCATTGCCATAGATGGCAGCCGTATCAATGCTGCGATAACCATTTTTGATGGCGGCTTTGACTGCATTTACGAGCTCAGGTCCTTCAGAAACTCTAAAAACCCCTAATCCGAACCAGGGCATTTCTACACCATTTTGTAATTTAACTGTATCTTGCAAAGTTTTTTCCATCATTGATCATCCTCCTGTGTAATAAAAATATTCCTGTTAGTAAATTCATAACCCAAATCCTATGCCTCAACCTAGCTGGGTATCCTGTACCGGATGCAGCGGCATTTCTTTACTCAGGGACTTGCGTTCGAGCAGACGGCTCCAGCCGGTCAAAATGACAGCGGCAAACACCATCAATCCACCTGCCCAAGCAGTGTGGGTCAGCCCGAAAGACTCTGCAATCAGGCCGCCGAAATAAGCGCCTAATGCAATACCGGCATTAAATGCGGCAATATTGATAGCGGAAGCGACATCGACTGCACTTGGTACAAAACGTTCTGCGAGCATCACTACATATACCTGCAGACCCGGTACGTTCATGAAAGCGAACAAGCCCATCAGAAGAATGGTGATTAGTCCAGCAACTTTGAAAGGAGCGGTAAACGCTAAAACCACTAAGATGACTGCCTGGATCAAAAACATATAAAACAGTGCGTTAATCGGGTTGCGGTTCGATAATTTGCCGCCGATGGTGTTTCCGGCAGCAATGGCAAGGCCATAAACCAGCAGAATCAACGTGACGGTTCCGGATTTGAATCCGGTAACTTCCTGCAGCAAAGGCGATAAATACGTGAAAACCACGAACGTTCCTCCATACCCCAATGCAGTGATGATAAAAACCAGCAGCAATCGGCCGTTTGTAACTAATTTAAGCTGATCGCCAAATGTCGTGCGAGCTCCTTTCGGCAAATCGGATGGAACCAGGATGCTGTTGCCGATCAACGCAATAACCCCGATGATGACAATTGTGAAAAATGCAAAGCGCCATCCGAATAATTGGCCGATAAATGTGCCGAATGGGACACCCGTGACGGTCGCAACCGTTAATCCGGTAAACATGATCGCAATAGCACTTGCTCTTTTATGAGGCGGAACAAGATCTGCGGCAATCGTAGCGCCGATGGCCATAAAAATGCCATGGGCAAGGGCAGAAATGACACGGGCGACCAGCAGCAAGCCAACCGTTCCAGCCAAAGCCGCCATCAAATTCCCGGCGATGAAAACCACCATAATCCAAAGCAATAAAGATTTCCGGGACATATTGGACGTCAGCGAGGTAAGGACCGGTGCTCCGAACATGACGCCCAGTGCATAGATGGATACGGTGAGGCCAGCGGTGGTAACTGAGATATCCAAATCTTCCGCAATCATCGGCAACAGTCCGACGCTGATGAATTCTGTTGTGCCGATGGCAAATGCACTGAGTGCTAAAGCCAAAAGAGCAAAGGAGCTTCTTTTTCTATCTGTAGCCATTTTTTCTCCTCCAAAATAAGAATAATATCGTTGTGTTTCAACCGATAAATGTTAGTATGGGACATACACGAAACAAAGAGAAGTACGCACTTTAAAGTGCTATAGACACCAAAAAGTATCGTAGGAACTTTTTGGTTCCTATGAAAGGAGAAGAAATTAATGAAGCATAAGAAATACAATATTTCCGTAGAAGCGACGCTGGAAGTCATTGGTGGAAAATGGAAATGCGTCATTTTGTGCCACTTGATGCGGGGCAAGAAGCGGACGAGTGAATTGCGCCGCTTAATGCCGGACATTACCCAGAAAATGCTGACGCAGCAATTGCGTGAATTGGAGTCTGATGGCGTCATTAACCGGATTGTCTACAATCAGGTACCGCCAAAAGTGGAGTATGAATTGAGCGAATATGGGGAAAGCCTCGAGAGCATCCTGAATTCGCTTTGCACATGGGGAGACGGCCATATCACAAAAGTCTACGGCAACAAATTCGACATGCTGGAAGAAAGCATTTTAAATGAATAGCAAATTAAAGGAAAAGCGGTTTGCTTCGGCAAGCGGCTTTTTTTTTGCAGAAAAAACTAGGCGTGCATCTGCACGTAGGAAATGTATTCCATTCCTATGCCATTTCCCATATAATGTTAGAAAAATCTAAAGGGGGAAGGGCATTTGGAGAAAACAGCAGAAAGTTTTAGTTGGGTCGGCAGCCGCGACAGTTTTGTCGACCGGCCCCATGTCTTTTCAATGGATCATCTGACGGTCGGGCGCTTCGGCGGCAATTCATCGGCCGGGCAGTACAAGAACGAAGACGGCTGCCTGGTGTGGATAAACTCACAGGCAGATTGGGAATTCGTCCTGCTGCTCGATGCGCACAATACGGCAGAAAGCGCGGAGAAAGTCTTGGAACAAGTGGAAGCCCACAAAGCAGCGCTGGAAACTTTGTTGAATCAGCCGCTTGATCCTGCCTTTTTTCACTCGCTTGAAAAAAAGGTGCTGGCTATGTTTCAAGCTGAAGAATTCCGCAAAGTCTGCCGGAATGTCCAGGGAGAAACGGCTTGTTTGATTGCTGTCCGAAAAGGCAAGTACATTTGGTGGTTTTCGGTCGGGGACTGCCTGTTGTATTTGTTTCATCCGGAATTGGCCGGATTTGGGCAGTATCAGCTGAACCAGCGCCAATTTTACGAATGGATCGGGCAAGTGAACACTTTTGAAGGAGCGGTGCCTTGTTATTCAAGCAGCACCCGGGAATTGCGCCAAGGGGATAATCATTTGTTTCTGACGACCGATGGTTTGGTTGAATGTCCAGGTGAACCGTTTGCGGAACCAAAAGTAATCAGGAGATGCTTTAAGGGCGTTTCAAATGAACAAGGCGTTAGTGCGCTGCTAGCGGAAATTGAGAAAAATGGAGTTCGGGACAGCACAACGATTGTTTCCTGGAAAGTACAAGTCACGGAAAAAGGAAGCCTGGCGAGCAATCAATAAAAGGAGGAAATGAAATGACAGACAGTGAACACATCTACGGCCATTTGCCGGTTATCGAAACAGAGCGTTTACTTCTCAGAAAGCTCACCTTGGCAGATGCCGGAGACATGTTTGAGTATGGATCTGATCCGATGGTTTCCCGTTTCATGCCATGGGAAGTGCATCAGACGCCGGCAGATACAGAGGAACATCTTCGCTTCATCCTGAACGGCTATGAACAGAAAAACAAGCTGACTTGGGCAATCGAATTGAAGAGCGAAAGGAAGATGATCGGCACCATCGATTATGTAAAATGGTTGCCAAAGCACAGCCGGGCGGAAATCGGTTATGCCTTGTCACGCAACTATTGGGGCAATGGGCTTACCCAAGAAGCGGCAAAAGCGCTGATCGCTTTCGGTTTTGAAAAGATGGGGCTGAATAAAGTGGAAGCGCCTATTATTCCGGACAATTTCCAGTCGCAGCGGGTGCTGGAAAAGGTGGGGATGGTGAAAGAAGGAGTCGCGCGCCAGCATTTCCTTATGAAAGGCCGATTTGTTGATTTGGCCATGTATGCCGTGTTAAAGGCGGACTTTATAGCGGAATAAAAAGAGGCCCGCTCAATGAGAGAGGCGGGCTTCTTGCAGGTGTAACCAATTTTAAGGGCGGTCATTTAAATTTGAATGTTTCCGGGAATAGACGAAGTAAATGACCAATCCGATTGCCATCCAAATAACAAATCGAATCATGGTGGCGCTGCCTAACTGGAAAATCAAGAAGCCGCAGAACAAAATGGCCAATGAAGGTATTAGCGGAACGGCCGGGCAGCGGAAAGCTCGCGGCAGGTCCGGTTGTTTTACCCGCAGCACAATAACGGCAACTGATATCAGGATAAATGCCGACAAAGTTCCGATGTTTACAAGTTTCGCAAGTTCATCCAATCGCATCAAACCGCCCAGCAAAGCGGCAACGATGCCAAAAAACCAGGTTGCCAAATAAGGCGTATGGGTTTTCATGCTTACTTTAGAGAAAAATTTAGGCATCAAGCCATCTCTGGACATAGCGAACATAACTCTAGTCTGGCCATAAAGCATAACAAGCATTACAGTCGTCATGCCAAGTATAGCCCCTAGATCAATGATTCCAGCCACCCAATTTTGTCCGGACAATTGAAGAACAAGAGATACAGGATGATCGATAGCCTGTGAGAATTGTGCAAAAGGAACAACTCCGGTCATAATAGCAGATACGATAACGTAAAGAAGCGTACAAATCATAAGCGAGAAGATAATTCCGCGCGGCAGATCCCTTTTCGGATTTCGTGTTTCTTCGGCAGCAGAGGCAACAGCATCAAAGCCGATAAAAGCAAAAAACACTAAGGCGGCGGCTGCAAAGACTCCGTCAAAACCAAACGGTGTAAACGGCTGCCAATTTTCTGGTTTTACGTATACAACAGCTACAGCGATAAAGAGTAAAACTACGGATACTTTGATAATTACCATCACATTATTTACCCGCTTGGATTCTTTGACGCCGATTGAAAGCAATGTAGTAATAAGCATGACGATGATGAAGGCCGGAAGATTAAAGAATGTGGTAGTTCCCTCTACAGCTCCGGGAGCTGCAGTGAGGGCGGCAGGCAAATTAATCCCAAATCCGCCGAGCAGCGATTGGAAATACCCGGACCAGCCTACTGAAACGGCACTCACTGCCAGTAAATACTCAAGTATTAAATCCCACCCGATGATAAAAGCGATAAGCTCTCCAAGCGTCACATATGTGTAAGTATAGACAGAACCTGAAATTGGCACTGTAGATGCAAATTCCGCATAGGACAAAGCGGCAAAAAAACAGGCTAGTCCGGCAATGATAAAAGAAATGGTTAGCGCCGGCCCAGCTGTCAAAGCCCCTGTTCCTGTCAAAACGAATATACCGGTACCAATGATGGCGCCAATTCCCAACATTGTTAAATCAAAAGCTCCTAATTCCTTAGAAAGCCCGCTTCTTTTTTCGGCAGTAATTTTTAATTCCTGAATTGTTGTTTTTCTGAATAAATCATTTGCCATCTTTCTTATTCCCCTTTGAATTTTGTTTTATTTCCGCCGAACATAATCAATACAGACAGCTGGGGTGCTTAGAGAAATAAGATACTCGGAAGGCCATTTGATTAGTAGAATAAGCCGCCTTTATCGCTTTCTTTTTTTTAAGCTGTTTGTATTTTTGATAGCATATAACAGAATGATTTTTTTGTATATAAAATATTTTGATTGTTTAAATCATTTTAAAAAATCAATTTCCGACAGTTGTTGTCTGAATTATGCCTTTTGAACTGACAGCACTTTCCGCTAATTTAGTAGAATTCATTAAAAAATCCCTTAAAAATTGCTGAAGAGCAGTTATATGTTCCTTATTCAGTTCTGCATTTGCCTCCGGCTAAATCTTCAAAGTGAATTCTAAGGAGAAAGCGGAAACTTAAAAATGAATCAATATACCTGATGAAAAGCTGTCCTATAAAGTATAAACCGACAGGATAAGATTACTATAAAAGGGATAAACTACAAGTGAGGGGCGAGTGATACGGAGTGGGTGGAATGGCTGTAGCAGGCAATCGACTATATGAAAGAGCCACTGGCTATCGAGCAAACAGGAAAATGTTTCGGTGTTTCATTTTCAGTGCACGTTGGCGATTTTGGACGATATGGCGGTCGGGGAATATTTGCAGGGAAGGCAACCGGCCAAATGGGCGGCACCATCGATTATGTTAACTGGCTGCCAAAGCGCTTTAAAGCGGACGGTCTTATGGGCGTTATTTTATTTATCGCAATTACTCTACTAATTTCTGTACTGTAGATCAGCTGGAATCTTGCTGTTTACGGGACTTCAGCTGCTTTCCGATTATTTGAATCAGAAAACCGCTGCTTTTGCCGGCAGCGGTTTTCGTTTAGAAATTGAAATTATCCGGATCGGCTCCGCTCCGTTTGTTTTCATTCAACGCGGAAATGCGCTCCATATCCTCTTCCGTGAGTTCGAAATCGAAAATTTGAGAGTTCTGAACGATGCGGAATTCTTTGGCCGATTTAGGAATGGTGACGACGCCGTTTTGCAGGTCCCAGCGAAGGATGACTTGCGCCACGGTTTTTTCAAGCTTCGAAGCAATTTCCACGAGCAGCGGCTCCTCGAGCAGTTTGCCTTGCATGAGCGGGGACCAGGCTTCCAGCTGGATGCTGTGAGATTTGCAGAATTCGTGAAGCTCTTTTTGTGTCAGAAGCGGATGGTATTCGACCTGGTTGACCATCGGTTTAATCTCAGCATCTTTCAGCAGTTCTTCCAAGTGATGGATGTGGAAATTGCTGACGCCGATCGCTTTGACGCGGCCTTCCTTATACAAAGTCTCTAGCGCGCGCCAGCCGTCTTTAAATTTGCCTTCGACCGGCCAATGGATCAAATACAAGTCCAGATAATCCAAACCGGTATTCTTGAGGCTCGTTTGATAAGCGGCAAGCGCTGATTCATAGCCAAGGTCCGAATTCCAGACCTTTGAAGTGATGAACAAATCTTCGCGCGAGAGGCCGGTTGCTTGAAGCCCTTCGCGGATCCCTCGGCCGACTCCTTTTTCATTGCCATACAGGGCAGCGGTATCGAAGCTTCGATAGCCATGGACGATGGCGGTTTTAACCGCATTCGCCACTTCGTCGCCGTCTTCAGCCCCGGATAGCCCCAGACCGAACCAGGGCATTTTCACGCCATTATGCAAAGTGGTGGTGTCTTGCAAGTGTTCCATATCGTTTGACCTCCAATTAAAGTAGTTTTTTGAAAAATCACACATTATGATAAAAGTATGAACGAGGCGGAAGGAATCTGCAACCATTACGCAGGCCTGTCTGAAGTGAGCATTTATTGACAGGAACAAGCTCCTCAGCAGGAATAAAATATAAATAAGGAGTGAGCGATATGGGATGGGTGGAATCGCTGCAGCAGGCAATCGACTATATGGAAGACCATTTAGAGGAGCCGCTGGCTATCGAACAAATCGCAAAGCGGGCAAATGCTTCGGTGTTTCATTTTCAGCGGACATTTGCGATTTTGACCGATATGACGGTCGGGGAATATCTGCGGGGAAGGCGTTTGACCTTGGCGGCCCATGAATTGTCGGCTACGGACAACAAGATCATCGATATCGCCTACAAATATGGCTACGACACTCCGGAAGCGTTCGCCAAGGCTTTTCGGCGGCAGCACGGCATTACGCCAAGCGAAGCCCGAAGAAATCTGGGAGGGCTGAAATCCTATAACCGCCTGGTGATCCAGGTGAAACTGAGAGGAGCAGAACCGATGAAGTACAAAGTCGTGAAAAGAGGCAGCTTTAAAGTGGTGGGCTTCAAGCGGACATTTTCAACTTTGAACGATGAAAACATGCGGGGCATTCCGCAAATGTGGCAGGAAACCAACGCCAGCGGCTTGGATGAAAAGCTGTTTGAACTGAACCGTGGAGAGATTGAAGGAGTGTTGGGTGTCTGCGTTGCAGGAGAAGGCACCCACATGGACTATTGGATTGCAGCTGAGACAGACAGCGCGACAGAAGAATTCGAAGAGATGGAGATTCCGGCATCCAAATGGGGCGTGTTTGAAGTGCATGGCCCGATGCCCGATGCCATGCAGGACGCCTGGAAAAAGATTTTCACCGAATGGTTTCCTTCCAACCCTTACGAACCCGCAGGCACACCGGAGCTGGAGGTGTATCCGCATGAAAATGCGTACCAGCCGGATTCCTATTCGGAAATTTGGATTCCGTTGAAAAACAAAGAAGAGTGAACTGGAAGGAGCGGCTGCCCCATGTGCAGCTGCTTTTTCAATTGCGCCTGAATTGTGTGGATGCCAGGCACTGCGAAGAAAAAGAGGAATCGGCCGTTGGGTGAAGAAAGGTAATGGAACGAATTTAAACTTCATGGAAACATCCAGAGAGGGAGGGAACCGGGTGCCCGAAAAATCCTATTACCTTGGCGTCGACATAGGAACAACTTCAACGAAAGCAGTGCTCTTCGATAGGGGCGGGACAGTAAAAGGAAGCGAAACGGTTTTCTATCCGCTCCATACGCCGAACCAGATTGTGGCCGAACAGGATCCGGAAGAGATTTTCCGTGCAGTCCTTAATTCGGTAAAAGAAGTGATCCGCAAAAGCGGCATTCCTGCGCATGCGTTGAAGCTGGTGGCTTTCAGTGCAGCCATGCACAGTTTGATGGCGGTCGGAAAAGAGGGGAAGCTGTTGACCCAGAGCATCACTTGGGCAGATACCCGCAGTGCCAAGCAGGCAAAAAAGATTAAGGAAGAAAAGGACGGGCATGCCGTCTACCTTCGGACAGGCACACCGATTCATGCCATGTCGCCGCTGTCCAAATTGGTGTGGCTAAAGGAAGAGGAACCGGCTATTTTTGGCCAAGCCGAGAAATTTATCGGCATCAAAGAATTTATTTTCCATAAATTATTCGGAGAATACGTCATCGACCATTCGCTTGCTTCTGCCACCGGATTATTCAATTTGGAGAACGTCGATTGGGATGAAGGCGCTCTTGAAGTTGCCGGAGTGGAAGCCGGCCATTTGTCGCGTCTTGTGCCGACGACATATCAGATGGCAGGAGTAAAGCTGGAATATGCCGCATTCATGGGAATTCGGGAAGATGTGCCATTTGTCGTTGGGGCCAGTGACGGCGTTTTGGCAAACCTGGGCGTAGGGGCAATTGAGCAAGGCGTTATAGCCGTGACGATCGGCACCAGCGGGGCGATCCGCACCGTGTCGCCCAAACCGAAAACCGATCCGAAAGGGCGGACGTTCTGTTATGCTTTGACGGAAAATCACTGGGTCGTCGGCGGGCCGGTCAATAACGGAGGCATCGTCCTGCGCTGGCTGCGGGATGAGTTTGCGTCTTCGGAAGTGGAAACCGCCAAGCGGCTGGGAATCGATTCTTATGACGTATTAACTCAAATCGCTTCCACCGTAAATGCCGGTTCGGACGGGCTGCTGTTTCATCCCTTTTTGACCGGTGAACGGGCGCCGCTGTGGGACGCCAACGCCCGGGGCTCCTTTTTCGGCCTGAGCATCCATCATCAAAAACAGCACATGATCCGTGCCGTGCTGGAAGGCATTGTCTTCAATTTGTATACGGTCCTGCTCGCAGTTGAAGAACTGGCAGGCGAGCCGTTGCGCATCCAGGCGTCTGGCGGATTTGCGCGCTCGGATATGTGGTGTCAGTTGATGGCAGACGTCTTCGATAAACCGGTCACCGTGCCGGAAAACTTCGAGAGTTCTTGCTTGGGGGCGGTCGTGCTCGGCATGTATGCACTGGGTGAAATTGAAGACTTCAGCGTCGTCTCTGACATGATCGGCGAAACTCATACTCATCATCCGGACGCAACGGCAAGCAAAACCTACAGAGAACTGGTGCCGATATATATCCGGTTATCGCGTCTGTTGAAAGAAGAATATGAAAGCATTGCCGAATTTCAACGCAAGCATATGGAATGAAAAAAGAGCGGCCCGGAATGGCGCCAAGACGATTCCTGGCCGCTTTTTATGTTGATATTTGGGGAGATGGGCATAAAGCGGAATAAGTTGGGCGTATTCACCGGAAACTTGGGCGTTAAAAGGCCGGAATTGGGCATAACCACAGGCTAGTTGGGCATAAGCAATAAGAGTCTGGACGCTTCCGCTGTTTTTATTTCCTAGCCGATCGGATGACCGCCGCCCCGGCAATAAGATCGTATAAAGACTGTTTGTGCCGTGTGAACAAAGCCGTCAGGAGATAAGCGAACATCAGGGCATAAATGATTCCTCCAATAACCGAGTAGCGGATCGGCACCGGTGCATCCCCTAAATAGACCAGCCGGTAAACGAGATAATGGGACAGTTCCCAAGGCAGAAATTTCAAGGCCGTCCGAAAAACCGAGCGGAAAGCAGAAAGCGGCTTGCCGTTCTGGTCAACTACCTGGATGCCCATCTTCTTTTTGCCGAAAGACTGTCCGAAAAGCGTTGAATCACTGACAATAAAGTAAAGGGAAACCGGCAAGGTAACCATCAAAAAGCCGGAAAACTGGGCAACTGCTAAAGAGCCGTTGAAGAGTTCTTGTAAGGAAGGGAAGATCAATACGTTAATGACAAGCAACAGAATCAAATAAATAAAAATTAGAATGTAATCAAACAGGAAAGCCTTGAACCGAAGCATAACGGGAGCGGGCTTTTTAGGAGCCTGGCTATTCATACTCTCTGGATTCCCCCCATCTTTAACAGTATTTTGCTTATTCACTTATGTTATCAGAAAATACTAAAAAATAGCTATAATCTCCTAAACGCTTCTGCTACGATGGAAATAGAGAAGAAGACGTGGAAACAAAGGGGATGGCGGAATGAAGTACGATGCAATCGTAATAGGGGCAGGGCTTGCAGGATTAGTGGCCGCGACGGAAATTGCGGACAGCGGAAAGAAAGTGCTGTTGCTCGATCAGGAACCGGAAGCATCGCTCGGCGGGCAGGCGTGGTGGTCATTTGGCGGCTTGTTTTTGGTCGATTCACCGGAACAGCGGCGCCTTGGCATCAAGGATTCCAAAGAGCTGGCCTGGCAGGACTGGCTCGGGGCAGCCGGTTTTGATAGAGAAGAAGATGAAGATTTCTGGGGGAGGAAATGGGCCGAGGCTTATGTCGATTTCGCCTCCGGTGAAAAGCGGGCATGGCTAGCCGATATGGGCGTGAAATTTTTCCCGGTGGTCGGCTGGGCAGAACGCGGCGGCTATCTGGCAGAAGGGCACGGCAACTCGGTTCCCCGCTTTCATATCGTATGGGGAACGGGCCCTGGAATCGTCGAGCCGTTTGAGCGAAAGCTGCGGGAGTACATAAAGGCGGGGGTGGTGGAATACCGCCCCCGCCATCAAGTGGACGGGCTGCTGACAAGCGGCTCTGCTGTAACGGGAGTGTTTGGTTCGTTGCTCGCTCCGAGCGATGCCCAGCGCGGTGAAGCGAGTTCCCGTGGGAAAATCGGAGAATTCTCCCATGAAGCGGCATCGGTCGTTGTCACAAGCGGCGGCATTGGCGGCAACCATGAGCTGATCCGGAAAAACTGGCCGGAAAGGCTGGGAAAAGCGCCGCAAGAAATGCTGTCCGGAGTGCCGGCGCATGTTGACGGCCGGATGCTCGCCATCACGGAAAATACCGGAGGGCGCATCGTTAACCGCGACCGCATGTGGCATTACACGGAAGGCATCAAAAATTGGAATCCGGTCTGGAGCAAACACGGCATCCGAATTTTGCCCGGACCATCGTCAATCTGGCTGGACGCCAGGGGCGACCGATTTCCGGCGCCGAATTTCCCGGGATTTGATACGCTCGGCACATTGGAAGCAATCCAGAAAACGGGCTACAGCTATTCGTGGTTCATTTTGACGCAAAAGATCATCGAGAAAGAATTTGCGCTGTCGGGTTCCGAACAAAACCCGGACCTCACCGGCAAAAGCATTCGGCAGGTGCTGGAGCGGATCCGTCCGGGTGCCACAGCGCCGGTGCAGGCATTTATGGACAAAGGCGAGGACTTTATCATTGCTGATAATGTGGAAGATCTGGTCGGCGGAATGAACCGGCTGACCGGCGAAGCGCTGCTGGACGCCGAACACATCCGCCGCCAGATTACAGCACGCGACCTTCAGCTGACCAATAAATTCGGAAAAGACCTGCAGGTGACTGCACTGCGGGGTGCCCGCAAATACATCGGCGACAAATTGATCCGGGTGGCGAAGCCGCATAAAATTCTGGACCCTGCAAACGGTCCGCTGATTGCCGTGCGGTTGAATATTGTCAGCCGAAAGACGCTCGGCGGTCTGCAGACGGACTTGTCAGCCCGTGTTTTGAACGATGCCGGGCAGCCGATTCCCGGCCTGTATGCGGCGGGGGAAGTAAGCGGGTTTGGCGGCGGAGGCGTCCACGGCTACCGGTCGCTTGAAGGGACATTCCTCGGCGGCTGCCTGTTTTCAGGAAGAGTAGCCGGAAGAGCAGTGGCAGAAAGGAGGCTGGAGTGATGGCAAAGCATGTAAAAGGATTGACTTGGCTTGTCTTATTATTGATGCTTGCCGGTTTGATTTTGATTTTTACGAGTGCCCCTTTCGGTATAGCCAGAGGAAATTCTTGGTTGATGCGGCAGATGGAAGGAAGCGATTCTGAAATTTATTATATGGTCATCGAGACGTACACGGCCAGTTTCATGATGATCGGGGGGATTTTGTTCGGGGCGGGTCTGCTCATAGGCATCCTGACATTTTTTACATCCGTGTTATTCGATGAAGCAGAGGAACCGGCTCAAGCAGAGCTCCGCTTAAAAGAAAGCGAAGATGCTTGATCAAGGAAAGGAAGAGCCCGTCTTGGAAATGAAAAACTCGATCACCATCCGTCCATACGAAGAACGCGATTTCCCGGCAATCCATGAACTGAATAAAGCAGAAGAGTGGAGCAACCTGGTAGAAAAGCAAGAAGACACGAAACAGGCCTGGGGCCATTCCAACGCCGCTTTTATTGCAGAAAAGGATGAAGTGGTGGTGGGCTGCCTGCGCGGCCTGACGGATGGGCATGTCACCTTGTACGTTGCAGAGTTGATTGTGGATGAAAAACTGCGTGGAAACGGTGTAGGCAAAGAACTTCTTGTGTATGCCCACACGCTCTATCCGAAAACCCGTATTGAATTACTGACAAGCAGTACGTCCAGCTCGTATTACGAATTGCAGGGGTATCGTCCTTTTTACGGCTTTAGAAAAAACATTTCTGAATAAACCGTTAGAAGTACCTGCTGCGCGGAAAACATCACAGCGCAGTTGTTTTAAAAAAGTGGACCAGCGAGGGAAGTGCTCTTTTGCCGGTCCGTTTTTATGGAAGAAGAAAGGGGGTATAATGCAAAAAAAAGAGAGACCGGGGGATGCGTACATGAACCATTTCAGATTATACATACTGCTCGTCATGATTATGTTTGCATGGGGAATGAACGTACCGGCCATGAAATACCTGACTTCGCAGATGGGTCCGGTGACAATGACATCGCTGCGGATCTTTTTAGCAGGAGTGACGGTCTTTACCATCCTGGCTGTCTTTAAAATGATCCGCAAACCGGCTAAAGGAGAATGGCCGTTGGTAATGATAGCTGCTGCACTCAACGTGGTGGCTCATCACTACTTGATTTCAATCGGCATTTCATTGACGAGCGGAACAAATTCAGGACTCATTATCGGAACAAGCCCTATCATGACCGCTGTCTTCAGTCTGCTTCTGTTGAAGCTCAGCCCATCGAAATGGCAGTGGCTTGGCTTTGTTCTGGGGTTTGCGGGTGTCACTGCCACGGTGCTGGCCGGAAATGCGGAAACGAGTGCCGGTTCGGCTGGCGATTTATACATATTGCTGGCCATTGTGGCTCAAGTATTAAGCTTCATGGTTATCAGCAAAGCTTCGAAAACTTTGGATCCGCGCCTTTTGACGGCGTATATGTTCGTTTTTGGGTCAATCGGCATTTTCATCATCAGTCTCCTCCAGGAGCCGGGCGAATGGAGGCGTTTTGCCGAGATGGAACCTAAGTTTTGGGCGATTCTTATTGGATCTGGGATTATCGCCACCGCACTCGGCCACATGCTCTACAATCATGCCATTGGCGAAGTGGGGCCTTCCAAAGCAGCTATTTTCATTAATTTGAACACTTTTTTTGCCCTGCTTGGTTCAGCCTGGTTTCTTGGAGAAACCATCACGTATCACCACATGGTTGGTTTTGTCGTCATTGCCTTGGGTGTGCTGTTCGGTTCAGGCACCGCGGAAGAACTATGGCGGATGCGCATTCGATCAGCAAAATGATAAAGGAGTTGTCCCAAAAGTAATTTGGAACAACTCCTTTGCGAGAAGCAAAGGACTGCCCCATAAGTCTATTAGTCGACTTATGAGGCAGTCCCTTTTTTGCGGGTTATTTCACGAAATGTGTACGGTCTTTGAACCAACCATAAAACTTTGCGCCTGTTTCACGTGGAACGTCTTTCAGTTCAGTGGCAAGAAGAGGTTTGCTGCGGTTGTGGAAGTGAAGGCTCGAAACGCCGAACTTCCGCTGCAGCCAACTGTGCGTGACCTGGATTTCCTGTACTTTTACCCGCTTTGTCAATAAGGTATTTGCTGAAAATGCACCTGTCCGAATCTGGATAAACCGTTCCGTTAAACTATAGCGCGTATAGCGGTACTCCAGGAATCGGGCAACGATGAAAATCACTAAAATCGGAGCCGACAGCCAAAGCCATTCTGTTTTAAAAACGGCAAGAGCGACTGTTGCGGCAATCCAGAAATAGTAAGGGCGCAGGAGCCGAAGCCATAAAACGCTTTTTGGCAAGGCTTCCATCGAACCGGCAATCTGATACTGCGGCAGCAGCTCCTCCACAAGGCGATAAGCTTCTTTCACAGGGAGGAACGGGAAAAGGGAATTGATTTCTGCATCATCGTCCCCGACGCTTCCGGCACTAACCAGCTTCACTTCTGCCATTCCGAGAAGGCGTTTCAAAAAAGGCTGTTCAATTTTAATGGCCTGGACTTTGTCTTTTCGGATCGAGAATTGGGTTTCCGTAAAAACGCCTTTGCGGATATAAATCCGTTGCTCATCAGCGGAAATGACGAATTTTCCGTATTTGGAGTACGTGGTGACAAATCCGATGACCGCTGAAAGCAGGAGGGCTGCTGCGAGAACAGGGACAAGCAGCCAAAGCCGGGATGCAAAAAAAGCGAAAACAGACTGGGATGTTTCATCCAGGTTGAAAAAATCATCGAATTGAAAATACAGCGAAAAGAGAATCGGGAAAATAGCGAACATGCTTAAAGACGTAAAGGCGGCCTTCACTAAATCTTTAGTGCCTGCTGTGAAGTGAACCTTGCGTTCAGGAAGCGGTGGCGGGGCAATGGCCTCTTCTTCAGCTACCGAGTTAGGCGGTTCTGCATGCACCCGTTTTGCTTCTTCAACAAGCCCTTTGATCCGGTCGGCTTCCGCATGGGACAATACCGGAAATTTTACAGCGGCATCTTCTCCAGTTGTACCGGTTTCAAGCGTCAGCGACGTCAGTTTTAACATGCGATGCAAAAAGTTGGTGGTCTGCTGGACGTTTTGAATCCGCTTTAGCTCGACATTGCGCTGATTTTTGACGAAAATTCCAAGGTATAACGTAACGGTGGTTTCGGAAATTTCATAGCGGGTGTATACCCAATTCAAAAAAATCTTAATGACGGAAAAAACCAGAAAAGCGATAAACAAGCCTTTCAGCGTCAGGATAAAAGCCGAGTTGCTGCCGGCTTTCAGGATAAATAGATAAAAAATGACGAAAATGCTCCCTTTCACCAAAGAAACGAGTTGAAATAACGGCCAGCTAAAATGGAATTGCTGTTTTTCGGCTTCCATCATGGAGCCACATCCATTTCTTCATCGCTGTCTTTGATTTTTGCCAGAACTCCGATTTGCGCGCGAAGGGCAAGCGCCTGTTCTTTCGGGATGGCCGGAATTTTGTGGGAAGAAGTGACGGTTCCGATTGTCAGGTCATACAAATCGTATTTTCTCAGGAACGGCCCTTGGTTGGTCGTTACGTATTCCACTTTGGCCATAGGGATTAAGGTATGGTGCGTGTTGAATCGCCCGTACTGCAATTGAATATACTCTTCATCGATTTCGTAGCGCCAGGTTTTTTGCAGCCATGCGGGCTCAAACCATACCGAGTAGAAGGAAGAAAGCAAAGAAATTCCGATTGC
Organism: Planococcus liqunii; assembly: GCF_030413595.1. NCBI lineage: Bacteria > Bacillati > Bacillota > Bacilli > Caryophanales > Caryophanaceae > Planococcus > Planococcus liqunii. Next base: position 3,801,173 of record NZ_CP129238.1, on the reverse strand, counting down.
TCCCCATAAAAGCCAAGTGACCCATTGCCACCAGCCGAAATGATTGCCGGCAAAAAGAAGCACGCAAATTACCAGAAACACGATGGCTTCCATTATGAAGTTGGACAACCGCCAAACACGGACCGCATCAGGGGAAATCCTTCGAGTGGGTTCTTCTATATTTATATACATATCTTTCACCTCCTCTTTTATACGGCAAAGAGCAGGAAAATGTTTCATTTATCTGGAAATAAGTAAAAGAAAGGGAAGTGAAAAATGATGAAGGGTGAAAAAATTTACCTGCGAAAGCTGACAGTGGATGATTTAGAGGATTTAGTGGACATGGAAATACGAAACAAAGAACTGTTTGAGCGGTTTTCCGTCACTCGCCGTCCGGATTTCTATTCAATTGAAGGGCAGGCGCTCCGGCTGCAGATGCAAGAAGCAAGCTGGCAGAACGATGACCAGTACAACTTCGGTGTTTTTTTAAATGAAGGGGATGTGCTGGTGGGTTCGATTAATCTGGTTCAGGTGGTTCGGGGGCCGGTCCAAAGCGCCATTATGGGCTATACCATCGACCAGGACCATAACGGCAAGGGGTATGCGACAGAAGCGGTCCGGCTGCTGGCCGAGTACGGATTCCGCGAACTGGGGCTGCATCGCATTGAAGCGGGAGTCATGCCGCATCACGAGGCATCAATTCGCGTCCTGGAAAAAGCCGGTTTCCATAAAGAAGGCATCGCTAGTAAAAATGTCCAGATCAATGGCGTCTGGCAGGACCACCAAATTCTGGCGATCATCAATCCAGAAGATTAAGGGCAGAGGCTATACTGGGCTGAGCAACTCTTTTGACTCTTTATTTCAGCAGTGGTAAGTTATGCTCAGTGACTTACTAAAAGTAAGCTGAATTTAAGGAGGCAACACCATGACAGTCAATGTAGAATCCCCGGTAGTGAAAGTAATGCAAGAAAGAAAATCAGTGCGGGCATACGATCCGGACTTTAAAATTTCAAAGGAAGAATTGGAAGAAATGCTGGCGCTTGCGTCAACTGCTCCTTCTTCAAGCAACTTGCAGTCTTGGAATTTCATCGTCATCCAGGACCAGGAAGTGAAAAAAGAATTGCGTGCGATTGCCAATAACCAGGCTCAGGTTGAAACATCTTCAGCCATCATCGCCGTTCTTGGCAACATCGATGCGTATAAGAACGTAGAAAAAATCTATACGCAAAATGTGGAAGAAGGCCACATGGATGAGTCCATCAAAGAACGGACCATCGAAAATACGTACAAAGTGTATCCGAATGCTCCAGTGGAAGCGCGGATGAACATCGCCTCATACGACGCCGGTTTGATTTCAATGCAGTTGATGCTGATTGCCAAAGACCGCGGCTATGATACCATTCCAATGGGCGGCTTCGACAAAGCGAAATTTGCGGAGCGCTTTGAGCTGCCGGAACACCTCTTCCCGATCGTATTGATCGCAGTCGGAAAAGCAGCAGCGCCAGCTTTTGGCACATCCCGTTTGCCGCTTGAAGACATTGCACGTTTTATTTAAAGAAACGAAAGGCCCGCTGTGCTTAAAAGCACAGCGGGTCTTTTTTATTTGCCAAAAAACAGGAGAGTCGCAAAGGAATGGCGAAAAAGGGATATACGGAATTGAAGGAGGAGTTGCCATGGAATTTCCGGCGCTTGAAACCGAAAGGCTGGGGCTGGTGCACATCGGCCAGCAATATGCTGATTCTTTTTATCACATCATGTCCCGGGAAGACGTGACCCGCTACTACGGCATGGATCCATTGATCAATGTGCAGGAAGCAGCCGCGGTCATTGAGTCGTTTCAGACGCTCTTTGAAAGCAAACGGGGAATCCGCTGGGGAATCATCTTAAAGGAAAATGGAGAATTCATCGGCACGATCGGTCTGAACAATTTGAATGTGCGGGCCAAAAAATCCGAAATCGGCTATGAACTGCATCCCGATTATTGGCGGAAGGGCTTGATGCAGGAAGCGGTTCAGGCGGTGTTGTTCTATGCATTTGACCACTTGGACTTAGTGCGGATGGGGGCCGTGACGTTTCCGGATAACGGGGCATCGAGCCGGCTTCTGAAAAAGCTTGGGTTCATGGAAGAAGGAAAGCTGCGGAGTTACCTGTACCAGGGAGGCCAATCGCACGATGCCTTGCTGTTTTCCTTATTAAAATCAGATTGGACGAAGTAGGATGAGACAAATTATTGCACTTGGCGGCGGGGGATTTTCAATGGAACCAGACAATCCGCTGCTCGATCGATACATATTGGACCAATCCCAAAAAACTAGTCCGAAAATCTGCTTTGTCCCAACGGCTAGCGGAGATTCCGACACCTATATCGCCAATTTTTATCGCTTTTTTGATGAACAGGATTGCGAGCCGTCCCATTTGTCGCTGTTTAAACCACCCGCTCAAGATCTGGAAGCGTTTGTTTTGGAGAAAGATATTATTTATGTGGGCGGCGGAAATACAAAAAATTTATTGGTGCTCTGGAGAGAGTGGGGATTGGATGCGATTTTGCGGAAAGCCTGGGAGCAGGGAATTGTGCTGGCAGGCATCAGTGCAGGTTCGCTGTGCTGGTTTGAAGACGGAGTGACCGATTCTTACGGGGAACAGTTGGAGCCAATCCAGAGCCTTGGCTTTCTTAAAGGCAGCAACTGTCCGCATTACGACGGAGAAATAGATAGAAGGCCTGTGTACCAACGGCTTATTGCAGCAGAAACTATTAAAGGCGGCATCGCTGCGGATGACGGCGCAGCTCTCCATTACGTAGGCCAAGACCTGCACCGGATTGTCAGTTCGCGGCCGAATGCCCATGCTTACCGTGTGTTCCTCGATGGGCAATTACATGAAGAGGCACTGACGGCAGAATTTTTGGGTCCAAACTAGCATGAGGGAGCGGGGCAGATGATTAAGAACTTACAGACGAGCCATTTGCCGATGCAAAGCCAGCCCTTGAAATTGCCGGATGTATTGCGGACTTTTCTGCTGCAATTTGCTGTCCATAAAAGGAGTAAAAGGAGCGCGTTATGTTAAAAAATAAACAGGATATCGTGTCGGCCATCCAGCAGGATTGCTGGAGGATGGAAATTCTGAAAGCCGTTAAAACACTTGAATTACCGGATTGGTGGGTATGTGCGGGATTTGTGCGCTCCAAAATATGGGACGACCTTCATGGCTACAGCGAACGGACGCCTTTGCCGGACATCGATGTCATTTATTTTGATGAAAACGCTACAGAAGAATCGGAAGAAAAGAAATTTGAACAACAGCTGCGGATACGGATGCCGCATCTCCCGTGGTCGGTCAAAAATCAGGCACGCATGCACCGGATTAATGGCCTTGCCTCTTATCGCTCTTCGGTCGATGCCATTTCAAAATTTCCGGAAACCGCAACGGCTCTGGGTGTGAAACTGGATACAGAAGAAGGGCTCGTGTTAACGGCGCCCTGCGGCGTACAAGATGTTTTGCAAATGACAGTGAAGCCGACACCGCATTTCCAGGCGAACGAGGAATTGGCGGCCATTTACGAAAGCCGTTTGCAGAAAAAAGACTGGAAAGCCAAATGGCCAAAAGTGAAAGTACAGCCTTTAAAGCACCAAGTGCAGGAAAAGGGAGAAAAGCGGGGCAGAAGAATAAAAACAGCAAGACTGGAATTCCGAAAGTACCAGGATGAAGATTTTGATTTTCTCTGCTCCCTTTTAAGCGATCCGGAAGTGGTCCGTTTTATTGGAAACGGACAGACGCGCAGCCGGGAAGGGGCATTGGAGTTTTTGTATTGGATTTATCGTTCATACCGCGAAAACCCCGAACTCGGGCTGCGGCTTTTGGTTCGCTCGGAAGATGATGCACCGATCGGGCATGCGGGACTTGTCAAACAAAACATCGAAGGCAGAGAAGAGCTGGAGATCGGCTATTGGATTGCCAGGGATTACTGGGGGCAAGGCTATGCGACGGAAGCGGCCGCCGCGCTCCGTGATTACGGCATGGAACAGCTTGGCAACAAGCGGGTGATTTCACTGATTCAGCCGGAAAATCTCGGATCCAGAAAAGTGGCCGAACGGACTGGGCTGGCATTGGAAAAAGAAATTCGATTGTCTGGAAAGGACGTCTGCGTATACGCGCTGGAAACAACAACTATAGAAGATACTCAGGAGGAACAGAATGTTAAACAAACAAGGCTTTGATTTATGGGCAAACGATTACGATCAGACTGTGCAAATCAGTGAAGAAAATAACCAGTATCCGTTTGCAGGGTATAAAGAAATCCTCAATACGATTTTTAACGAAGCAATGCAAACAGAATGTTCCCATGTTCTCGACATCGGTTTCGGCACGGGCATACTCGCAAGCAGGCTGTACGGGGAAGGCCACCAGATTGACGGCGTGGATTTTTCCGCTGAGATGATTGCCATTGCCCAAGTAAAAATGCCGAAAGCGAAATTGATTGAAGGGGATATCGCAGAAGGGTTGCCGGCGGAATTGAAAGATGAAACTTACGATTCCATCATCAGCACTTATGCGCTCCATCACTTAACGGATGAAGGAAAAGTGGGCTTTATCCAGGAATTGCTCCCTTCATTGGCGATAGGCGGAAAAATCTACATCGGAGATATCGCTTTTGAAACACGCGGCCAATTGGAGCAGTGCAAAAAAGACAGTGCCGGTTATTGGGACCACGATGAATTTTATTTTGTCTATGAAGAAATCCGTGAAGCATTGAAAGGAATTTGCCGCTGCGAATTCCATCCGGTGTCGCATTGCGGCGGAGTGTTCGTGCTTTCGGTTTAAAAGAAGGAGGGGCTGGAAAGATGGATCAGTTCATGGAACGAGCAGTGGAATTGTCAGTACAGAATGTCCGGGAAGGCGGCCAGCCGTTCGGTGCGGTTTTGGTCAAAGACGGCGCCGTCATAGCGGAAGGCGTCAATGAACTGCATAAAATCCAGGATGTCAGCGGCCATGCAGAAATGCTCGCCATTCGGCGTGCCCAGCAGGAGATGAACGTGGATAACTTGGCTGGAAGCATCATGTATGCGAGCGGAGAGCCGTGCCCGATGTGTTTGAGTGCGATGTATCTGGCTGGAATCGAAACCGCTTATTACTGTGCTTCCCTTGAAGAAGCGGTACAGGCTGGGCTTGGAAAATCCAAGATCATTTATGAAGACCTGCAGAAACCTGCGTCAGAACGCCGTTTGTCAATGGGGCAGATGCCGCTGGCGGAAAACCAGGACAACCCGATTGAACTTTGGGTTCAGCGAACGAATAAGCCATGAAAAGATAGAATTCGGACCGGCTGCACATCCCGAAAGTTAGAGTTGAAAAACTAACTTTCGGGGTGTTTTTTTATGCACTTTACATCTTGCAGCTGCCTAAAAAATGGGGGGATATGGCTTAATGATTGGTTCAGCGGGTAAAAGGGGGTTAAAGATTGAAGGAGGGATATATGATGGATATTAATCAGCCAAACTCCAGCAGCCGGTTTTCGGGAAAGCAAAGCAAACCGTATAAAGGCAAAATCAAGTTAAAGAACTTGAAAGACCAAGTCATAGTCATTACCGGTGCATCGAGCGGCATCGGCTTGGTGACAGCCAGAATGGCTGCGGCAAAAGGGGCGAAAGTCGTAGCGGCTGCCCGCAATGAAGAAGCATTACAGCAACTGGTTGAAGAACTGAAAGAACAGGGGCATGAAGCCGTTTGGGTGAAAGCGGATGTCGGCCGTGAAGAAGATGTGCAGCGAATCGCGGAAACAGCGATCAGCAAATTTGGAACGTTTGATACTTGGGTCAATAATGCGGGGGTTTCGATTTTCGGGAAAGCGATGGAAGTCAGCATCGATGATATGAAGCGGATGTTTGACACGAATTTCTGGAGCCAGGTTTACGGCTCGAGAATTGCCGTCAATCACTTTAAGGAAAGAGGCGTTCCCGGTGCCTTGATCAATGTCGGCAGTGTATTTGGAGACCGGGGAGTGGTAGTGCAGTCGACGTATTCGGCAGCCAAATTTGCGGTGCACGGCTGGACGGAAAACTTGCGCATGGAACTGGAAAAAGAAAAGGCACCAGTGTCCGTCACGCTGATCCACCCGGGAAGAATCGATACGCCTTACAACGAGCATGCCCGCAGCTATTTGGAGAAACAGCCGGCGCATGTCGGAATGATTTATCCTCCTGAAGCTGTAGCAGAAGCAATTCTTTTTACAGCGGAGCATCCAAAACGGGACATGTATGTCGGCTTCCAGGCGAAATGGGGAGCCATTGTTGGCGGTCTGGCGCCGCGCCTGACAGATAAAGCAATGGAGCTCACATTGTTCCGTACGCAGCAATCGGAACGGCCATCCCGGTCGGTGGAAGACAACGCTTTATATGAGGCAGGCTATGGCATGCATGAAAGAGGGACGCATGTGGGCTGGATTCGTTCCGGCAGCTGGTATGTGAAAGCCGCGAAGCACCCGGTCCTTACAGCCGCCGCCATTGCAGGCGTCGGTTCGCTTCTATGGAACGCCGCTGCCAAATCCAAGGACTGATTAAAGAGAACACTGCGACTAAAAAACAATACGAGAAGGAGCACCATCTGCCCGAGTGGATGGTGCTATTTTTATGCATCCGCTTTCCAAGTGGAAGCCGAATCCTGGGAATCAGGAGGGTTTGCAATTTGTTCAGCGGGGAAAACCACTAACAATAAAGGTAACTAAAAGAATTGATGAAATTTAATGAAGGGGGGATGTGGTCTTATGCCTAAGGAAAAAACACTGCAAAGCGAAATCGGAGGCTATCTTTCTACATTGCTGCGCACGCATTTCGGTAAAGGCCCGACATCGACATACGTGACAATTGCCCGGCCATTTATCACCGTCCATCTTCGCGGTTTTTTAGCGCCTACGGAAAGGATTCTCGTGGAACAGCAACAATTTAAACGGGTACTCGAAACACGCGACTTGCTGATGAATGAACTGAAGCAAGAAATCAAACTGAACTTATGGAAAATTGCAGAACTGGATGCCAAAGAAGTCTATGCAGACTGGCATCTGGAACAAAAAACCGGAATGATTATCGTGGTGCTGAACGAAGAAGAGGAGCAGGAAACCTGGCAATGGCCGGAAGATATAAAGGAAGAGGAACTTTATAGACAAGTGAAAATCGGCAGTATAGAAGCGCAAAAAGAACCGGAAGAAACATATATTTATTGGTTGAATGAACGGACAGTCTTAATCCGGCGTTTTGGCATTTTGCTTCAACTTGAAAAAGAACTGATAAAAAACGGTTTTAAAGAACAGCTGAAAATTGCCAAAAGGCCTGTGGAGTATACAATAGTGGCAGAGTCGAATATACAGCAAACCTTAAACCGCAATATCCTCGAAACCTTTGTTGATTGGAACTTTGAAACTGACATTGGTTATATGGTGCTTATCCTGGAAGCGCAAGAAAAATAGCAGGAGGATTTGTTCCGTTAAGTCTGAAAAAGGAGTGCCGAAATCGGCACTCCTTTTTTATGTGATAGCCATCCGGAATCTTTAATCGATCAAAAGGGGAACTTCATGGCAATATGGACACTTTACGTATGAATGAGTGTTTTCAAGATCTTTAATATAATCCTGCGAATCTGTAAATTCAATGGCATCTGAAGGAATACGGTCAACTCCACAATTGTCCAGGGAATAGCGCTGTTCATGAACATGCTTTTTATGGTGGTCAACTACATATTTCATTGAACTCTCCGCCCTTTCTTTGATATAACTACAAAAAAGCCTAAAAGAATCCTGGGACTCTTTTCGGCGTTGTTTACAGCGCTAGTGTCTGCCACATCCAACCAAATGGTGAATTCCTTTATTTTAAACCCGAGCAGCTGCTCGTGATCTTCACTTGCTAAATCAGAAACGCTAATTGTTTTCCGATTGTCTGTACTATACCCGCCTATGTAAAAGGGCTAAACCTTATTGGCCAAAACAGATGGCAAAGGAATTCTGAAGATTGCCACTCCAGTTCGGCTTCTGATATAGTGAGGGTGAGGGCAGTATCCTAAGCGAACTGCACCGGCAAGGCCACACGAAGCAATTGAATAGTTCTGCCTTGATCTGAAAATGACAGGGACGGAGAAACCTACTTGATAAATTTCTGCCCGTCTGTCCAATTCAGGACAGACGGGCTTTTTTAGCCGGTTTTCCTCCCGGAAGGAGAGAAAGAAATGAAGAACACAGCCTCATTCATCAAGATGAAAAAACAAAGTGAAAAGATCGCCATGCTTACTGCCTATGATTATCCCTCCGCCAAATTGGCAGAAGAATCAGGAGTGGATGTCATTCTGGTCGGGGACTCCCTCGGCATGGTCGTGCTGGGGTATGATTCGACAGTAAAAGTGACAGTGGAAGACATGATCCATCACGGAAAAGCGGTGCGGCGGGGAGCGAAAGACACGTTCATCGTGGTCGATATGCCGTTCGGTTCCTATCATGGAAGTTTGGACCGCAGCCTCCAGCAGGCCATGCGGATTTTCCAGGAAACCGGTGCTGATGCCTTAAAACTGGAAGGCGCCGATGAAGTGCTGGAAGTGATTCGTTTGTTGACGCGCACCGGCATTCCGGTAGTGGGCCATCTCGGATTAACGCCGCAGACGGCAGGCGTGCTTGGCGGCTACAAAGTGCAGGGAAAAACTGCGCATGCTGCCCAGAAACTGCTGGAAGATGCCAAGGCGTGCGAAGCTGCCGGCGCTTGTATGCTGGTCCTTGAGTGCATTCCTTATCAATTGGCACGCGAAGTGACCGCGGCCTTGTCGATTCCGGTGATCGGCATTGGGGCAGGGGCGGAAACGGACGGACAAGTATTGGTTTACCACGACACGTTGAAATACGGCTCTCATCATCTGCCGAAGTTTGTGCGTTCATATGCAGAAACGGGTGAAATCATGAAAAATGGGTTGAGCGCTTACGTGGACGAAGTGAAATCCGGCGCTTTTCCGGCAGAAGAACACCGTTTCACAATGAAAGAAGAGGAACTTCAGCAATTGTACGGCGGCAAATAAAAGCTGAAATCGTATTTTGCTTGCTGTGAATCGTATTTCTGAACTAACTGGTCGTATTTTAACCGTTCCGGGTCGTATTTGCTGGAACCTCAACAAATCGATCTCGAAATATCAAAAAGGCTGCCCCAGTGATTGACCGGGGCAGCCTTTTGAATTTATTGAATATAAGGTGCCGGGTTGACTGCGTTTGAACGCGCGCCGTTCCAAGAACCGATATGGATTTCAAAGTGAAGGTGAGGGCCGGTCGAACGGCCTGTGCTTCCAACTTCACCGATTTTCTGGCCTTGTGAAACTGCCTGGCCAACTGATGTTCCGACACGGCTCATATGACCGTAGACAGTGGCATAAGAACGTCCGTTGATGGAATGCGTCAAGATGACAACATTTCCGTATCCGCCCATATAGCCGGCATACGATACGTATCCGCTTGCCGAAGCGCCGATTGGTGTGCCGGTAGGGGCTGCGATATCAAGCCCTAAATGCGATTCAGCTCCTGCGCCAATGTCACGTCCACCGAAGCCCGATGAGTAGCGGCCTGCAGAAGGTTTAATGAATGTAGAACTTCCGGCTTTAGGCATGGAAGCGTGCGAAACAGCTGAAACGGAACTTGAGTTGGCAGCTGCTTTAGCCGCTTGTGCTTTTCTTGCAGCGGCCGCTTCACGCTGGCGCTTCAATTCCGCTTCTCTTGCAATTTTTGCAAGGCGCGCCTGTTCTTTGGCAATCTGGCTTTCCAGTCCTGCACTGATGTTCATTTGTTTCTGATGTTCTTTTTCAAGTGCCGCTTTTTCATTCGCCAAACGGGTCTGTTCCGCGTTCAGTTCCTTTTCAAGCTGAGCCTGTTCTTTTTTCTGGCCGTCAAGCGAGTTTTTCAATCCGACAAGTTCAGCCTTCCGGACTTCCTGCTCTGCCAATTTCTTTTCAACTTGCGCTTTTTGCTCCGCCAGCAGCTTTTTATCTGCGGCTTGTTCGCGCATGATTTCACGATCTGCTTCGATCAAGGTATTAACTGCTGAAAAACGGTCGATAAAATCAATGAAGCTGTTTGCGCCTAGCAAGACATCTATGTAATCCACGGATCCGCCGCTCAATTGGATCGCACGTGCGCGTTCCTGGAGCAAAGCGGTTCTTTCATCAATTTTGCGCTGCAATTCAGCGATCGAGGCCTGCAAAGCGTCAATTTCCGCTTTGGTCTGGTCGATTTGAGCTTGTACATCGTTGATTTTGTTTTGGGTTTCCTGAATTTTGCTGTCCAGCTCGAAAATTTTTCTGGCGATTTCTTCAAGTTTCGAATCGTTTTGAGAAATTTCGTTTGCTTTTTGCTGAATTCCTGAGTTCAATTCGCCTTGCTTCTGCTCGACTTGCTGTTTCTTGTTTTCCAAGTCGCTTAGCTTATCTGCGCTTGCTTCAGGAATTGAAATTGATAAAGCCAATATGGCTGCGATGGCAGCGAGTACCCATTTTGATAATTTGTTCACGTTGCTTTTCCCCTTCCAACTATCTGCGGCGTAAGCCTTTTCTTCCTATAAAATCTTCGAGAAGATGTAATTAAATATTCTGTAAGGACAATGTCCTTAAAAAAACCGACAAAGGTATTGTACCATCATAAAAAACTATTTTTTATTACAGTTTTGTATCAAATAGTTTAAGGGGAGTAATATTGGGTAAAGCGAATAATTAAGCGAAAAAACAGAAAAAAGCCTTTGCTGCATTCAATAGCAAAGGCTTTTGTGAAATAATTTTATGATTGTTCTTCTTTTTCTTCTGTCCGCACAATCAAAACATCGCATTTAGCGGCGCGCACAATGCGTTCGGAGACGCTTCCCATGAAGATGCGTTCAGCGGAGTTGGTGCCGGTGGCTCCACAGATGATCAAATCGATGTTGAATCGGCGAACCAGATCAACAGGGATGAGCGTTTTTGGGGAACCGACTTCAATGACGATATTTACATCAGGCACGCCAGCTGCAACAGCTCTCGCCCGGTAGTCTGTCAGCAATTTTTCTGCATATTTTATAGATTCCTCGACAAATTCACGGCCGTAGGATTCGATGGTTCCAAAAGATTGGTTATCAATGACACTTGTTAAGTATAAGATAGCTTTGTTTCGTGCAGCAATGCCAACGGATTTCTTGAAAGCCAGTTCGGCTTGTTTGGAACCGTCCACCGCCACCAAAATTTGTTTGTATAACATAGTCATAGCAGCTTCCTCCTTCTCTATACTAGTTAATTTCGGTAAGTGGACAAACAGTTCCTTCTTTTCCTGAAATTTTTAAGGGAGATTTGTCCAATTTATGGAGGGAAGAGGAAAATACAACAGCTAACGAAGAGCGGATATGGTACGATATTAATCAATAAAATGCAGAAATCAAAGGCATAATCGAGGTGATTGTATGGTCAAGAAAACACCAGGTGCAGAAATATCTTCGGAGCTGAAAGAATTGCTGTCCATCCGCCATTTGACGAAAGAGTATAAAAAAGGGGCGTATCTGTTTCGGGAGGGCGATTCCGTCAAAGGCGTTTACATCCTCCGCTCCGGAAAAGTGCAGATCGGCAAAGTGACGCCGGAAGGACGGGAATTAACCTTGCGGATTTGCGGGCCGGGCCAATTGGTAGGAGAAGTCACGGTTTTTTCAGAGCATCCGCTTTATATGCTCGATGCCAAGGCGCTAGAAGATGTTAGCTGCATCAAAATCGCCATACAGGACCTGGAAGATGCATTGCTTGAAAATGCGCGGCTGGCTGCCGCTTTTATGAAGTGGATGGGCATTGACCAGCAGAAAACCCAGACAAAATTCCGGGATCTGATGCTTCACGGCAAAAAAGGAGCGCTGTATTCTACACTGATCCGGCTGTGCAATAGCCATGGCGTGGAAAAAGGCGATGCCATCCTGATTGACTTGGTTCTGACCAACCAGGATTTGGCGAATTTCTGCGGCATGACACGGGAAGTGGTGAACCGGATGCTAAGTGACTTGAAAAAAGAAGGGAAACTTTCGGTGGTCGATGGGAAGCTGCTGGTTCGGGATCTCCGCCATTTAAAAGATGAAATCAATTGTGAAAACTGCCCCATTTCGTTGTGCAGGATCGACTGACCAGGCCAAGAAAAAGGCAGTTGGGCGTAAAGCCGGCTAAGAGGGGCATAAAAAAGAAAAGCTGGGCATAATGATCCCGAACTTGGGCATAAAACGAAGAAGTTGACCGAAAAAAAGTCCGGTGCGGCTTCTTTTTTTTGTCTAAAAATTGACAAGAACTATAAAAAATCACACAGGTGTGAGAAAAGTCACACTGCCTTATGTTGGAAAAGATTACTCTGTACTCAAGAGATGAACAATAAGAGGTGAGGGAAATGAGCAAAAAAACCGAGGAACACGAAGTCGACTTAAGAGGGACGCTGATCAGTGTATTTTTTGTCGGGATTGTCATTGTTGCCATGTGGGTGGCTGTGTATTTAATGTATGTCGCAAGATAAGCGGAAGCGCTTAAACCAAGTGGAAAAAAGGGAGTAGATCAAGATGCATCTTCATAAATACGAAAAAATTTGGCTGGCCTTTGGGGTAGCGGCGCTGGTGGTGTTTTTAAGCGTTGTCGGCGTCAGCGCATTTTCACATGACCACACCCCGGCAGGCGGGATGGAAACAATTGATCCCAAGAAAGTGAACGAAACGGCACCCTTTGACAACCCGGGAGTGACGCAGCTTGATGACGATACGTACCAAGTAGCAGTAGTCTCGATGGCGTTTGGCTATAACGCACCGGAGCTGAAAGTGCCGGCCGGAAAAGAAATCATTTTCAAAGTGACCAGTACAGACGTGGTCCACAGTTTTACGATTGACAACACAAAAGTCAATTTGATGGTCGTTCCGGGCCAGATTACAACCAAATCCTACACGTTCGAAAAGCCCGGCAAGTATTTGATTCTTTGCAACGAGTACTGCGGGACGGGCCACCATTTGATGTACAACGAAATAGAGGTGTATTAACATGATTGCTGCAAAAGACCGAAAAATTGCCTTATGGAATATCGGCGTCGCGTACACAGCCTTCTTGATCGGCACGTTATGCGGACTGCTTCAAGTATTTATCCGGAATGACGCTTTGCAGTTGCCTGCATGGCTTGATTATTACCAAATCTTAACCGCTCATGGCGTGCTTCTAGCTCTTATTTATACAGCATTTTTCATTTTCGGATTTTTTGTTACTGGTATGAGCAAAACGCTTGGAACATTCGGCCCGAAAGTCTGGCTGTTTTCCTGGATCGGTTTCTGGGTAACCCTGGCCGGTACGGTACTGGCTACGATTATGATCGTTTCCGGAGAAGCGTCCGTTCTTTATACGTTTTATGCACCGCTGAAAGCAAGCGGCTGGTATTACGTCGGACTGGCGCTTTATGTAATCGGCACATGGATCAGCAGTTTCGCGTTGATTGCCCATTACCTGGTATGGCGCAAAGCGCATAAAGGCGAAATGAGCCCGCTGTTCGCGTTCATGACGATTGCGACGCTTGTGTTGTGGCTGATCGCTTGCCTGGGCGTTGTGGCAACGGTTCTCTTCCAGTACATCCCATGGGCATTCGGCTGGACCGACACCATCAACGTTGAACTGAGCCGCTCCCTGTTCTGGTATTTCGGACACCCGCTCGTGTACTTCTGGCTGTTGCCGGCATACATGGCGTGGTATTTGATCGTACCGAAACTGCTTGGCGTAAAAGTATTCAGTGATTCCTTGGCCCGTTTGTCCTTTGTCTTATTTATTCTGTTCTCGATTCCGGTCGGCTTCCACCATCAATTGACCGAACCCGGCATTTCGAACTTCTGGAAATTCCTGCAGGTTGTGCTGACGTTTATGGTAATCGTCCCGTCGCTTATGACCGCTTTCTCGATGTTCGCCACTTTTGAAACATCAGGGCGTAAAAAAGGCGCGAAAGGCTTGTTCGGCTGGTTTGCCATGCTGCCTTGGAAAGATGTACGCTTTACATCGATTTTCATCGCGATGGCGTTCTTTATTCCCGGCGGCGCCGGCGGCATCATCAATGCCAGTTTCCAATTGAACGAAGTCGTCCACAATACGCTTTGGATCGTCGGGCATTTCCACATCACGGTCGGTACGCCGGTTGCGATGACATTTATGGGCATGACATTCTGGCTGATTCCGTATTTGACCGGCCGCAAGTTCACTAAATCGATGCAGACGCTCGGCTTTGTCCAAATCATCACCTGGTCTATCGGCATGCTCTTGATGTCAACTGCGCAGCACGTACTGGGGCTTCTCGGAGCGCCGCGCCGGACCGCCTATTCTTCTTACAACAACCATCCGGCCGCACTGGAATGGTTTGACGGCATCCTGACCAGCCATGTGACGATGGCAATTGGGGGAAGCATCCTGTTCATATCCGCAATGATGCTGATGTATATCGTGGTCATGACCATGTTCCTATCGCCGAAAGCGGAAAAACCGGAAGACATTGTCGAGTTTCCGCTGGCCGACAGCGACAGAGAAAGCTCGCCGAAGTTTTTGGAGAACTGGAAAATCTGGATCGGCATTGCATTTGCCTTGATTTTAATCGCTTATGCGATTCCGCTTAGCAGCATGATTCAGCACGCACCGCCTGGCTCAGAAGGACTTAAAACTTGGTAGGAGATGATAAACATGTTCACGATGGTCTTATCTTTAATGGTAATCTTCACCGTATTCACAGCCATGCTGGTTGAAGTGTCCACAACAGAAGAGTAGAAACCGACAAGCTTTCTTCCCGCTGCAAACGGGAAGAAAGCTTGTTTTGTTCGGAGTGGTTGGACTGGAAGTTGTATTCTGTTGGAATGTTCTTTATATTTTAAGGAACAGACGAGAAAATGGGGCATGGATGATGACATTGATTGATTGGATTTTTACATTGATTGGAGCAGTTTGGATCGCTGAATTTCTGCTGTTCCGGAACCGCGGAACTGCAAGCGATCCGGTGGAAAGAGGTTCATTTTACCGGATCTTGACGGTTTTGCTGGGAACGATTCTGGCGGCCTTTTTGCTGCAGGAAATGCAGGGCAAAGAGATTGCACAGATTCTCAAGATTGTGGGCACGGTCCTTTTTGCGGCGGGCGTTTTTCTCCGTTTCTGGGGCATCCTGCACTTAAAGGCGCAATTTACGCGCCATGTGACGGTGCGCGAAGGTGATGAAATCGTCAGTACGGGGCCTTACCGGAAACTGCGCCATCCGCTTTATACCGGCCTTTTTTTCATCGCTGTCGGCATGCCGCTTTATTTTACCAGCCCGATTGCGGCGGTTGCAGGCGGAGCATTGATGATATGGGCGCTTTTGAAGCGGATCGACTACGAGGAAAAACTCTTGATCGAGAAATTCGGTGTACAGTATGAAGAGTGGATGAAGGAACGTGCGCGGCTTATTCCGTTTCTTTACTAGAATGCAGGCTGAATATACCCCTTTTTTCGCTTGAACGGCGGAGGAGGGGCTATTTTTTCAAAAAAATTCTTGCTTGTTTAGAAGAATAGGCAAAGGGGCGAAATGAGTTGGCAATAAAGTTGGAGAGAATGCAATTGGAGGATACATACCGGCTTTTTAATATGCAGTACGCGGCTTTTTTGCCATTGCTTGAAAAATACCAGGATTACAATACGAGCCCGGCAAATGAATCAATCGATAAATTTGCTGAACGCCTGATCCGGCCCGACAGCATGTTCTTTAAAATCATCGAAGACGGCCAGCTATGCGGCGCAATACGCGTGCACTGGAAAGAAGAAGGCCGCTTCTGGGTCAGTCCTTTGTTTGTTCATCCCGATTGCCAGGGACGCGGAATCGCCTCAAAAGCAATGGAATTGGCGGAAGAACAGTTTCCGGAAGCTGTGAGCTGGGAGCTTGCGGCGATCCTCGAAGAAGAAGGCAATTGCCGGCTGTACGAAAAAGCCGGCTACGTCCGGACTGGCGAAATGCAGCAATTAAATGATAAGGCGACGCTCGGCTATTTTAAAAAACTGCTGAAGGATGTGGAACGGTGAACTATGCCATCAAGCCGCTTGAAGGGTTTACGGAAAAAATCGGGGAACTGGCTTTTATGCTTGAACACTCACGCAGCATTACACTGAATGACGTAAAAGAACTTCAAACGAGCGAATTGGATTTCATAGAAGAAGCCGGCGGCAATTCAATCGGCGCGCTGCTTGCCCATATCGCGGCCATCGAGAAAGTGCATCAGCTGATTTCATTTGAAGACCGGGACTTTACCGAAGAGGAATGGCAGCAATGGGGAGCGGCGATTGAACTGGGGGACGAGGCGCGTTCAGAATTCCAGGGAAGAACTTTGGCTGATTATTTAACCGGGCTGGAACAGCTCCGGTCCGCAACGCTCGACAAGCTTCGGACAAAAGATGACAGCTGGCTTTACGAAGAGCGCTACTGGCCGAACGGTGTGCCGTACAATAATTACTATCTCTGGTTTCACGTCATGGAGGATGAAATCAATCACCGGGGCCAGATCCGGACTATCAAGCGGCGATTGCGGAAAGGGTGAAGGGTATGGAAAATGAGCTTTCAACACACCGGTTTTACCTAAGGGAGTTCGAAAAAGGGGATTGGCCGGCTGTCCACCGGTACGCTGCACTCGAAGCCGTCAGCCGCTATCAGCCGTGGGGGCCCAATACAGAAGAAGAAAGCCGGAACTATGTCGAGCAATTGCTGGAACAGGCCGCAAAATCCGACAGGGTCCAGTTTGCTTTTGCCTTGGTTTGGAAAGAAAACGGCCAGCTGATCGGTGCTGGGGAACTGTTTCTTCAAGATCGGGCAAACCGTGTCGGAGAAATCGGCTATATCCTTCATCCGGATTACTGGGGGAAAGGAATTGCCACCGAAGTGGCGGAATTGCTGATTAACTTCGGATTCAGCAAACAGGGCCTCCACCGGATTTATGCCACATGTGATCCGGCAAATGCTGGATCTAAAAAAGTACTGCAAAAAGCGGGCATGATATGGGAAGGGACGCTCCGGGAAAATCTGCGCATGAAAGACGGCTGGCGGGATTCGCTGGTTTATGGAGTGCTGGAACAGGAATGGCAAAGCAGGTCGGATTCTTCCTGGCTGAGCGAATAAAACCCACCTCTCTTCCAGCCGGAGAAAAAAGTTCACTCTGACTGCCAGATGTGATAAGCTTTATGTCATCGCGCTATAACAGGGCAACAGTACGGGAGTGATAACATGCCTAAAAAAGATAAAGCAAAAAGCGGAATTGGACAGGGAACCGGCAAAAAAGGCTGGACGCGCTGGCAAACAGGCGCTAAAAAAGCGAAAAATGCCAAACCATATACGAGCAAAAACAAAAAAGCGAACGATCTAAAGAACAAAAACCAGCCGAAGGATGAAGGATCAGGCTGGGTTGACGTGGATTGATGGAAGACAAGCTGCCTGAAGGGGCGGCTTTTTTTGTGCAATAAAATAAAGTAGTAATGCGAGCATATCATTTTACATCGTAGGCGATTCAGTTTAATGTAAATCGTGTACGATACAAATGTATTGGAGGAATTAAACAATGAAAACACTTTATGAAACAACGATCATTAACACTGGCGGCAGACAAGGCGAAGTATATTCTGAAGACAATATCTTCTACATGGACGTAGCAAAACCACAGGCACTGGGCGGCGAAGCGACAACAGCGACCAACCCTGAACAACTATTTGCAGCAGGCTATAGCGCTTGCTTCAACAGTGCATTGGAATTGGTTTTGGAACAGGATAAAGTGAAAGTGGAAAAAAGCGAAGTGAAAGCGACAATTTCTCTTATCGGCGACAAAGAAAATGGCGGCGTTAAATTAGCGGCCAAACTGGAAGTAACAATTACCGGCATTGATGATGAGCTGAAACACAAATACGTGGAAAAAGCGCATAACTACTGCCCGTATTCCAAAGCAGTCAAAGATTCCATTGATGTAGAAATTGTCGTTATCTAAATAGATAATGGATGTGGTTGAAATGAATCAGCTGTCGAAACTGGATCAGCAATTATGTTTTGAAGTTTATAAAGCATCAAGCAATTTCACAAAGATGTATGCACGGGTGCTCGAACCGTTCAATCTGACATTCACACAGTACCTGGTGCTGCTTGTGTTATGGGAAGAAGATCATTTATTGATGAAAGACATCGGAGAAAGGCTTGGACTCGGGACCGGGACGCTGAATCCGATCATCAACCGGATGATGGAACGCGGACGGCTTGTTAAAGAACAGTCGCCTGGCGACAAACGCGCTTTCATCATTTCGCTGACGGAAAAAGCAAAGGGCGAGCATCAGCCGATTGAACAGGCAGTCGCAGAAAAACTCATCGATTGCAATTTTATGGACGTCAACGCCATCACGCTGATGAAAAACTTGAAAGAATTGAACGCTTTTTTCAGCGACATGGATTTGTAGAACGGCAGAGCCAAAAAAAGGAGTGATGTACAATGGGAATCTATGATTTAACCGTAACGGATGCAAACGGAAAAACTTACCCAATGAGCGAATACCAAGGAAAAACGATGCTGATTGTCAACACGGCAACCAAATGCGGACTCAGCGATCAATTCGACAGCCTTGAAAATCTGTACAAAACATATAAAGACCAAGGCCTTGTGGTTCTTGGCTTTCCTTCCGATCAGTTTGCACAGGAACTGGCAAACGCAAAAGAAGCGGAACAGGCATGCCGGATGAGCTACGGCGTGACGTTTCCGATGCATGACATCATTAAAGTCAACGGCAAAGAAGCGCATCCGCTGTTTAAATACTTAACCGACAACACCAAAGGGTTCCTCGGCAGCAGCATCAAATGGAACTTCACAAAATTCCTCGTCGATGGGGAAGGCAACATCATCGGCCGCTATTCGCCAAAGGACAAACCGGAGTCATTCGAAAGCGAAATTCGGAAAGTACTGGCGAAATAACAACACAACAGCCCATCAACGTCCCGGAGCAAGCCATGCTCCGGGGCTTTTTTATGCTTTGGTAGCAGAATGGCATTTTTCATCCAACCAGCTTGAAACTGCATCCGCCGTTTCAACAGGTTTATCCCATTGCAGCATATGGCCGGCATGTTCAATTTTCCGGATGGCTGCATCTTCAATGGCTTCCTGCAGCTGCATAATTCCCAAAGCCCGGGCACCATCCAATTGGGATGGTGAATCCGGATAAACCAGCAACAAGGGGACGTGAATAAAAGGATAAACGTCTGTAAAAGGCTCCCGGAAAAATGCCTGGATGATCGACAGCACAGTGAATTTAGACACCAGCAATTCAAATTCACCTTTTTCATTCTGGCGGAAAATCGTTTTAATGCCGCTTTCTATTCCGCTGTCCCATTCTTTCGTGTACTGCCTGTATTCTTCTATGACAGCTTGCCAATTCTGGAAAGATGCACAGTTGTCCATATAATCTGTCCAGCCGGAAAGGGCATAATCAATTGTCATTTCGGGCTGATTCTGGGGAAACGTAAAGCCGCCATCAAGAAGGACGATTCCGAGCACCCGGTCCGGATAATGCCGGGCAAAATGCAAAGCAAGGTCTGCACCCCAGGAATGCCCCATGACAAAAAACGGTTTCGCTGATAGCTGATCCACAACCTGCTTGAACCGAGCAGCTAAATTTGCAAACGAATACTCTTCTTCCCGGTCAAACGGTGCTGATTCTCCGTGCCCTGGACTGTCCAGTACGAGAAGCTGGTACCGGTCTGCCAACAGCGGAATCAGTTTGCCGAAACTGTAAAAACCGTTGCCTGCCAGCCCGTGAAAACAAACCAGGAGCGGCTTGCTGCCATCACCGTGCTTTTGGTAACTCACTTCTTTCCCTTCAATCTGCAATTTCAAGTTTGCCATATTCTTATCCTCCGTTTACGTAACCGTTTCTTCTTCTTAACTTCGTGCTTTCTGCAGCCATTCCTGCATCAGAAAATAAAAAGGGTTTCGCCTCAAAAAGAAGAAAGGGTAAAGAAGAGTGGAAGTGGGAGAAAGCGGAAAAACATTGAAAAGACTTGATGCGCTCGAGAAAATAAAGGAAGGCGGACTCACATGACGGAACAGGAATTTTACGACAAAGTCGGCAAAACGAACGGCTGGGATTTCAGCTCGGTTCGCTGCATCTCCGAAGGGATGGAATGGGATTTTTACGGAGAAGTGATAAAAAAAGCGAGCCCTTCCCATATCCTCTTGGATATCGGCACGGGCGGGGGCGAAAAAGTGCTGGAGATTGCGGGTTCTTTTTCTTTAATTGTCGGAATCGACAATTCGAAAGAAATGGTCCATACCGCGCGCGCCAATCTGGAAAAGTCTTCGGCAGCGAACGTACGGTTTTTCCAGCTGTCCGCGGAAACACTGGAATTTCCAGAAGGCTTTTTCGACTTGGCATCAAGCCGGCATTGTTCATTTGATGCTTTAGAACTTGCCAAGGTCTTGAAAAAAGGAGGCTATTTTTTGACGCAGCAAGTCAGTGAAGGCGACAAGGTGAATCTGAAGAAGGCATTCGGCCGAGGCCAAGGCTTTGGGGAAAAGGACGGATCCTTGAAAGAAATGTACATAAGAGATTTGAAAGCAGCCGGCTTTTCAAAAGTGGCGGCGTTTGAATACGACGCGGACGAATATTACAAGACGCCGGAAGACTTGATTTTTTTGTTGACCCATACACCGATCATTCCAAATTTCGGCGAGCAGCCGGGTGATTTAGCAGTGATGAATGCATTTATTGAAGAGAACCTGGGGGAACAAGGAATCCGCACCAATTCGAAACGGTTTTTGCTGATTGCGGAACGGTAAATCGAAATTTCCCGGACCAGGGGAAAGGAGCAAGTTATGAAGATAATCAAAAAAGGGCTGCTTCCTTATCGTGCTGTTGAACCGGTGGAAGAAAAAGATACCGGATTGACCGTTATTTTTTATCACGGCTGGGGCACAACCGCTGAAAGCTACTTGGAGTTTGCTGAAGCTTTGGCAGAGGAAGGGTATAGGGTCATTTTGCCTGAACTTATTTACCATGACTCGCGAAATCTACTCGCCAATCCTTTCTATCCGCCAATTTTGCAGGAATTTTTCTGGAAAACTATTTTTACGAGCATGGATGAATTTGACGGATTGCTGGAAGAGCTTAAAATACCTGCGCATCAGTTAATTGTCGCCGGCAGTTCGATGGGCGGTTTTATCGCGGCAGGTATGGGTGCCCGGCAAAAGCAGTTGGCCGGGATTGCGAGCATCAACGGTTCAGGGTCTTTTCTTCTGACGGAACAGCTTTTGAGAACACGGGATCTGCGTCCGATTTTATCGCCTGATGAAAAAATCTTATTGAAACACTACGATCCGGCGAAGTCGGAAAGATTTTCGGGGCCCATGCTGCTGCTTCATGGAAAAGAAGATCCAGTCATTCCGGTCGAAGGGCAGATGGCTTATTATCAGTGCCGAGTTAAAAAGTATGGACCTCAACAGACAAAGATGATTTTGTACGACGGTGTCGGCCATCAGTTTACTGATGAAATGGCCGCTGCTTTTATAGAATGGCTCAAGGGCTTGCAGCAAAGTCCATTAACAGCGAAAGAACTTGTTACCCCTTTTATTTCCCGGGAAATAAAGAGCCTGCTGGGCTATGCTACGTCGCCTGGCCAGGCAGAGGAGGCATATGAGGAATATATGGCGGCCGCCAATCAACGGCTGTACAGATTTGAAATCCGAGAAGATGTTGTCGGATGCATTGGGATTCACTTGGAAGAGGGACAGCTGAAAATCAGACACATTGCCGTAACTCCTGAAGCGAGAGGCCAAGGGATCGGCGGCCGAATGATTGAGTGGATTCAAACAGAACACTCTCCTTGCGTTGTAGTAGCTGAAACGGACCGGGAAGCCGTGGAATTCTACCGGAAAACAGGCTTTACAGCGATCAGCCTTGGAGAGAAGTACCCGGGAGTCGAACGCTTCCGGTGCGAAAGGAAAGAAATACGGTATGAAAAATGTTAATGAACCGCCGAGAATGAATCAGCATGCCAAGTGGCGGCTGGAACTGGCACAGAATTTAAGCGAACAACTGTCGAATTTCAGCGGAGTGCATGCGGTTGCTGTCGGCGGTTCGGTAGCGCGAGGATACGCCGATGCCTATTCGGATTTGGAATTGCTTGTTTACTGGAACCATCAGCCTGATGCCGAAAACAGGCTCGCAGTTTTCAACTGTCTGAATGCAGAGCGCCGGTATCCCCAAATGGATATCGGCTATGACAGCGCCTATCTGATCAACGGCTTTCCCGTCGATGTGTGGCATAGAACCATGGAACAAGAAGAGGCGGCTGCCGATAAGGTGCTGGACCATTTCAGCACTGATCTTGATGCCAGCAATGTGCTGGATACAATGAAGTTCGCCATTCCGTTCTATGGAAGTGACTATTTGCAGCCGATCAAAGAGCGGATCGATGCGTATCCGGACCAATTGACGGTGAAATTTCTGGAGGCCTATTTGCCGCATTTCCATCTCCGGCAGTTATTGTATGCAGCGAGGCGGGACAATCCGACGGCATTCTACAGCATTTTAAACTCCATTCTGGACGGCTTGTTCCTGGTTTTGCTTGCATTGAACCGGTCTTATTTTCCGACTTACAAATGGTTCTACAAACGCCTTGCCGAATTGCCGCTTGTGCCGGAACAAATCGATTTCCGGCTGCGTCAACTATATGTGGAATCACCGCTTTCTGCCGTGAAGCAATTGACAGCGATATTGGAAGAAACGGTAGCCCTCGCAGAGCGCCTATATCCGCAGGTGGATACAGCATTCGTCCGTTATGGACTGGAGCAGCCGATTCCGCAGGCATACAAAAACGCCTTTACTCTTGGAGTAAAGGCGCCGGGTGATTCACGGTAGCTGATTTTTCTTCGTCTGTTTGGAGCTGATGTTGTTTGACGGGAGGATGGGCTGCTAAAGCGGCCAGAATCCCGATTGCCGGAAACAGTAGGATGCCCCACAAAATTTCAGCATAGCCATGGAAATGGTCGAATGCGATGCCGAGCGGCAATGGTCCAAGAGCCGATCCGGTAACAATCATGGCCATCGAAATGCCGCTGATGCTGCCGATATGTTTGCGGCCGAAATAGTTGGGCCAGACCACCGCCATGACGATTCGCTCGAGCCCCATGCTGACGCCCCAAACCACTCCAAACAGGATGGCGGCGGAAAAGCTGGAAGCGGTTTGCAATAAAAGCAACGAAGCGATTTCGCCGGCAAAAACTAGAGCGAGCATGTATTGCACTTTTACTTTCTCAAGAACGATTCCCGCAAGAAATGTCACTGGAAGGCCGATCAATGCGGTTAAGCTCAATACACTGGCAGCCGCTTCACGGGACAGTGATTTCTCTGAGAAAATCGACAGCAAATGGAACGTCAGGCCGGTATTGACGATGCCGGGAATGATGGCACAGACCAGCAGCAGCCAAAACGACCGGGTAGCGGCTGCTTCTTTGACGGTCCAACTGACTTCTTTCATCATGGAAGTGCTGGCGTCTGCTTTGGCGGCACTGCCGTTATCGGGAAGCAAGCCCATGTCTTCAGGGGAGTTTTGGATCAGGAAAAAAGCGAGCGGGGTAAAGCAGACAACGACAATGGCGCCAAGGATCAGCCACGAAGCCCGCCAGCCGAAAGCGTCAATGAGCCAGACATTCATCAGCGGGAAAGCGGCCGAACTGATGAGTCCCCCAATGGCCGCGATGCTGATGGCGCGCCCTCTTTTTTTGATAAACCATTGTGGAATTAAGGAACTTGAAATCAGCCCCATCGAGCCTTGGCCGAGAAGCCGGATAAAAAAGAAACCGATAAACAGCATGACGAGACTGGTGACAAAGCTGTTGAAAAAACAAGCGATTGCCAGGGCAAAAGAGACAATGACGGCCATCTTTCTTGAACCGTTGCGGTCAATGAGCCGCCCGATAAAGAACAGCAGAAAGCCTGCTGCCAAGGTGGCGCTCGAGTAAATAGCTGAAACCGTTGAACGGCTCCAGCCGAATTCGTCTATATAATAATCGATGAAAATCGCATTGGAATATGTTTGTCCGGGGCCAGAGAAAAACTGGGATAAAGCCGCTAAAGCAATAATCACCCAGCCGTAGTGGAAAGAATAACCTGTTTGGTATTTCATCGTGCATCTCCGTTTTTATAAGAATAAAAAAGCTATGTAACTTTTTATCAAATAATTATTTTAAAATCACAATTTAATATCATAGCACGATTTAGATTTAATGAAAGAAGAAAGTATTCGATGAGAAAAAATAAAAGGATTCAGAAAGTTGGTATTTTCATATAACAGTTAACAGACAGCTTTTAAAATCTTTTTAGTCTTTCCTCTTTTTTTAATAGGCTGTGTAAATGGCCGAAAAAAGTGTATGATTAAACTGGTAAAAAATTTAAGGTACTGGGCAAAAAAGTTTGGAAACTTTTTTCATTCAGATTGGTCGTTTCTACTGCTTATTTGGTTTAATTTATAAAGAACAATAATTATTTGAGGTTAAAGGAGAAAAAGAACATGCAGTTATGGGAATTATTTGTAGCAATGGTATTGGGGATTGTTGAAGGCTTGACGGAATTCGCGCCGGTCTCTTCAACAGGCCATATGATCATCGTGGATGACATTTGGCTGAATTCAAAAGAACTTTACACAGAACCGGTCGCGAACACGTTCAAAGTCGTCATTCAGCTGGGGTCCATCCTCGCTGTCGTCATCGTCTTTAAAGACCGATTCAAAGATTTGCTTGGATTGAACAGAAAAGAGACAGCTGGCAAAAAGCAGCGGCTCAGCTTAACAAAAGTAATTGTCGGATTAATCCCGGCCGGAGTTCTCGGCTTGTTGTTCGAAGATTACATAGATGAATATTTGTTTTCTGTGGAAACGGTCATCATCGGCCTGGTGCTTGGCGCGATCCTGATGCTGATTGCCGACTTCGTCACCAAGAAAAAACCGCATATCGACACGGTTGACCAAATGACCTACAAGCAGGCATTCGGAATGGGTCTGTTCCAGTGTCTCGGCCTCTGGCCAGGATTCTCGCGTTCCGGTTCAACAATTGCCGGTGGGGTATTGCTGAGAATGAGCCACCACTCGGCGGCTGACTTCACGTTCATCATGGCGGTGCCGATCATGCTGGGCGCCAGCGGCCTGTCACTGTTGAAAAACTGGGAATACTTCACGATGGATGCCCTTCCGTTCTTTATCGTCGGTTTCATCAGTGCCTTTATCGTGGCGCTCGTCGTCGTCAAGTTCTTCTTGAAATTGATCGATAAAATTAAATTGGTGCCTTTTGCGATTTACCGAATCGTCCTTGCGGCATTGATTTACATCGTTTATCTATAAATGCCGATGCACTAGCCATCTGCTGCTCCGGAACCCCGATTTTCTCCAAGAGAAGTAGACTAACATAATTAAATGGGACAATATAAAACACCTTCGAGATGGTACACTTTTAACAAGTACACAAATCGGAGGTGTTTTTGCATGGGCAAAAACGTATATTCTAGCGAGATTAAATGGGCTGTTGTAAAAGATAAGATGAATGGGGAGTTAACCAACAAGGAGATTATGGAGAAGTATGGGATTAAAAACTATTCCCAAATTAAGACCTGGATGAGATGGTATCGGAATAATGAAATTCATCGTTTTGACCAGCCAATTGGCAAGCAATATAGCTTTGGACACGGACCGGAATTCGCCAGTGAAGTGGAAAAGAAAGATCGCCAAAATGCGCATTTGAAAATGGAGAATGACATCTTAAAAAAGTATTTGGAGATCAAAAAGGAGTTGGAAAACAAGTAGTTCTTCAACTTGTGGAGACCTACCGCAAGAAGTATACCGTCTCGGTGATTCTTTCTGCATTAGGTGTGCCACGTTCCACCTATTACCGGTGGATGGCCGACGGCCCTACCAGTGACATGACACAAGTAGAGAAAGATATTATCGCGATATGTAAGAAAACGAAATACCGCTTTGGCCATCGGAAAATCAAGAAACTACTCCAAAAAGACTACAAGACCACGAGACATCGCAATACCGTTCAGCGCATCATGCAAAAACACAACCTGCAATGCCGGGTGAAGAAGAAACGGAAATGGAAATCACAGGGGGAATCGGTCATTGTGGCACCGAACCGGTTGGAACGGAATTTTACTGCCGCTGCCCCTAACGAGAAATGGGTGACGGATATTACCTATATCCAATACGGAAGTTCGACGCTTTACTTGTCGACAATCATGGACCTATACAACAACGAAATCGTTGCGTACAAGCTCTACGACCATCAGCAGACGCCGCTCGTTATCGATACATTGAAGGAGGCGCTGAAACTGCGGAGCTATCCCGAGGGGATTACCATCCATTCCGATCAAGGCAGCGTCTACACGTCGTCTGCCTATCAGAATTTGATTCAGGAGAAACACGCCGTGAGCAGCATGTCGCGGCGCGGAAACTGTTGGGATAACGCAGTGATTGAATCGTTCCATTCGAATATCAAGTCGGAAGAATTTCAATACGTCAAATTCAATTCGTTGAACAACTTTCAAGTCGTCGAGAAAGTAAACGAATATATGCGCTACTACAACGAAGACCGGATTCTCGAAAAATTAGGCTACCTGGCACCCAAGGAATTTGGGGCGCAAGCAGCCTAATAAAGGTGTTTTATATGTGTCTCAAATCGCTATGTCAGTCTAAAGATCGGGGTTTTTATGTGAAAAATAAAAGAGGAACTAGTTAGCTGTTTTGACTGCTCCATTTAACGGGATACCTTTTTATTGAAAATTCTATCAATTTTAGATTCACTTGTTTTATAATTTATGTAAACAGCAGTTGAAGAAACGAGCAGCAATGAAAAAAGCTTTTAGAAAAATCACTGCACGCATACATCCTGAAGCTCGCCACAAAACGGACCTAGTTTTGGTGCAATAAAAAACGTACAGGGAGGTTATTGCATGTCTACAATTTCTCGCACTGAAAACTCAGTACCTGCTCCGCCAAAGACATTTACAGGGAAAGCCAAATTAGTCGGACCAGGATTTGTAACCGCTGCAACCGGCGTCGGGACCGGCGATTTGATTGCGGCTCTTGTGGCCGGCGCGGCTTTTGGCATGACGCTCGGATGGGCGATTCTGCTCGGGTCGTTGTTCAAGTTTTACTTTACCGAAGGAATGGGGCGATGGCAGCTTGCCACAGGACAGTCGATTTTGGAAGGCTGGCATTCACTCGGAAAATGGGCGACCGGCTATTTCGGCGTCTACTCCATCATTTGGGGATTCAGTTACGGAGCCGCCGCCATGTCGACAAGCGCCATCATGATGGTCACCATGTTCCCGATTATGCCGCTCTGGGCATGGGCGGTGATACACGGATTGGCGGGGCTGGCTTTGGTGATGCTCGGGCATTATCAACTCTTTGAAAAAGTGATGACTTTCATGGTGGGCCTCATGTTTATTACGGTGGTGGGTTCTGCAGTGATCCTTCTGCCGGATATCGGCAACATTGTAAGCGGCTTTGTCCCACGGACCGGCGGAAGTTCGCTGCTGCTGGTTTTAGGCCTGCTCGGCGGTGTGGGAGGAACAATTACGATGGCGTCCTACGGCTACTGGATCCGCGAAAAAAATTGGGAGGGCAAATCCTGGATCCCGATGATGCGCATGGACTCTGCTACGGGCTACATCATTACAGCAATTTTCACCTTATCGCTTTTGGTCGTCGGAGCGGAATTCTTATTCGGCACCGGCATTGAAATCAACGGCGAGGAAGGGCTGGTGTCGCTCTCGAATCTGTACAGCGATGAATTTGGTTCTTTTGCCCGCTGGCTGTTTTTAATCGGCGCCTGGTCAGCCGCTTTTTCTTCGTTATTGGGTGTTTGGAACGGAGTGCCGTATCTGTTTGCGGATTTTGTCCGGATGGTGCGAAAAAAAGGGGCGCATTCCGATAGAAAAGTTTCGAAAAAAGACTTTGCGTACCGTGCGTATCTGCTTTGGCTGACATTCCCGCCCATGCTGCTGCTGTTTTTCGGCCAGCCAGTCCTGCTCGTTATTTTATACGGAGCGCTCGGTGCGCTGTTCATGCCGTTTCTGGCTATCAGCCTAATGCTTTTGCTCAATTCCAAACGGGTGGACCGGGAATTCCGGAACGGATGGATCACAAATACCGTTTTAACTGCATGTGTCGTCGTTTTTGTTTATCTCGGAGCCGTTGAGCTGATGAAATTGCTTTAACGGCCATCAGCAGCTGCACCTTTAGAACGGCGAAGTCCGCAAGCCGATGCTTGCGGGCTTTTGTATTTTTGGACTGCATTCTTGGCTTGTAAAAGAAAAAGATCTGGTTTATAGTTTATAGATACAGTATTTAGTAAATTGTATAAAAAACAACACTATATATAGTAAAACCAATAACAATGGTGCCTGAAAAGGCTTAATAGGGAATCCGCTGAAAACCGGAGCTGTACCCGCAACTGTAAGTGCTGACGAACTATGGCAATCCACTGTCCAACGGACGGGAAGGACATAGTGTAGGAAGACGCACGAGCCAGGAGACCTGCCATCGTTATAAGTTAATGACCTTCTCCGGGAGCTGGGAGGTATAACGAAGGTACTCTGCGCGGTGCAGCGGCTTTTTGCCGGTTTCCGCCTGATTATTTACGTTTATCCGACCCATCCTCTCGCTTGAGAAGATGGGTTTTTTATATGCCCAAATACCGACTGGGGGAATAGCGATGACAGAGCAAATTACAGCAGGCCGTTCGCGGACCATTCAGACCAAATTGGTGCTGCCGCCGGACACGAACCACATGGGGACCATTTTTGGCGGTGCCGTGCTCGCCTATATCGATGAAATCGCCGCCGTTACGGCGATGAAACACAGCGGCAAAGCTGTGGTGACCGCGTCGATCGACACGGTGAACTTTCTGTCGTCCGCACGGGTCGGCAATGTCCTGCTCCTGGAAGGCGTCGTCATATCCACGGGGCGCACATCGATGGAAGTGTACGTGAAAGCGGAATGCCAAAGCATCGAGTCGGGGGAGAAAACCTTGACGACCACCGCCATTTTGACGATGGTCGCCGTCGATGAAGCAGGAAAGCCGACGCCGGTGCCGGGAGTGGTGCCGGAAACAGAACACGAGAAAAAGCTGTTCAAAAGTGCACAGGAGCGCAAGCAGCGCCGCATGAAAATCAACGAATACGCAAAGGAGCTGGTTTAATATGAATACATTTATCTACACAGAAACGGATGCCGTGACAAAAGCAATCCTGCGGGCGAGAGATGTCTACAAACTCGACGCCGCACCGCTGCTCGAAAAAGTAGCAGAACTCGAAACGCAGGCAAAAGGCGAGCAGTCTTTGATTTATGCGCTCAACCGCATTTCCATGGCGGAACCGGATTGGACATTCGTTGCCGCGGAACTTTATTTGAATGATTTGTACAAAGGCGCGGCGAATAGTCGGGGCTACCAGGCAGAATCCAAATACGGCGATTTTTATGAACTGGTGGAAAAACTGAGCAGCATCGGCATCTATTCCGGTGACTTGCTGAAGAGCTATTCAAAAGAGGAAATCGGGGCTCTGGGCAATGAAATCCAGGAAGATCGCGATCTTTTGTTCAATTACATCGGCTTGTTTTTACTGGCAGACCGCTATTTGGCGAAGGATTACGAAGGAAATGTCCACGAATTGCCGCAGGAGCGTTTCCTTGTCATCGCGATGACGCTGATGCAAAACGAACCGAAGGAAAAGCGCATGGACTTGGTGAAGGAAGCTTACTGGGCGATGAGCAATCTGTATATGACCGTGGCAACACCGACGCTGTCGAACGCAGGAAAGAGCTTTGGCCAGCTGTCTTCCTGCTTTATCGATACGGTGGACGATTCGCTTGACGGCATTTACTTGAACAACTGGGACATTGCACGCCTCAGCAAAGACGGCGGCGGCATCGGCGTCTATTACGGCAAAGTGCGCGCTTTGGGATCTGACATCAAAAAATTCAAAGGCAATTCGTCCGGCGTCATTCCGTGGATCCGCCTTGTCAACGACACGGCGGTCAGCGTCGACCAGCTCGGCCAGCGCCAAGGCGCAGTCGCGATTTACCTGGACGTGTTCCATAAAGACATCATGAACGGCTTCCTGGATTTGAAGACGAACAACGGCGACGAGCGCCGGAAAGCACACGACATTTTCACCGGCGTGGCGATTCCAGACCTATTCATGGAAAAGCTGAAGGAAACCGATGAAAACGGCCGCAGCACCGGCGAATGGCATACGTTCTGCCCGCACCAAGTGAAGACCATCATGGGCTGGAAAGACAGTGCGGGAACTGCACTTGGCCTGGAAGACTTTTACGATGAAACGGACGTCAAGCACTTCAAAGAGAAATACGAAGAAGCGGTCAGCAATCCGTTATTGCCGCGGAAAACCTACCGGGCGATGGACATTATGGCGCGCATCATGGTGTCGCAGCTTGAGACCGGCACGCCATATATGTTCTACCGCGACGAAGTCAACCGCCAGAACCCGAACAAGCACTTGCGCGGCAAGGGGCTTACATCGATTTACTGTAGTAATTTGTGTACAGAAATAACCCAAAATATGTCAGCTACAACCATCACAAAAGAATATACGGACGAAGACGGCAACCTTGTGATGATCCGCAAGCCGGGCGATTTTGTCGTCTGCAACTTGTCATCGATCAACTTGCCGCGTGCGGTGAAAGCAGAAGTGCTGGAACGCCTAGTGCCGATTCAGATGCGCATGCTGGATAACGTCATTGATTTGAATACCATTTCCGTCGGTCAGGCCGATGCAACAAATAAGAAATATAGAGCAGTTGGTTTAGGGACTTTCGGATGGCACCATCTTTTGGCGCTTGAAGGCATCCACTGGGAAACCGAGGAAGCCGTGGCGTTTGCTGATAAATTGTACGAAGAAATCGCCTACTATACCATTCTCTCTTCGATGGAACTTGCCAAGGAAAAAGGCGCATACCGCGAATTTGCTGGCTCCGAATGGGAGACCGGCGAGTATTTTGACCGAAAAGGCTATACAAGCGTTCGCTGGAACGAATTGCAAAGCGCCATTACGGAAAACGGCGTCCGCAACGGCTGGATGATGGCGGTGGCACCGAACTCATCGACGGCTAAAATCGGCGGCTCAACGGACGGCATCGACCCGCTCTATGCAGTGGAATTTGCGGAAGAAAAGAAAAACTTCAAATTCAAAGTGACGGCGCCGGATCTTGACCACAACACTTATGATTATTACCGCCGCGCACGCCACGTACTCGACCAAAACTGGAGCATCCGCCAGAACGCGGCCCGCCAGCGCCATATTGACCAGGCCATCAGCTTCAATTTCTATGTGCCGCATACGATCAAAGCGAAAGAATTGCTGGGGCTGCATTTTGAAGCATGGGAACAGGGCTTGAAGACGACGTACTACGTCCGCAGCACATCCCAGGCGGAAATCGAAGAATGCGAAGCATGCCAAAGCTAAGGAGGAACCACTATGTCCATTCACGCACCACTGCAAAAGATCAAGCTGCTCAATCCCGAGCAGCCGAATAAATCCACCGGCATCATCAACGGGGAATCGTCCGGTTTATTAAACTGGAACGATATCGCCTATCCGCAAATGTACGATTTGTACCAAACGCTTTTGTCGAACTTCTGGAAAGCGCAGGAAATCAATATGCAGGACGACATCAAGCAATGGGACCATTTGACGGATGTTGAACGGGACGTATTTCTGCGCATCAACACGCAGCTGGCGTCGCTCGACAGCCTGCAGACGCCGACAATGAGCCAGGCGATGGACTATGTCACCGACTCGAGCTTCAAGGCGATTTTCGCGGTCATTTCCCAACAGGAAGCGGTGCACAACGAGTCGTATTCGTATATCCTAAGTTCACTGGTGTCGATCAGCGAGCAAAATGCGCGCTTCAACCAGGCGAAAAGCGATTCAATCGTAAGAAAGCGCAACGACCTGATCCTGGATGCCTACGAGGCGTTCCGCCAGAACCCAACGCCGCAGACCTTGTTCCGCTTGAGCGTCAATTCGATCAACCTGGAAGGCATTTATTTCTACGCCGGCTTCGCCTTTTTCTATCATTTGGCGCGCCAGCAGAAAATGCTCAAAACGAGTACGATGATCAGCTACATCCAACGCGATGAAATGCAGCATGCGTATTTCATTTCCCAGTTTATCCGCATCATGCTAACGGAAAATCCGGAACTGAATACCGAAGAAAACATCCAATACGTCTATGACGCTGTAGACAAAGCGGTGGAGCTGGAGAAAGAATGGGCGCGTCACATTCTGAAGGACATCCAGGGACTTGATCTGGACGAATTCGAAGGCTATGTCGAATACTTGGCCAACAAACGCCTGCGCCAGCTCGGACTCGACAACCTGTACGCAGAACAAAACAACCCGATGCCGTGGATCCAGGTGTTTGGAGATGACATGATGAATGAAACCAAATCGGACTTTTTCGAGCAGAAATCCCGGACCTATTCGAAAGTGTCGCAGTCGAATGGCTTCGACGAACTATGAACCGCGGATTGCCATCATCTACGCATCTGTCACTGGGAATACGAAAGCGGTGGCGGAGATATTGCAGGAAATCGGCCTTTCCAAGGAGCTGGAAGTGGAGCTTTGGCCAGTAGCGGACTTCCCGCTTGCTGAACTCTCACGTTACGACGCAGTTATGGTCGGCACCTATACATGGGGCAGCGGCGAGATTCCGAAAGAAATGCACGGCTTATTCGAGGCATTCGAGAGGTTGGACCGAACCGGATTGGTGACGGCTGTCTTCGGGACCGGCGACAGCTTTTTCGCCGAATTCTGCGGCGCTGTCGACCGCTTCCGGGATATGCTGTTTGTACAGACGGAACTGGCCGCGACGTTAAAAATTGAGCTGGCGCCTCAAGAGGCAGATATCATACGATGTGAAAAATTGATTGCCAGCTTCACAAAAAGGCTGCCAGCGTTTCCTCGGTATATTGGCGGGTATAATCAGTAGGGGAAAGACCATTACTGAGGAGGAACTTGGATGACGGTAAATAATTGGTGGAAACTCGGTGCAGCTGCCTTTTTATCCTTAAGCATGCTCGCAGCTTGCGGAGGAAACAGCGGCGATTCAGAAAATGAGAATGAATCTGAAGTGAACGAAAACGAGAATGAAGAAAATGAAAACGAGACGAACGAGAACGAAGCCGATGAAAATGAAAATGAGTCAGACGAAAATGAAGCCGATGAAAATGAAAACGAAGCTGACGAAAACGAAAACGACGAGAATGAAGAAGACGAAAATAATTAATTTTTGACGAACAGTAATTTCAAACAGAGCGGCCACGCGCCGCTCTGTTTTTGCATTCCAGGGGATTTATCTGCGATCGAAGAGATTTATCTGCGTTCCGGGGATTTATTTGCGTTCCGACGCATTCACTCCCGCCGCAGCAAAAAAAGGACCCACTGAAAATCAGCGGATCCTGCACTGCACTCTTAAACCCTCAAATTCTCCACAACTGACGCAATCCCCATGCCGCCGGCGATGCACAGCGTGACGACGCCGTACTTCTTGCCGGTGCGCTCGAGTTCATGCACGAGCTTCGTCAACAGGATGGCGCCGGTCGCACCGATTGGGTGGCCCATTGCAATAGCGCCGCCGTTCGGGTTGACCCGGCTGCGGTCAGTACCAAGTTCGTTGATGCAGGCGACTGCCTGGGAAGCGAACGCTTCGTTGAGTTCGATGATGTCGATATCTTCAATCTTCAAGTTTACTTGCTTCAATGCTTTGAACGTCGCGTGCACTGGACCCATGCCCATCACTTCCGGAGAACAGCCGACTGCCGCTTGCGCAATGACGCGCGCTTTCGGCTGAAGTCCGCGTTTCAGCGCTTCGTCTTCCGACATAACGAGCAATGCCGCCGCGCCGTCGTTTCGTCCGCTGGCATTGCCTGCTGTGACGGTGCCGCCTTCTTTAAAGACCGGCTTTAGTGCAGCCAGTTTTTCAAGGGAAGTTTGGCGCGGATGCTCATCCGTTTTAAACTCAATGGAACCTTTGCGTGTTTTTACCGAGTAAGGCGCAATCTGTGAATCAAACAAGCCTTTTTCAATGGCATTTGCTGCCCGTTCCTGGCTCTCCAGCGCAAATTCATCCTGTTCCTCACGCGAAATCTTGTGTTTCTCCGCGACATTTTCCGCCGTGATGCCCATATTCAGCTCGCCGTAGGTTTCCACCGGCTGCGAACCGGGCTGGCTCGCCGTATTTGGGTCTTTCAACAAGACATCGCCGGAACCCGTACCGAAGCGCACCTTGTTGACGTAATAAGGTGCGGTGCTCATCGATTCGGCGCCGCCGGCGATGATGATGTCGCCGAGTCCCATGCCAATCTGCTGCACAGCGGAATTGACGGCCTGCACGCCGGAACCGCATTGACGGTGCAAGGTGTAGCCCGGCACTTCGACAGGAAGCCCGGCGCGCAGCAAAGCAACGCGCGCCAAGTTTGAAACGTCTGCACTTTGCTTTGCCTGTCCCATGATCACTTCTTCGACAGAAGCCGGGTCAAGCCCAGTGCGGCGGAGCAATTCTTCAATGACGTGGGCGCCAAGCAAATCGACGGTTTCATTGCCGATTGTGCCGCCCAGTTTTCCGATGGCGGTTCTGACAGAATCTACAATTACTACATTCTTCAATTCATCATCTCCTGTTTTCCGGAAAATTCCCGTGCGTAATGCTTCACTTTTTCCTTGTCGATTTCCATGCCGAATCCCGGTCCGTCCGGAACAATCACTTCAAAGTTCTCGAACTTGATGTCATTGACCGTGACATTGTCTTTGAACAACAGGGGACCGAAAATTTCGGTGCCGAATTTCATGTCAGAAATTGTTGAATACAACTGAGCGCACGCGGCTGTCCCAAGGCTCGACTCGATCATCGTGCCGCCGTATAGCCCGAGGCCAGACGCTTCAGCGATGCCAACCACTTTTTTTGTCTGAGTCATGCCGCCGTGCTTGCATGGTTTTAGGGCAATGGAGTTGCCGGCGCGATACTTCGCAATCCGGAAAACGTCCTGGATGCTCGTCGCTGCTTCGTCCGCCATGATCGGCACGTTGAATTTGGCAGTGAGGCGGGACATGCCTTCAAAATCCCATGCAGCAAGCGGCTGTTCGACCATCGAAACGCCAGCTGCCTCGAGTGCTGCGATGCAATAATTCGAAGTATCTTCATCCCATGCCTGGTTGACGTCGACTGTCAGGCGCGCCGCATCGCCGAGCACTTCTTTGATGCTGCGGACATGCTCGACGTTCTTGAACGGATCGCCTTTGCCGATTTTCAGCTTGAAGATATTATGGCGCTTTTTCTCCAGCATTTCCTGTGCTTCTTCAATGTCTTTTTCGGTATTGCCGCTAGCGAGCGTCCACGCAATCGGCAGGGATTTGTGGATCTGGCCGCCGAACAATTCGAAAGCGGGGATGTTTTTCGCTTTCGCCGCCAAGTCGATAATGGCATTTTCCACAACGGTTTTGGCGAAGTAATTGCCGCGAACAAGTTTCGCCACATCGTTCATGATGCGGTCAAAATGATTCGGGTCCTGTCCGATGATCAGAGGGGTGATGTACGTGTCGATATTCGCCTTGATGGCTTCCGGCGTTGATTCGCCGTAGGATGCGCCGCCGATTGTCGCGACTTCGGACCAGCCTTCGCGGCCTTCGTCGTCTGTCACACAGCCGACCACAATCGTCTGCACGGTAATGGTGTGCATGGCCAGTTGATGGGGACGGATGGTCGGCAAATCCAATATATAAACTTCAAAAGAACGTATTTTCATGCGAATAAACCCACTTTCTGCATTTTACTCAATAAAAGCTGCTTCCGTTTTTTCACGGACTTCTTCAATCGTTGCTCCCGGCATTAAATCGACCAGTTTTAATTGTCCATCTTCTACATTGAATACTGCCAGTTCTGTAAAAATCATATCCACTTGGCGCGTCGATGTAATGGGGTAGGTGCATTCTTTCAGCAATTTCGAGCTGCCGTCTTTGGAGGTATGGTTCATTGTGACAAAGACTTTTTTAGCGCCGACGAGCAGGTCCATCGCACCGCCGACACCCATGATGTTTTTGCCGGGAACCGCCCAGTTGGCAATGACGCCGGTTTCGTCTACTTGCAGTGCACCGAGTATGGCAACATCGACATGTCCGCCGCGGATCATCGCAAACGAATCCGAGCTGTTGAAGAAAGAGGAACCGATTGCTTCGCCGACCGGCAATTTTCCGGCATTGACCAAGTTCGGATCGATATCCGCTTCCTCGACATCCGTTACACCGAGCAGGCCGTTTTCCGTGTGGAGGTAAATATCATCAGCGGTCATGTATTCCGCCACCAGCGTCGGAATGCCGATTCCAAGGTTGACGGTGCAAGGGCCTTGGAGTTCAAGAGCGACGCGCTTCGCAATCATATGCTGAGTTTCTGCTTTGCTCATCTGGGTTGTCATACGCTCACCACTCCTTCTTTTGTCAGGATTTGCTGGGCTTTCACAATGAAATCCACATAGATGAAAGGCGTCACGATTTCTTCCGGATTCAATTCGCCCGGCTCTACGATTTCATCCACTTCGACAATCACTGTTTTCGCAGCGGTCGCCATCAAGGGGTTGAAGTTTCGTGCCGTCTTGTAATACACAAGATTTCCGAGTGTATCCGCTTTATGGGCGCGGATCAACGCAACGTCTGCACGGATCGCTTTTTCAAGGATGTACTTCACACCGTCGATTTCGCGTTCTTCTTTTCCTTTAGCGAGGTCTGTGCCGACGCCGGTCGTCGTATAATAGCCGCCAATTCCGGCACCGCCTGCCCGCATCGATTCGGCGAGCGTCCCTTGCGGCAGGAGCTCGAGTTCAATTTCGCCCCTTTGGTATTTATCGCCCACATCACGGTTGCTCGTGAAATAAGAGCCGATGCCTTTTTTGATCTTGTTCTGGTTCAACAGGATGCCGAGCCCTTTGCCGGACTCTCCGAGGTTGTTGCTGACAATCGTCAAATCGTTGACGTCTTTTTCCGTCAGTCCATCTATTAGGGTAAGAGGAGCGCCGATCAAGCCAAAGCCGCCGACTAAAACGGTATCCCCTGATTTTACGTAAGATAATGCTTGTTGTATGTCATGCTGTATTTTTGACATGGTGTTCCTCCATTCCGTGCTTATTCCACCGTTTTTAATGAGTCGCTCAATTCAAACCAGGCGGGGATGCCGGCCGTCAGGATGCAAATATAGCCAAGATC
Organism: Planococcus liqunii; assembly: GCF_030413595.1. Lineage (NCBI taxonomy): Bacteria > Bacillati > Bacillota > Bacilli > Caryophanales > Caryophanaceae > Planococcus > Planococcus liqunii. The sequence continues at coordinate 3,763,880 of NZ_CP129238.1, read as the reverse complement.
CGCCAAATCTGCTTCCGATCCACCGGCTGCGCGCGCTTTTTCCATCCACGGCGCAGCCCCGCTGCCGTCGAGTTCCACGATAAAGTTGCCCGCCATATTCAGATGCTTTAATTTTGAAGAGACTTTGCCGTCTGCCAGAATCAAAGCCGCCAGCTCTTCTTTGTTCCCTTGTTTGATTGCTGAAACCACTTGTTCTAGATAAGCCGTCTCTTCATCTTTCAGCCAGCCAAGCATCGTGCCGAGCAAATCATCAGCCGTTTCAGGAGTGGCTTCCGGAAGAACGACCGGGTTGCCGCTCAATTCGAGTGCATACGGAATCGCTTCAAACGCTCTTTTCAACGCTGCATCGCCTTTGTACAAGTAAGCAGTCAGGAAAAACTCAAGCAGTTCCGCTGCAGAGTAGCCGAAATCGACGGCCCCTTTTGTATGGAACAGCATGCTGCGCGAGTAAAGGCGGGCTGCATTCATGCTGGCAATCAACGCGTCTTTTTCTTTGCGCGACAGCGAACCGTCCTGCATGATTTCGCCGCGGATGCCAGTATATTTATCCAAAACTTCCGGGCTGTAATCGTGCATTTTCTGCACCCATCCCGGAACAACGTCATAAACTTCCTTAAAATATTCCAACGCTTTGCTCATAACTACACTCCTAGAAAAAAATTATTTTAAACTTGCCGGATATGGCGGAGGGGATGTGAAAAAGTAGATTAGATTTTATTCAAGAAAACCTCTATGTCTTTTTGAATATCATCCCGTTGTTCAAAAACCATGGTGTAATGATTGCAGTCTGAAACGACTGTATCGATTTGTTTGATAGCAGCCTGCGTTTCTTTGTAATCGTCGAGATAGAACAGCGGCGGCATGGAGCCGATGTTTCCTTCGGCATACACAAGCAGGGTTGGGCAGTTGATGTCTTTGCCGGTTGCTGCCGGGTCAAATGTATAGAAGCTTTCAAAGTCGGCAACAATCCGGGACTCGTCGGCTTTGTTTTCCCAGTGGCCGCCAGTGGCCCCGACTTCATATTCAGCGGTCTCCTGCAGCACATCTGTCCATTCAATGCCAAGATTTGCATAGATTTTCTTGATTTCTTCTGCATAATGTTCCTTGGAATCGAAATGGCGGCTGATGCGGCCGAGCGACGGCTGGATAATCCCGCGCTGGTGTTCGGTCGTTTTGGCGGCGCCGTCCAGTAAAATCAGTGCCTTCACGGATTTTAAGCGGCTTGCCACAATTGCAGAGATAAATCCGCCCATCGAATAGCCCAGCAAAATCGGATTTTCCAGCTTCAATTCGTCAATCAGACCAAGAATATCTTCCGCGTGTTTGAAGATGGAAGTATCCGGATCGGCTTCCGAACTGTTTCCGCGCCCTCGAAGGTCCACCGCGATAAAGCGGTAATCGCCTTTCAGCTTTTCTGCGTAATAATGCATATTCTTATGGGTGCCAGTCAGTCCGTGGATCGCCACAATCGGACCTTTTCCCCCTGGATAATCCGCTACTTGAATCTCATTTCCATTTACATTCACTTTGTACAATTCCATCAGTTCCACCTCGGTTCAAAGATTGGCCTTAATAAGAAGAAGCTGCCAAGATTTCCTCGACAGCCATAGGATTTTTGCTTATTCGGTTCTCATGACAAAGTTCAAGGATGCTTCTTTATGGTCATCTTTGTCGATCAGCTTCGTCAGCAAAGAAGAGCGGACACCACCGGCTACGTCTGTTTCCAGCCACTGGTCGCCTTCGAAGAATACTTGGGTAATCAATGTTTCATGGCCTTCATGCTCAAATTTGATATGGATATGCGCAGGGCGGTAAGCGTGGTAGCCTGCTGCAAACGTGAACTCGCCAGTCGGTCCTGAAGTCGGGATTTGATAAGGGATCGGGACGATTGAGTGCACTTCAAAATTGCCTTTTTCATCCGTATAGAACTGGCCGCGAAGATTGAAGTCCGGTGCCGTGGAGTCGAAGTTCGAATACAGGCCGTCTGCGTCGTCCTGCCACCACTCCACTTTTGTGTTTTTAAGCGGTCCGTTTACAGAGCTGACATTGCCGGAAAATACGAGTTTGTCGCCCGGTTCGTTTTCGCGCTGCGGGATAACGAATGGCGCTTCTTCGAGCAAAGGCGGATTTTCTACATAATAAGGTCCAAGAAGGGAAGGCTCGGTACCTGGAGAATTTTTATATTTTGCTTCCAAAACATGCGTTTCTACAAATACATCCAAGAACAACGGGATTTCTCCGCTGCGCCCAAGGCGGTCTGCCCATTTTACAAAGTTCGTGTATTCCTCGTGGTTGAATTGCTGCTCGTCCAAGAAGTTTTTCATGTGTTTGACGAAGCCCTCGTAAGCTGATAACACGCGTTCATTTTTTACTACTGTTTCTGTCATCTAAATTCCTCCTCATAAAAATTATGGTCATGCTGAATTTCCTTTGTGAGTCAGTTCATCAAAATGTAAACGCATTCATGTTCTGCTAAAAAAAGAACGGATTGAACAATAGCACTTGCAATGCAAGAATGTTTATTGTACGATAAACGTACAAAGTATCGATTTTCGTACAATATCATCTTACACAGGGGGCAAAGCAAATGTCAACAGAAGAATTAGACAATTTTAAAAAATCGGGTGACTATATCCAGTCACTGGAGCGCGGATTACAGGTCATTCAGGCTTTTTCGCAGCAACACTCGTCCATGACCGTCAGCGATGCTGCCAAAAAAACCGGGCTAAGCAGACCGGCGGCACGGCGCATCCTTTTAACACTTGAAGCGCTCGGTTTTGCCGAATCGAAAAACGGCAGTTATTCCTTAACGGCACGGACTTTATCGTTGGGCTATGCTTACTTATCTTCCAATAACAGCTGGAGCATGGCCCATCCGTTTATGAAGCAATTCGTCGACCAGACGGGGGAATCGTGTTCCATCTCTATATTGGATGGAGCGGATATCCTCTATGTTGCCCGAGTCTCGACAAAACGCATCATGTCGATCAACCTCGGCGTCGGTTCCCGTCTTCCAGCATATGCGACGTCCATGGGGCATGTGCTTCTCGCCAATTTGCCGAAAGCGGAGCTGGAAGCTTACTTGGAAAAGATGAACTTCGAAAAATTTACAGACAAAACCATTACCGACAAAGAAGAGTTTCTTAAAGTATTGGAAGGAGTGCGTGAGAAAAATTGGGGCGGCGTCGATCAGCAGTTCGAAGAAGGTCTGCGTTCCATTGCCGTGCCCATTCGGAATGCCCGCGGCAAAGTCATTGCAGCGATGAATTGTTCCGTACATGCTGGACGCGTCAACAAGGATGTGCTGCGCGAAGAATTCCTGCCGCTGCTCCAAGAAGCTGCCGAACAGATTGGCCAGGCGCTTGCCGCCGCTAATAGCTCATCTTTTGAATAACAAAAAGCCCGGCCATTCCATATGGCTGGGTTTTCTTTGCAGAAGAGGGGAGTTACTTGCTGCAAAGAAAATTCACTTGCGGCAAACGGGACATTACTTGCGACAAATCCATGGGTACTTGCTGCAAATCGGAGTTTACTTGCAGCATCCCTTTTTTCTCTCCGAATTCACACATTGTGAGCACAAAAAAGTATAATGAAACCACCAATAGATTGAATGCAAAGAGGTGCACCCATGATTGTCATCATCGACAACCACGATTCCTTTACTTATAACCTGGTCCATTACCTGGAACAGTTTGACCCGGAAGTGGCCGTTTTTCAAAATAGACAAATTACAGCCGAAGAAGTGAGAAACTTATCGCCGAATTTGATTGTGCTGTCACCGGGTCCAGGGCGGCCGGTCCAGTCGGGGGCGACCAAGGAAATTCTCTGTTCACTTACGGAAGAGTTTCCCATCCTGGGCGTTTGCCTGGGGCATCAGACCATCGTCGAGCATTTCGGAGGGCGCATCATCAAAGGAGCGCAGCCGATGCATGGCAAAGTTTCGCTAATGAACCACGATGGAAAAGGGGTATTTGCAGGGATTGCGTCCCCGGCAAAAGTGACCCGCTACCATTCGCTGATTGCCGATCAAGCGGAGATGCCGCATTGTTTGATCGTTACCGCTGAAACGGAAGACGGCGTCGTGATGGGCGTGCGGCACCGGACGCTGCCGATTACCGGCATTCAGTTTCATCCGGAGTCGATTTTGACGGAAGCGGGATTCCGCATGCTGCAAAACTGCTATGAAGATGCAAAGGCCTGGACGGGCAATCAGAACAGGAAGGTGGCGCAATGACGAACCCTTACCTAATGTTTGAGTTTCAAGGGGCTGACGGCAATATCCAGCCCATCGCATTCCAAAACCCCGCCAAAGTGCTGCAGACCGAGCGTTTGGAAGAAGTGCCGGCCATTATGAAAAGCATCGAAGAGGCAATTCAAGAGGGCTATTACGCGGCCGGTTATGTGTCCTACGAAGCGGCTCCTGCGTTTCAGCCGGAAATGCAGGTCCGTGGAGGCACAGAAATGCCGCTCGTCTGGTTCGGCATTTTTGAGCAGCCGCTTGCACTGGAATCCGCAGCAATAGAAGATTCCTACCAAGTATCAGACTGGAATATGGCGAGTTCAGTGAGCCGCTATAAACAAGGCATTGGAAAAATCAAAGAAGCCATTGAAGAAGGGCATACGTATCAAGTGAATTACACGGAAAGGCTCCATGCAAAGTTCTCAGGAAGCGACCGTTCGTTTTACCATCAGCTGGCCAGAAATCAGCAGGCAGGCTATGGTGCTTATTTGAATCTGGGCAAGTACCGGATTTTGTCAGCATCGCCCGAGCTGTTTTTCCGTGTCGACAACGGCAAATTGACGACGAAGCCGATGAAAGGGACGGCGCCGCGCGGACGCACGACGGCAGAAGACGAAGCAAACGTGGTGCGCCTGATAGCTTCAGAAAAAGAACAGGCCGAGAACTTGATGATCGTTGATTTGCTCCGCAATGACTTGAGCCGCCTGGCGAAACCCGGAACGGTGCATGCCGCAAAACTTTTCGAAGTGGAGACCTATCCGACGGTCCATCAGTTGACATCGACCGTGGAAGCGGAGCTCATAAGCGGTGCGACTGTATACGATTGGTTCAAAGCGCTGTTTCCTTGCGGATCGATCACGGGAGCACCGAAAATCAGCACGATGAAAACAATCGCAGAACTGGAGCAGTCGCCGCGTGAAGTGTATTGCGGCGCAATCGGCTTTATCACGCCGGAAAAAAATGCGGTATTCAATGTGCCGATCCGGACAGTCGTCATCGATGCAGAACGGGAAACGGCACGCTACGGCGTCGGCGGAGGCATTACGTGGGACTCGACTTCAGAAGGCGAATACCAGGAACTGTACACCAAGGCGCAAGTTCTGACAGCAAAGCGTCCGGAATTTGAGCTGCTGGAATCCTTGAAGCTGAAAGATGGAACGTATCCGTTATTGGCTTATCATTTGGAGCGCTTAAGCGATTCGGCCAAATATTTTCATTTCCCGGGAAATAAGGCAGAGGTAGAACAAGCCCTTAAAAGTTTGGCAGAAAAACATCCAGTGGGCCTTTTCAAAGTGCGGCTGCTTTTAGATAAACGTGGAAATGCCATCGCGGAAGCAGTCGAAACCCAGCCAATCGAAGCGCCGGTTGTGTGCAGACTGGCTGATTCTCCGGTAGACAGTGCCAATCCTTTTCTATTCCATAAAACGACTTATAGAAAAGTCTACGACGAGCATAAGAGCAGCGGCGACATTTTTTCGGTATTGTTATGGAATGAAAAAGAGGAACTGACTGAATTTACGATTGGCAATCTGGTCGCTGAAAAAAACGGGAAGTTTTTTACCCCGCCTGTCAGCTGCGGATTATTGCCGGGAACTTTCCGCCAGTACTTGATTGACCGGGGCGAAATTGAAGAAAAAGTGATTTTGAAAAATGAACTGGCGGATGTTGACGCGTTGTGGTTCATCAACAGTGTCAGAGGGTGGCTGAAAGTTTACATCAAGTAAAAATCAGATTCGAATGAGAAATTTGCCTTTGTTAAAATAGGTTTAACAAATTTTAGGGAAGGGTATAAAAAAGTATCCGCAACTTCCAGGTCAAATTTTCAACTTTTTGTTAAAAATTTTTGACAAAAATAGGTCTAAAGATTTTACATTTTGGTGAACGCGTTATAGGATGTAAGTAATCAGAAAACATTAGTGTTTCTGTGCTGACTGAAATTTAAAAACTTTACCTTATTATAAATAACTAAATACTCTGGTTGGATGTTACAGACAATAGAGCTGGAAACAACGCCGAAAAGAATTTCTCCACATTCTTTTCGGCGTTTTTTGTATGTTTGGACCGGAAAAAGGAGCGGAAATGATGAAGTATTTTATTGATCACAACAAAAAAAGTATTCATCAGCAAAAGTTTGCGGGAGATCGTTGCGGCTTTGTGGGAACGCCGATTACGAGCAGGGAATTTACAAATTGCCCAAAGTACGTGGAACGGCTTGTAAAAGAACAGAAGTACAAAAGGTGTGCTCAGTGTGAATCGTTTCAAACGACTTTATCTAGTTGAACTAAAAGAAACGTAAAAATTTATAAGGAGTGGATTACGATGGAACGTTTAGAAGAAGTGGCGGAAAAAGTAGGGATGCTGCTGAAATCGGAAGTCGAGCTGCAGCCGAAAGGGTGTATTGTCAAAAAGAAAAGAACGCTCGAAATTCATGCCAATACTTCTTTTTTCAGCTGTACCTTGGATTTTGATATTTCTTTTGGCCGTTTCAGAGAAGATGGAATGGCACACAACAAAGCGGAAATCTATCTTTTGCCTGAAGAGTTTCCGTGCTTCTTATCCAATTTCAACGCTTATCCAATTCCATTGCCAACGGATTTCAATCAGCGCCTGATTTCGAATCCGAATATTGTTTGTGTGCATTTGGAGTCGAAAGAGCGTCCGGAATACTTTGCCGAGCGGCTGGCAGCAGCACTTGAAGTGCTTGAGGAATTAGATGGCCAGATATACATGAATTAAAAACACCTGCGGACATCAAAACCAACACATTAAAAAGAAGCGAGGACGGGCTTATGTTAGTCAGATATAAGAAATCATGCCAGAAAATTGCGATGGGGTTATTGTCCTTTATGCCGAATGAACGAAACGTGAAAAATCTATGCCAAACCATGAGCCGCTATACAGAAGATCCGGATTGGCAATTGTACTTATTGAAAAATGAAGAAGATTATATCGGACTGGTTGGCGTGGAAGTTGCCGATACGTATTTCACAGTCCACCATATCTCCGTACTTCCTTCTTTCCGGGGCGAAGGGCTAGGACATAAAATGATTGAAAAAATTCAGCTTCTGATGCAGGACCGTGAGATACGGGCAACAGCAGAAACAAAAGATTTCATTGAACACTGTTCAAAAAAAAAGTACGTATTAAACTGATTGCCTGAAATTGCTGAACCAGGAATCCGTTCAAAAGAACAGATTGCCTTTTATATATAAATTTATTGAAATTATTTAAATTTTCAGAAAATAACTGCTATAATTGTATGAGTGAGATTTTCCATACAAGGAGGCAATTCAGATGCAATTGGCAGGGAAAGTGGCAATTGTGACAGGCGGCGCATCCGGAATTGGACTGGCAACTGTAAAAGCATTACTGGACAAAGGAGCACATGTGATCATTGCAGATATTAATACGGAAGGCGGCGAAGCGGCTGCAAAAGAACTTCAAGGCAATGAAGCAGAAGTTGCATTTATTGAATTCGACGCTTCCCGGGAAGAATCCGCAGCAAACCTTGTAGCCGAAACAGTCAAACGGTTTGGACAGCTTAACATCATGGTCAATAATGCAGGAGTCCGGTCAACTGCTGAAACGCACGAGCTTTCCTTTGAAGATTACCGGAAAGTAATTGCGGTCAATCAAGACGGGGTTTTCTTCGGATCAAAACACGCCATTCGTGAAATGCTGAAAACCGGAGGCGGTGCGATTGTCAACACGGCTTCAATATTAGGGACTGTGGGAGAAGCGAATGCTTTTGCGGTTACTGCATCGAAAGGTGCCGTAAATTTGATGACAAAATCGTTGGCGCTCAAATATGCAGACAAGAACATTCGGGTCAATGCGGTAAGCCCTGGCTATATTGAGACAGGAATGTCAAATCGAAATACTTTAAACCCCGAACTTTATGCCAAAGCGGTAGCGAAACATCCGATCGGACGCTTGGGGCAGCCGGAAGAAGTAGCGCATGCGATCATCTTCCTGTGTGAAAATGAGTTTGTGACGGGCAGTACGGTAATGGTCGACGGCGGCTACACTGCCCAATAACCAGTTAATAAAAAATTTAAGGAGCTGTCCACTAAGTCAAATAATAGACTTAGTGGACAACTCCTTTTTTAATACTAAAAGAAGAATCCTGGTAATAAAAATAGAAAACTAAATATTCAAAAAAGTATTGCAATTTAAAAATGATAAGAATATACTAAAAAAAATCGACGGGGGAGGGATTGGATTGGAGCAAAGTGTTAACAGTTTACAGTTAACTTTTGAGGATAAAGTTGCTCTAGTTACTGGTGCAGCTCATGGGATTGGCAAAAGCATCTGCTTGGAACTTGCCGGTCGTGGAGCCCGAGTGATTGCACTGGATATCCTTGAAGAACCTTTAAATGCTGCTAAAAATGAAGTGGAAAAAGGCATAAAGGCATCTGGATCATCCGGAAAAGTGATTACATATCTATGCGATGTCACAAACTCCAATGCAATAGCATCTGTTATCCGCCAGGTCATAAAAAAATTCGGAAAAATAGATATTTTAGTCAATGTGGCTGGAGGTGTAGCAGGTCAAGTGCATCAACCAATTGAAAAAGTAGCGGATGATGATTGGCAAAAAGTCATTGATATTAACCTGAAATCCACTTTTTTCATGGTGCGGGCAGTTGTTCCGCATATGAAGGCAGCAGGATATGGAAGAATCGTCAATATTTCAAGCGGTGCCGGAAGAAGCAGCAGTTTGACCGGCATACAAGCTTATACAAGTGCCAAAGCTGGACAGATTGGCTTTACTAGGCAAATGGCCAGAGAATTGGGGCGATTTGGAATAACCGTCAACAATGTAGCGCCGGGGTTTGTGTTATCGAATCCTGCCACAGAACGGCAGTGGAAAGCGATGTCTGATGAAGAACAAGTAAATCTGATTCAATCCATCTCGGTAAAAAGACTGGGAACACCAGAAGATATTGCGCACCCTGTTCTTTTTTTTGCATCAGATTTTGCCCGTTATGTAAGCGGCCAAGTAATATCAGCAGATGGCGGAATGCAACTTTTTTAGGAGGGGTAAAATGGCAATTACAATAATTGGTGCTGGTGCGATTGGCGGTGTTCTTGGTGCTTACTTGATAAGGGCAGGAGAGACGGTCATTTTTTGTGACATTGCTGAAGATCATGTCAGCAAGATGAATTTACACGGAATCACTATTGAAGGTCCGGATGAAACATTTACGGTTAAGGGAACAGCTTATACTCCAAAACAATTAGTTGAAAGAAACGTACCTCTTGAAACAATATTCCTTTGCGTTAAAGCCCATCATACAGAAAAAGCTCTACTGCCTTTTTTACCTCTTTTAACTCCCGATTCACAAATAATTTCATTGCAAAATGGTCTGTGTGAAAGAAAGATTTCAAAAATGATAGGAGAAGAACGGACAATCGGTTGTTTTGTTAACTTCTCTGCCGATTATCTGGAGCCGGGAAGGATTCTTTACGGAGGGGTGGCCTCTTTGTATTTAGGCGAACTGGATGGCACCATTTCCAGCCGGATCACAGTGTTGAAAGAAAAACTGCAATGTTGGGGCCCTGCTCAAGTGACCGATAATATATGGGGATATTTGTGGGGCAAGATGTCGTATGCAGGCCTATTGTACGCAACCGCTTTAGTAGATGAAACGATGGCGGAAGTGGTCAGAAGGCAAGATTTACGAGGAATGTTGATGGAGTTGTGTTCTGAAATACTGGAAGTGGCAGACAAACTGCATGTTTCTCCTCTTGGTTTTGATGACTGGGAACCGGCACTCGTTTATCCAAGAGAGCAGCGCAATCGAAAGGAATTGGAAGCGCAGCTGGAAAAATTGGCAAAGCGCATGGCGGCCAATAAGAAAACAAAAAGCGGCATTTGGCGTGATTTGGCAGTCCGTAAACGTGAAACGGAAGTTGATGCTCAACTGGGCGATGTACTTGAAATTGGAAAAAACAACGGAGTGGAAATGCCGTTGCTTTCTGCTTTGGTTGATTCAATCAAAGAAATAGAGCAGGGAACCAGAGAAATGAACTGGGACAACCTTTACGAGTTGAAGAAAATTTATGAATCCTTGCCTACTAAAGCAAGTTGAAAATAGGAGTGAAGAAGATGCTGATCCCGGACCAGAGGACCTTATCAGATGATGTTGCAGCAATAATAAGGAAAATGATTTTAAATGGAGATTTCCGTTCAGGAGAACGCATCAATCAGGCGCAATTAGCGGAAAAGCTTAGCATCTCCAGAGGCCCGGTGCGAGAAGCCTTGAAATTGCTTCAGAACGAAGGTTTGATCAAGCATGAAACAAATAAAGGCACTTTTGTTGCAACGTTATCCCAGCAAGATGCATTTGAAATATATACCCTTCGTGCCTTGCTGGAAGGCGAAGCAGCCCAGCTTGCTGTACCTAATTTGAAAGAAAAAGATTTTGCTAAGCTGGAGCGCCTGCTTGAGAAATTCCATCAAATGATGATTGCGAAGGATCTGGAGAAACAGGCACAATGCGACATTTTATTCCACAGTACGATTGTTGGGGCCTCCAGACATAATCGGTTAATCAGCATTCATAAACATCTCGATACACAGGTCGGGGCCATGTTTTTGACCATTGCCAATCAGGTGCCGCTGCGGGTGGAACAAGTTGTCCATAACCATCAAATTTTGCTGGATGCCTTACGGACCAAGGACTGTGAAAAAATTCAACTTGCATTTTCAGACCACTATAAAACAGCATTAAAAGATTTGTCTAAAGTAGCTTCAACCAAAGAGTAAAGGACGGTGGAAACAGATGCTGTTAGAAGTGAACGACTTGTCTTTATCGCTTAAAAGAGCGGGCAAATATTCAAAAATTCTGGACGGAATCTCTTTTCAGGTGGCTCAAGGAGAAACGCTCGGAATTGTAGGTGAATCGGGCTGCGGAAAAAGCATGACGGCGCTATCGCTAATGCAGCTGCTGCCTGATAAAGCAAGACTCGGCGGCAAAGTGGATTTGCAGGGAGAACAAATCACCAGTTTTTCAAAACGCAAATTAGAGAAAATCAGAGGCAATCAAATGTCGATGATTTTTCAGGACCCCTTAACGTCACTTAACCCTCTCCATACCGTTGGAACACAAGTAGAAGAATCCTTGATCCTTCATACGAAAAAAAGCAAACAAGAAAGACGTGATCGTGTCCTTCATTTATTGCGGGCGGTTGGCTTGCCGCGTGCAGGAGAACTGATTGACGAATACCCTCATCAGCTCTCAGGCGGAATGAGGCAGCGCGTCATGATTGCCATTGCCATGGCATGCGAACCGCAGCTGCTGATTTGTGATGAGCCTACTACCGCCTTAGATGTTACCGTCCAGGCGCAAATTTTGGAATTGATGAATGATATCAAACGGCAGACCAAGATGGGCATCATTATGATCACCCATGATATGGGCGTGGTTGCGGAAGTATGCGACCGGGTCATTGTGATGTATGCCGGGAAAATTGTAGAAGAAGCACCGGTCATTGAGCTATTTCAAAATCCTAAACATCCTTATACACAAGGCTTGCTGGATTCGATCCCGAAACTAGGGGAACGCAAAAAGAAATTAGGCTCAATTCCAGGGACGGTTCCAACTCCCGGGAATATGCCGGCAGGCTGCCGATTTGCTGACCGTTGTATTCATGCAATGGATATTTGCAGATCTACGCTCCCTCCAATGATTAACATTCAGGAAAATCACCAGACAGCCTGCTGGCTTTATGATGAAAAGGAGGCGAAAAACGATGGCTCTGCTAGAAGTACAGAACTTGAAACAGCACTTCACAACTAAAAAAGGGTTTCTGGGAGAAAAAACGGTGATCAAAGCAGTAGACGGCGTCAGCCTCTCGATTGAGGAAGGAAAAACCTTAGGAGTTGTAGGAGAATCGGGCTGCGGAAAATCCAGCTTGGGCCGTTCAATCCTTCGCCTGGTAGAGCCTACTGAAGGCAGTGTTAAATTTAATGGCCAGGAAATTGTCGGCATGTCCCCTAGGGGGATGAAGGAATTGAGGAAAGAGATGCAAATTGTTTTTCAAGATCCTTATGCTTCCCTCAATCCTCGCAACACGGTCCGGAAAATATTGGAAGCACCGCTTCTTATTCACGGCACAGGAAATAAAAAAGAACGCCAAGAACGAATTGAGAGTTTGGCCGGAAAAATTGGTTTGCGAAAAGAACAGTTAAACAACTATCCTCATGAATTTTCAGGCGGACAGAGACAGCGTATTGGAATCGCCCGGGCGCTAATGCTCAACCCCAAATTGATCATTGCTGACGAGCCGGTCTCAGCTTTGGACGTTTCTGTTCAATCCCAAGTGCTGAATCTGATGCTGGATCTTCAGCAGGAACGAAATTTGAGTTATATGTTCATTTCCCATGATTTGTCTGTAGTCCAACATGTATCGGACAAAGTGGCTGTAATGTATTTGGGGAAAGTGGTGGAAATCGCAGATGTAGAAAAAGTTTATAAGGATCCATTGCATCCATATACCCGGGCTTTGCTTTCAGCATTGCCGATTCCGGATCCTGTGCGTGTCCGAAACCGGATCATTCTGCAAGGCGATTTGCCAAGTCCAGCTAATCCACCGCCAGGCTGTCCATTCCATACAAGATGCCCGATGGCGACAAAAGAATGTGCAGAAATTGTTCCGCCATTGGAAGAAAAAACAACCGATCATTTTGCAGCCTGTATCCACACATAGAATCAAAACGCAAAAAAGGGGTGACAATCAAATGGATGCCTTAAGATTTATCGCCAAGCGCCTGTTGTTGATGATTCCAATATTGATCGGGATCAGCATACTGACTTTTGCCATTTCAAATACGATTCCCGGAGATCCAGCCCGGTTAATATTAGGGCCAAAAGCCACTCCGGAAGGACTGGAAGCGCTACGGGAGGATATGGGATTGAATGATCCGCTCTATGTCCAATATGGCCGTTATATGGCAGGGATTTTTCAGGGAGATCTTGGAGAAAGCACCTATTCCCAGAGGCCGGTTGCGGATGACTTGATCCGCTATTCACCGGCTACATTCGAACTGACAATTTTCGCAATGGTCATCACGCTGTTGATCGGTATTCCATTCGGCATTATCAGTGCCAGCAGAAAAGATAAAATCGCTGATCAATTCACCAGGATATTCGCCTTGCTGGGGGTGGCCATGCCGGCATTCTGGCTCGGCTTATTATTGCTCTTGTTTTTCTATTTGAGACTTGGAGTTTTCCCGGGGTCGGGCAGGCTGGATAATGGCATGTCGCCTCCGGACTATATCACCGGAATGTACACCGTGGATGCTTTATTGACTGGGAACTGGCCAGTATTTATCTCGGCAGTCATGCATTTGGTGCTGCCCGGCATCACGCTTTCAGCTGTCACGGTCGGAATGATCACCCGGATGACACGCTCGAGTATGCTGACAGTGCTGCAAAGTGACTATATCCGCACCGCCTATGCTAAAGGGGCTCCAGAAAATCGGGTGCTGTATGGCCATGCTTTGCGCAACGGGGTTATGCCGGTTATCACTTTGCTAGGGATGGCTTTTGGCCATGCTTTGGGAGGCAGTGTATTGGTGGAAGCGGTATTCTCTTGGCCGGGACTCGGACAATATGCGGTCAATGCCATCAATTACCTGGATTTTCCGGCAGTTATGGGAGTGACACTGTTAATTGCCATCATGTTCATTTTAGTCAATCTGATTGTCGATACGATGTATTTCTTCATTGATCCGCGTTTGAAACACAATTGAGGAGGTGGCCGGATTGGTGCGTAGAGTTGTAAGCAGCCCGCTGACTGTATTGGGGCTTGTCATTGTTTTAATCATCATAGTGTCAGCCATATTTGCGCCGGCAATCGCCACCCATAGCCCTACTGAAGTCGACTTGCTGAGTAAATTGGAAGCGCCGAGTGGGGAACATTACTTTGGTACGGACGAAGTCGGGCGGGATATTTTCAGCCGGATTGTTTACGGCACAAGGATTTCTTTACGCATTGGGCTATTGGTAGTATTAATCTCTTTCCCGATTGGAACCATTCTCGGAGCGATTGCGGGTTATATCGGAGGGCGGGTGGACCAGATCATCATGCGGATTACGGATATATTCCTGTCGTTTCCCGGCATTATTCTGGCAATGTCCATCGCAGCAGCGCTTGGGCCGTCAATTGAGAACGTCATGCTGGCTCTAGCAGCCACTTGGTGGCCTTGGTATACAAGGATTGTCCGTTCATCGGTTCTCTCCATAAAACATTCGGAGTTTATTGAAGCTTCGCGTGCGCTAGGTGCTAATCCGTTCCGGATTTTGTTCAAGGAAATCATTCCGAATTCTATTGCGCCTGCTACTATACAGGCTTCGCTCGATTTAGGTTTTGTGATTTTGTCTGCAGCCGGTTTGAGTTTCATCGGCCTTGGTGCACAGCCGCCGTCTCCGGAATGGGGGGCAATGTTATCAAACAGCCGAGAAATATTGCGGGAAGCTTGGTGGGCGGCGACTTTCCCAGGCATCGCCATCCTTCTCACCGTTTTGGGTTTCAACCTGCTCGGAGACGGGCTCAACGATGTAATGGATCCGAAGCAGCGTTAATCCGTTTTAGGATGAATTGATCGAAAGGAGGGCTGAGGTTGAGAGCGGACGGTATCTTATGGAATGGCCAGTATAAAAAATAAGGGGGAAATACAATGAATTTTAAAAGCCGATGGTCAAAACTGCTATTGTTCTTCGTCATTGCCATATTAGCTCTTGCCGGATGCCAGAATTACAGCGAAGATGCCGAAAGTACCGATTCGCCTGATGCTACGGACCCGGCAGCATCCAATGAGAACTTTGATGAAAATGTCTTTAATTTTGCGACCAACCAAGATATACCGCTTTTAGACCCTCATGGCCAAGCAGCGAATACAACTTTCCGTGTCATTTACATGATGTATGACCGTCTGGTAACGTATGACGGAACTTCAACAGAACCGCAGCCAATGCTTGCAGAAAGCTGGGACGTTTCAGAAGATGGCATGGAATATACATTCCATTTGGTCAAAGATGCCAAGTTCCACGATGGATCCCCTGTAACAGCTGAAGCTGTACAGTATTCTTTTACGCGGGCAATTGACGTCGGGAAATCGGCAGCAGGTATTTTCAGCAAAGTCATTGATAAAAACAGTTTTGAAATTATCGATGACCATACCATTAAGATCACGTTAAAAGAACCATTTGCGCCGTTCATCAGCACCTTAGGAACTGCTTTTGCCAATATCATCAATCCGGCTTTGGAAGAAAACCACGGAGATGATTTGGGAGAAAGCTTCCTCGCTGAAGCTGAAATGGGCTCTGGCCCTTATATCCTGGATAGTTGGGACCGAGGCGAAACCTTGGTGATGAAAGCGAATCCGGATTACTGGGGAGAAAAGCCGACGATGGAGACGGTCAATATCCGTTTTGTCTCCGAAGCATCCACAGCACGCCTGATGCTTGAAAAAGGTGAAATTGATTTGATCGACAATACGATGGTCTCACCGGAAGTGCTGGGACAAATGGAAGGCACTGATGGAATTGAAGTCGTGAAGGCGACCGGATTCCAAATCGACTACATGCCGATGAATATTGAAAGCGGTCCGCTTGCAGATGTGAAAGTCCGTCAAGCCATTGCCCATAGCATCAACTATGATGCATTGCTTGAAAGCGTCTATTTAGGAAATGCGGAACGAATCGTAGGAGCGGTGCCAAAAGGCATGTTCGGTTTTAGCCCGGATGCAAAACTTTACGAGTATGACTTAGATAAAGCAAAAGCGTTATTAAAGGAAGCTGGACAAGCTGAAGGGCTGACACTCGAAATCGCCATTTCTGAAGATGATGAAGTCCGAAGCAACACGGCGCTTTTGCTGCAGTCGGATCTTGAAAAAGTAGGTGTTACATTAAACATCAAGACATACGCATGGCCGACTTTCCTAGATCTTGTGACAAGCGGCAAACACGATTTCGGTCTAGTTTCATGGACGCCGGACTATCCGGATCCAGATTACAACTTATGGTATTTCGCACATTCATCCAGTAAAGGCCCTGGATTCAACCTAGCTTTCTATGAAAATCCGGAAGTGGATGCTTTGCTGGAAGAAGCCAGAACGAGCACAGATGAAGCTTTGCGTGAAAACAATTACAAAGAGATCCAAAACACCATGGCAGAAGAAGTTCCATATATCTTCGTTGCTCAACCGCAGATTCAAGCTCCAGTAAGAAGCTGGGTAAAAGGTTATGAGCTGAATCCAATGAACACGTGGTATGTGCCATTCCACAAAATCACAAAAGAAGAATAAAACAATAAAGAGGGAGCGGCTGCGATTTTGCAGCTGCATCCCACTTTTTTTAGAGAAAGCGCTTTTACGGTTGAAAATTTCTGAACGGAGGATGGTATGGATGAGCAAAAGCTGGAGAATTGCGAATTTATCTGTTGCTGAAGGACAAAAAGAAAAAGGGTATTTAGAGTTGCCGACCATTGCCGAAAAGCTGCCGGCATTTCTGGTCAATGGCATAGCAGAAGGACCGAAAGTATTGGTATTAGGCGGGATTCATGGCTGTGAATATACATCCATTGATGCAGCGCAAAAAGTTGGCGCTTCCATCACTCCAGCTGAAGTCAAAGGGAAAATAATAGTGTTGCCGATCGCCAATCCGGCTTCGTTTTATGCTCGCAGCATCTATGTGCATCCAGGAGACCAGAAAAACCTGAACCGGGTGTTTCCAGGAAAAAAAGAAGGGACAGATGCCGAACGGTTGGCTTATTGGCTGAATGAGTCTGTGTTTAAAGAAGTGGATTACATCATTGACCTTCATGGAGGAGATATGATTGAAGCTTTAGTGCCATTCACCATTTACCATGTAACCGAAGACGAAGAGGTTTTAAACTCTTCCAAAGAAATCGCTTCTCTTTTTGACATCGAATACGTTATCGGAAGCAAAGGGCAAGTGCCGGGTTCTACATATGGCTGTGCTGCCGAGCAAGGGATTCCGGCCATTATTGCCGAAGCAGGGCAGCAAGGAATCATGAGCGAGGAACATTCGCTTCTTCTGCAAAAAGGTGTGAAAAATATTTTAATTTCTCTCGGACTATTGGAAGGCGAAGCAGAAAAAAGCGACTCCACCTTTCTTTCGGTATTTGATTGGTATCGATCGGACAAGAAAGGGCTTTGGTATCCCGCTGTACAGATAGGGGATGCCGTAGCCAAAGGCCAAGTTCTGGGCAAGCTGGCGAACGAATTCGGGGATACGATCAAAGAAGTTGTCTCCCACACAGAAGGCACCGTGTTATTTCTGGTCAGCTCATTGGCAATTAATGATACAGATCCTTTGCTTGCAGTGGGGGCATAGCACATGGAAAAATTATTGAACCAATCCATTACAGAAATCGCAGAACTCTACCGTAAAAAAGAAGTATCACCTGTTGAAGTGGCCAAGGGCGCATTCGAACAGCAGCGGCGGCTCGAACCGGAACTCAATGCTTTTATTACACTATTGGAAACAGATGCTTATCAACAGGCACAGGAAGCGGAAAAAAAGTTTTTGAAGGGTGACAAAGTTCATCTATTAACTGGAATTCCATACTCCGCAAAAGACCTGTTTTACACGAAAGGCATCTTAACGACATGCGCATCAAATGTCTTGAAAGATTTTAAGCCGGATTTTTCTGCCACAGCCATCGAGAAACTTTCACGTAACGGAAGTGTCTTGATCGGCAAGACAAATATGCTGGAATTCGCATATGGCATCGTCCATCCGGATTTCGGAAAAACGAATAACCCATGGGATACTGCCAAGACTTCTGGGGGTTCGTCGAGTGGATCAGCAGCAGCGGTGGCAAGCGGAATCGGTTATTTCTCGCTCGGCACGGATACCGGAGGATCCATCCGTATCCCTGCTTCCTACTGTGGAACCGTTGGATTGAAACCGACTCGCGGGCTCGTCAGTTCACATGGTGTTTTTCCGCTGTCGTGGTCGCTCGACCATGCCGGACCGATTACAAGAACGGTAAAAGATGCCGCTATTGTACTTGAGGCGATAGCGGGCTATGACCCGAAAGACTCTTATTCGAGAGCTGAAAGCGTTGGCCGATATTCAATAGGAGAGTTTGGAAAGAATTTTGGAGAAAAGCGGGTGGGTATCCTTTCTGAAAAAAGTTTAAGTGGATTAAAGCCGGACGTGAAGCGGGTCTATGACGATACATTAAAGCAAATCCAGTCACTCGGCTGGGAGCTGAAGGAAATTGATATTGCCGATTGGGAGCGGACAGAAGATATTATCATGAATGTCCTTCTGCCGGAAGCAGCGCAAATCCACCAGGACTGGTTTGGCCGGCAAAATGACTACGCACCATTGACCTATCAGCAAATTGCTCTTGGAATGGAACATAAAGCAGTCGATTATTTAAATGGGTTGAGGGACCTTAAAAGGTTTACAGCAAGCGTTTCAAAGTTATTCGAAGAAGTTGATTTGTTGGTGACGCCGACCGTGGCGTTTGAAGCACCTGAAGAAGATCCGGTAATTGGCAGCGAAGAGTTGGATGAAATGCAGTTTACAGGACCATTCAATATTTCGGGGCATCCGGCACTGACATTGAATATGGGATTTGCGGAAAATGGTCTGCCCATCGGAATGCAGCTGATTGCGCCGCATTTTCAGGACAGGGAACTGCTTGAGTCGGCTTACGCACTCGAACAAACAAGGGAAATGAAGTTCCCGCCGATTGTTACCGGATAGGAGGAATTGAATCGATGCCTGATCTATTGGATTACTTGAAAGGCCAACAGCTAGAAATGGAGTCTGCACTTCAGAAATTAGTTGAGGCAGAGTCTCCTTCAAAAAATAAGCCCCTCGCCGATCAATGCGGGATAGTACTTAAAGAATTGTTTGAAGAAATAGTCGGCGGCACTGCAGAAACCATTGTAAAAGAAGAAGTGGGCAATCAATACCGTTTCACTTACGGAAGCGGGGCGGAACAGATTTTGATCATCGGCCATTACGATACCGTATGGGATCAGGGTGCTTTGCCTCTTCGCAAAGAAGAAGGCGTATTGTATGGACCTGGCGTTTTTGACATGAAAGGCGGTTTGGTAATTGTCCTTTGGGCGCTTCGCGCATTAAAGCACGTTGGAGAAGAAGGGAAAAGAAAGGTCGTGTTTCTTGTAACTTCTGATGAAGAAATCGGAAGTGCCCAATCGCGGGGCTTGATAGAAGAAGAAGCCAAAAAGAGTGCCTTAGTGCTAGTGCCGGAATCCAGCATTTCCACTACCGGAGCGGTCAAGACATCTCGTAAAGGAATCGGGATTTTTAAAATAAGCGTCCGGGGGAAACCTGTCCATGCCGGCATTAATCCATGGGCAGGCGCAAGCGCCATCGACGAACTGGTGATGCAGCTTGCGGAACTAAAAAAATTGGATAATCAAGAGGAAAACATCTCGATCAATATTGGCACTGTTTCAGGCGGTGGCCGGACGAATGTAGTAGCTGCTTTTGCAGAAGCTGATATTGACTTGCGTTTCCGGAATACTGCGCAAGGCGAACGGCTGAAATCCGTTATCTTGAACCGGACATCATTCATTGAAGGAACCGAAGTGGAAGTGACAGGGGATATCAATCGCTATCCAATGGAGCAAACAGATGCAGTCATGGAACTTTATCAGCAATTAAAAGAAATAGCAGCCGGCCACGGATATGAGTTGGAGCATGGCAATTCGGGCGGCGCAAGTGATGGGAATTTGACGGCTGCGATTGGAATTCCGACGATTGACGGCCTCGGTCCGGTTGGTGACGGAGCTCACGCGGAGAATGAACATGTAATTCTTGAAAATCTGCCTTACCGGTCAGCCTTGCTTGCGGAATTGATCAAACGCCACATGAATTGAAAGGGAGAGTATCGCTTATGGACATGATGACAATGAATTTAAGGGAATTTGAAGCCACCCAAAAAAAGATGAACACAGTGCTGTTGCCGATTGGCATGATTGAAGCGCATGGTCCGCATTGTGCACTGGGCACAGATGTCCTGATTCCGCGGGAATTTGTCCGGCGCCTGGAAGAAATCGCTGGCGATAAAATTCTGATGGCTCCCGAAGTGGCATATGGACATTCATGGGGACTTGCCCCGTTTGCTGGAACGATTGATGTGTCTGCGCAAGCTTTTTCAAATTATGTTTTCGAAATTTGCCATGGCTTTTACCAAAACGGTTTTGAAAACATCATTCTATTCAATGGCCATGGAGGCAATAATTCGAGTCTGGATGTCGTGACAGAAAAATTGGCGGATATAGGGGTTCGGAGCCTGACCATCAATTGGTTTATCGATTACCGGGAAGACATTAAACGGATTACGCCGGATCCAGGCCATGCCGGGGAAGACGAAACCTCACTGGTTTTGGCAATCGATGAAAACTATGCCTTTACGAAAGGGGTCGGCAGCCACGAAATTTCGCTTCCGAAGCGCTTCAGGTTCAAAGATGGGGGAGCGGTGCTGTATCCAGAGGCTTTTTCAGGCAATGCGGAAGCAGCGACCGTTCAAAAAGGCGAGCAATTATATGAGCTGTTGACTGGGTTGATTTTGAAAGATATCGAAATGTTGTGGGAGCTTGAGCGACAACAAAGGGGGACGATAAAATGACGTTACGTTGGACTTCTGAACCGGTGGGCGAAGCAATTGTCGACATCGTATTAAGTTTGAATGAGCAGACCCAAAAGATGTACAGCCAGGAAGTGGCTACAGCCAGCTACAGCGACATCAAGCCGACGCTTAACAGCTTGCAGGAAATCAGCCGCAAAATAGAAGAAGTGGATCATGAACTTAAAGGGCTGGAAGGGCATCCAGGGAGATACCTTCGCTCGATGGCCAATGCCTATCGCTATTTTTGCCGGAGTTTGCAGGGAGATGATTTGCCGTATTCCGAGTACATTGCGAATATTCAGGAACTTCCTGTAGCACAGATTGGACCGGAAACTATATCGAAACAAAAAGAACTGGTCGAGCAAGGCTTGGCCGATCTTGGATATAAAGGTACATTAAAGGAAAAAGCGGAAAAATGGCTTGAAGAGACATTGATTCCACCTGAAAAAGTGGTGGAGGTGGCTGAGTCAATGAAGGAGAAAAGTAAAGCGGGTACATTGGAGCGGATTATCGGGCTGCCGGAAGAAGACGGAATTGATTCCATTAAGCCGATTACCGGGGTTTTCTGGAGCGGATATTCAAAATACACCGGAAATTACCGCGGCAATTTGACGTTTAACATCGACCGGCCTTGGACAGAACCAGTGCTTGCCCAGATTATGACTCACGAAGGATACCCGGGGCATCAGGCATTTTATTGCCGGTGGGATTATTTGTACAAGCAAGGCAAATTGCCGATTGAAGCTTCGTACTACTTGATCAATTCACCGACGAATGCACTGTTCGAGGGCGGTCCGGAAAGTGCCCTTCATTTTCTGGGA
Source organism: Planococcus liqunii (assembly GCF_030413595.1). NCBI lineage: Bacteria > Bacillati > Bacillota > Bacilli > Caryophanales > Caryophanaceae > Planococcus > Planococcus liqunii. The sequence goes on along the minus strand of NZ_CP129238.1, from coordinate 3,742,169 downwards.
TGGGACCGGGATGAAGAGGAGACGGAAGACATCGCGTGGCCTCAAAAGCAGCACTACAAATTGGCGCGCGACTGGATTGATATGCAGCGGATGGCCATGACGAATGCCTGCTGCGCTTTCAATAATGGAGAAATGGATAAAGAAGAAGCCATCCACTATATGATGGACACCGGCCTTATGAGTGCCATTGAAGCGAAAAATTGCCATCGCTTTTTCTCGGATCCGATTCAGAAAACGTATTACCCCTCTTATTATTATGGACGCTGGATGGTCGGAAAAGCTTACGATGCAGTGGCGAAAGAAAAGCGAGCAGACTTTTTCAAGATTTTATACGATACTCCGCATACTACAAATACGTTCATTGATGCAGTCAGCGGTTTAACGGGAACTCAATTCCAGCCGTTTGAACAGGTGAAAACCGGCAAGGAAGACTTTGTCTTATAAAGAACATCTCCATCAATGAATGTTTTAAAAAGGGGGATTCGGAATGGTCATTAAACTGGAGGAACCTCACTTGAAGCTGGTTGAAGCGGTATCGGCAGACCGGCTGATGGCTTTTACAGAACGCTTGTCCGCGGAAGTAAGATTGTCGGGTTCGGAAGAAGAACTCCGCGCCTTTCAATATGCTAAAGAAAAAATGGATGAATTTGGTGTGGAAACAGAATTGAGTTTTCATAAAGGCTTAATCAGCTTGCCGGTAGAAGCCGAATTGACCGTTAAAGGTGAGAATCTCGTATGTATAACACATTCTATGTCCGTGTCGACAGGAGAAGAAGGCATAAACGGAGAACTTCTTTATGTGAAGGAACTGCAAGGCATCCTTTCTTCGGAAGGAAAAATCATTCTGACGGAAGGAATTGCCACGCCGGGCGCTGTGGAAATAGCTGAAAAGAGCGGTGCGCTGGCAGCCATTTTCATCAATGGGCCATGGACTCATGAGATGACCGTCTCCAGGGTCTGGGGCAACCCGACACCTGAGACACGAAAGGAATTTCCGTCAATTCCGGTAATTTCGGTCGCTGAACATGAAGGGAATCGTTTGAAAATTTTACTCGAAGCGGCTTCCGAAGACTTAGAGGCTTGGCTAAAAACAGTAGTTGATACGGGGTGGCGCCCCATTCCTACTTTGGTTGCTGAGATTAAAGGAGAAGTTGAGCCGGAAAAGTTTATCCTGTTTAGCGGACACATTGATTCCTGGCATTACGGAGCCATGGATAACGCTGGTGCCAATGCCACGATGCTTGAAGTGGCCCGGCTGATAAAAGAACAGCAGCTTCCGCTTAGAAGAAGTTTGCGGATTGTGTTCTGGTCAGGGCATTCACATGGCCGCTATTCAGGATCGACGCATTACTGCGACAGCCATTGGGAAGACATTCATGAAAATTGCCTGTTGCACGTTTACATCGATTCGGTCGGCGGAAAAGGTGCTGTAATTCTTGGGGAAAGCAATTGCATGGCAGAAACCAAAGTGTATGGCGGCTCATTTGTTGAAGCGTTGACAGGCGAAAAATTTATCGGTAAACGATTCGGGCGCGGCGGAGACCAGTCATTTTGGGGAGCGGGCGTTCCGGCCTTGTTTATGGGGCTGTCGGAGCAGCCATTAAGCGATGACTTAGCTTCCCGCACATTGGTAAAGCTATTTGGCGGTGTGAAATCAGGAGGGTTTGGCTGGTGGTGGCATACGACGGAAGATACACTCGACAAACTGGATAAAGAAAATTTGCGCCGGGACTGCCAGGTGTATATCTCAGTTATCTACGACGCCTGTTCTCGAAAAGTGATGCCTTTAAACCATGCAGAAGGGGTGCGGGAACTCAAAAGTGCACTGGAAGGCTATGCGGAAATTGCAGGCAACCGCCTGGATTTCCGTAAAGCCTTAGAGAGAGCGCAAACACTTGAAAAGCTGGGAGAAGAAATTAACCAGATTGTGTTAGAAACGGATTGGCCAGATGAGGATGCCAAAAGCATAAATCAGCAAATGCTGGAAATTTCTCATCAGCTCATACCACTCAATTATGTCAGCGGCGATGTTTACGATCAGGATCTGGCAATGAATCAGCCGGTGCTGCCGTTATTAAAAGACGTCATTTTGCTGGCAGAAACGCCACCTGGAAGTGACGCGGAACTTGAGTGGCAGACCATCCTTAAAAGAAGGCTGAACAAAGTGGAATACGGACTTCTGCAAGCTATAAAAACTGCACAATTGTTGGTGAATTATTAAGGAGGATGGACAATGTCTACTGTTGAAGGAAAAGTGATCATCATCACCGGGGCCTCAAGCGGAATCGGGGAAGCGACGGCCAAAAAGTTCGCACGCGAAGGCGGCAAAGTGGTGCTTGCGGCAAGGCGGGAAGACCGGCTGCAAACGCTGAAAGAAGCGATTGAGCAGGAAGGCGGAGAAGCGGTCATCAAAGTGACGGATGTCACGTCTTATCCTGAAGTGGAAGAGCTGGCGGAGTTTGCGATCGATACATACGGCCAAATCGATGTCATGTTCAACAACGCGGGGCTGATGCCTTTGTCATTTATGGACAAATTGAAAATAGACGAATGGGACCGCATGGTTGATGTGAACGTCAAAGGCGTCCTGTACGGCATTGCGGCAGTCCTGCCGCATATGCAGGAACGCAACAGCGGCCACATCATTACAACGTCATCAGTCGCCGGGCACAATGTATTTCCTTCCGGAACGGTCTACTCCGGCACAAAATTTGCGGCACGGATTTTCATGGAAGGTTTGAGCAAAGAACTTGCGCAGACGAATATCAAAACGACCAGCATTTCACCGGGCGTTGTCCAGACGGAACTGGCTTCGTTCATTACCGACCCGGATATCAAGCCGCGTTTCGAAGACCCGAATATGCCGTCGCTGACGAGCGAAGATGTGGCGAACGCCGTTTATTATGCAGCTTCCCAGCCGGACGGCGTGGCAGTCAATGAAATCATCGTCCGCCCGACCAATCAGGGATAAAGCGTGAAAGGAGAGACTTCGGTTTCTCCTTTTTTTATTGCCCTGATAAAGGTGCACAGCGGATGGGTGAGGCGGCGGAAATAACGGGTATAGGAAACGATAAACAGAGTCACATCAGCAAAGGAGAGAAACCTATGAAAAAGCTTGGCATGATCGGCGGCACTGGGCCGGAAGCTACCGTGGATTACTATCAATCCATCATTGCGAAATATCAGGAAAAGACAGGAGATCCGGAAAGTTTGCCCGAATTCCTGATCAATAGCATCAATATGTATAAGATTTTCGATTTACTGGAAAATGAAAAAACGGAAGAACTGGCTGATTATTTGGCACTGTCCGTGCTTGCTCTTGAAAAAGGGGGAGCGGATTTCGCGGTGTTGAGCGCGAATACAGCACATATCGTATTTGATGACGTTCAGCAAAAAGTCGATATCCCGTTGATTAGTATTGTAGAAGAAAGCGTTCGTGCGGCAGAGAAAATGAAGCTTAAAAAGCTAGGTCTCTTAGGCACTAAATTTACGATGGAAAATGATTTTTTCCAGAAGGTGTTTACCGCGAGGCAAAAAGAACTTGTGGTCCCGACTCAGGAAGAGCAGAATTTTATGCATCAAAAAATCGTTGATGAACTGGAAAAAGGCATTGTCAACGAGGAGACAAAAGAAGCTTTTCTGAAAATCGTCGCTAGGATGATCGAACAGGACGGCATTGAAGGAGTCATTCTCGGCTGTACAGAACTTCCGATGCTGATCAAACCGGGTGATTCTGTGATTCCGCAGCTGAACACAACGGAAATTCATGTTGAAGCGATTGTAGCAGCCATGCTGGAAAAGTAAAGTTCATCAAGCTGTTTGCTTGCTGATAGAATGGTGTAACCTTTTATTTCCTGAAGTCGCCTACTCGATGAAAAGGGAAAGAAAAGACCGGAGGCAGAGCCATGAAAAGACTAATACTTTTAGTGATGGCAGGAATGGCTTTAGCCGCTTGCCAATCAAACACGGTCATCGATTGGGTGGATTTTATTCAATTTGATGGCAAGCATTATACGGCAGCCGATACAGCTGTTCTCAGCGAAAAGAACGGAGTTGGGAGGAAGTTGGGAGAAGTAAGTTTTAAAGTGGCGGATAACATCAACAACCCCAGTTACCAAGTTAAAAACGGCGATGCGGCTTTTTGGGAAAAAGGCACAGCCCTATATGAAGTCAAGAAATTGGCGGACTTTCTGGCGGTAAAGGACGAGCAAGAAGTGAATGGCTATCGCCTGTACCTGGCAGAAGAAGAGGAGGAAGATTTTCCTCACCATTTCAAAGACGTGGAGTTGGACCGAGTGAAGGCGATTGAATTTTACACCGGAGAACAAACCCCGGAATTGCTGAACCGCATCACAAAAGGAGAGCTGGAAAAATTCAAAGAATTGCTGACTAAGGATGTTGAACCGAAAGCCCAGAACGCCAACCGGCCGGACCCGGAACTGTATCGGATGATCCTTTACACCGATGAGCCGTTTGCCCATGCATTTTACCTTTACAACGAAAACGGGCAATGGCTGTGGTATCCATGGGACGAGGAATTGCTGCCTGATGCCGTCGGAAAGTTCGTCCAGCCGTAAACTTGAGCATCCTTAGCTCCGGCGAGAGCAGATAGGTTGATGGAAAAAACGCCAGCCCTTACACTGAACAAGTACCATCAAGAGCAATCAAGGGAGGTTTGAAAATGGTTAAATCAATCAAAACAGAAGAATACAACACGTTTGTGAAAAACGCCAACAAACCGGTCGTTCTCGATTTCACTGCCGACTGGTGACCAAGCTGCCGTTTCTTGGGGCCGGTGGTCTCAAACGTAGCTGAACAACTCGATTCAGTCCATTTTTACAAAGTGGATGTGGATGAAGCGCCGGAACTTGCCCGGCAATTCGGTGTCCAAAGCATTCCAACTTTGATCTTGATAAAAGACGGCGAAGAAGCAAACCGTTCAGTCGGATTTATCCCGGATGACGCTGTAAAAGAATTCGCGCAGTCGTAGCATGAAAAAACAGGATTCCTCTAATAGGGAATCCTGTTTTTTATTTTTATTTATTTGGCAGGCCTTTGAACCCGTATCCCTGTTCCCGGATTGCCCGGATCAGGTCCGGCAGGAGATCGGCAGTGTGCTGGAGTTCATGGAGCAGGATGATCGCGCCGTCTTCGAGATTGTCCCGGACGGTGCAGACCACTTGCTGCGGATTGTTCTGCAGCTCCCAGTCCATCGAAGCCACTCGCCACATGACCGGCTTGACGTCTAGCGCTTCCGCTGCCCGCAAGGTATCGGCGTTAAACTGGCCGAACGGCGGGCGGAAATACGTGACTTTCGCACCCGTCACTTGTTCGATTTTTTCGATGCTGTTTTTAATATCTTTGTATTGTTTTTCGAAAGGCAGATTCACCAAATTGGAATGTTTAACGGTATGTGAACCGATTTGGTGCCCTTCTTCCAATACGCGTTTCCACGGCCGTTCGGGATGCAATAGGCGCGTTTGCCAAAAGAAAGCGGCAGGGACGTTTTCCTGTTTCAGCACATCCAGAATCTGTGGCAGTACGCGGCTTGGACCGTCATCAAATGTCAGGATTACAGATTTTTCGCCTGGAACGCTGGTTAAAATATCGGGGTTGGAAGAGCCGTACACGACTCTGGAACTGTCCACTGCTCAAGGGCTTTTGATCATGCCGATCCTCTCCTTATCCGTTCAGATTTCCGAACCGAAGTAATATTCCTGGGACTGCGATTCGTACGTTTCCTGGTATTCCGCTTCTGTAAAGTCTTTCGGCAGTCCGTCGTAAATGACTTTGCCGTCTTTCAACGCGATGATGCGGGTGGCATAGCGCTTTGCCAGATCAATATCGTGCACATTGATGATGGTCAGCAAACCGAGCCGCTCGTGCATTTCTTTCAGCAAAGTGAAAATCCGGTTGGAAGTGCCGGGATCGAGACTGGCGACCGGTTCATCGCCAAGCAGCACACACGGTTTTTGGACCATGGCCCGGGCGATGCCGACACGCTGTTTTTGCCCGCCGCTCAGCTGTTCCACCCGGCGGTCCATCATTTCAGAAAGGCCGACTTCCGCGATGACGCTTTTGGCGAAAGCCAGTTCTTCCGCGGAAAACCAGCCGACCAGGTTTTTGAATGACGGACGGTAGCCGAATGTGCCGGTCAATACGTTCTGCAGCACACTAAGCCGGGGAATCAAATTGAAATGCTGAAAAATCATACCCATTTCCCGTCTAATTTTCCGCAATTGGTTTTCACTGGCATTCGTGATCGTCTTGCCGTTCAAATGGATTTCTCCGGATGTCGGTTTCTGCAGACCGTTGATGCAGCGGATAAAGGTGGATTTTCCGGCGCCGCTTTTGCCGAGCACGCAGATAAAATCGCCTTTTTGAAGCGACAGATTCACATCCGAAAGAGATTCCACCGTGTTGCCTTCGTAAAGGACAGAGAGGTTATTGATTTCAATCATTGAGCCGGCCTCCTTCATATAATCCGCTTCCGGATATAGCTGGCAAAAAAGTCGATGATGATGACCATCACCATGATAATCAGTACGTCCAGTGAAACGGACGAGTACTGGAAGGTTTTAAAGTCGTTGAACAAGCGCTGTCCGATGCCGCCGCCTCCAATAAAGCCGAGGACGAGCGAGGTCCGGATGGCCACTTCGAAGCGGTAGAAAAACTGGGACAGGACATTCGGCCAAATCTGCGGCAAAATGCTGAACAAATTGGCTACCCATGTTCTCGATCCGACTGCTTTCATCGCTTCTTGCGGGCCAGGGTCTGCTGCCTCGATCAACTCAGAGATCAACTTGCCGAATACGCCGACGTTATGGAACATGATGGCAATCACTGCCGGGAATGGCCCAAGGCCGAGCGTCGTCAGTAGGATCAAACCAAATACGATTTCCGGAATCGAGCGGACAAAACTCAGCACAATGCGCGAAGTTTGGAACAAAAACGGCGAGGGCGATGTATTGCGGGCGGCGATAAAGCTGATCGGCAGCGCGATCACAAGGCCCAGCACACTTCCGAGGAAAGCCATCGCCAATGTCTCCAGCGTGTCCTGCACCATGTCCGGCAGCAAAGAAAAGTCCATCGGGAACCACTGCGACAGGAAATCGATCATATTGCGGAAATCCTTGAATTTCGACAAATCGAATTCGGTCAGCCGCATGCTGAAGAACACCAATAGAATCAATATCGCCAATGTCAGTAGATTGCTTTTTTTAAACCACACCCATGATCAACTCTATTCTTTAATGATTCCCTGCTTGATGGCTGCTTGTTTGATGCTTTCGTAATCGGCATTGGTCGCTTCGGTAAAGCCGCTTGCGCCGAATGCATCGAGAATTTCAGGATCTTTGATTGCCAGGAACGTTTCCTGCAAAGTTTTGATAGTTTCTTCGTCCGTACTCTCTAGCACTGCCCATGGATACTGGAACAATTCTTCTGATTTCCAGATGGTTTTGAATTGGTCGCCGTCGATTTTTCCGGATTCAACCAACTGGTCGTAAATGGCGCTGTCAATCGCTCCGGCATCCACTTGTTTGTTCTGGATGGCTAAAGCTGTCGCATCATGCGAACCGGTAAAGCGCACTGAGGCGAATTTATTGTCATTTTCAGATGTATAGACGCCTTGTTCCTGCAATTCAATGGAAGGAATCAAAGAACCGGAAGTGGAGTTGATGTCGCCGAACGCGAAATCCGTTTCGCCTGCGTTTGCCACAAGGTCTTCAATGGAAGTCAATGGGCTGTCTTTATGCGTGATGATATAAGAATGGTAATACGGCACGCCGTCAATCAATTGTGTGATGATCGCTTTGGCATTGCTGTTCGCTTCGGCGATGACATAAGTCAAAGGCCCAAGATAAGCCATGTCGATCTTGTCGTAATTCATCGCTTCAACTACGCCGTTGTAGTCGGGGTAAACTTCAATCGAAACTTCACGGCCTAATTTCTCGCTTAAAAGAGTTTGAAGCTTTTTCATCGCTGTATCCATCTGGCCTTCCGTCTGCACCGGGATAACGCCGATTGTAAAGGCGTCTTTTTCCGCTTCACCGCCGGATGTTGCTTGTTCTTCTTCTGAATTGCTTCCGCATGCTGCCAAAATAACGCTCAGGCACAGCAGAAGGGCTAATAGGTTCCACTTTTTCAATGGAAACACCTCACTTATTCTATTTTTTTAATGCATTATGTAAAACAAGGACTCAAGCAGAGTCCTTGTTTTAGCTTGTAGACAAAAGGATATTTATTCGTTCGGTGGAATGAAGAGGAATCATCCGAATCGAAAACGACTCCTCCACTTCAGGCGGACGCTTTCCGCGGGCTCGCGCCGAACTAACTCGGAACTGCGTCCCGAGTGGATTTCGGCACTTCGCTATCCCGCAGGAGTCGCCGCCTTACGTTCCGGATTCTGGAATTGTGGGTAAAGAGTCGCTGTCATTCAACATGACACACCCAACCGGACTGGCCACGAGACTCCTGTGGGAGCAGTGAAAGAGCAACGCGACTGAGCGACGAGAGCTGAAGACCCCGCAGGAACGCAGTGACGAGGAGGCTGAAGCCGAGCCCGCGGAAAGCGAAGTGGCTGGTCCGGTTGGGTTTATACATCTTTATCTACTTTCGACTTTATCTACAGTCCTTGTTTTAGATTAAATCACGTGAATGCGTCCTGCATTTTCGCTGGTGACTTCGCCGATAATGGAAGATTGGACGTTGCGTTCCTGCAAATCGCGCTGCAATGCTTCCGCTTCGTCAGCCGGCAGGGAAATCAGCAATCCGCCGGATGTAACAGCGTCGCACAAGATCAATTGGTCGAGCTTGCTGATGCTGTCATCGTAATCGATGTCTGGTGCCAGCCAGCTGTGGTTTTTGTAAGTTCCGCCTGGAATGATATGCTTTTCAGCCAGTTCTTTCGCTTTGGAAAGCACGGGAACATCTTTGTTCGAAATGGTCACGCCGACGTTTCCGCCTTTAGCGATTTCCATCGTATGGCCGAGAAGGCCGAAACCGGTGATATCGGTGCAGGCATTGACCGTGTAAGAATCCATGGCTTCCGCCGCGGCTTTGTTCAGCGTCGCCATCACATTCATCACTTCGTTCAAATCGTCTTCTTCCAGAATGCCTTGTTTAATGGCAGTCGTCAGGATGCCAACGCCGATCGGTTTTGTCAGGATCAAGCGGTCCCCTGGACGCGCACCGGCGTTTGAACGGATGCGGTCCGGATGGATGGTTCCAGTGACGGAAAGGCCGAACTTCGGCTCTTGGTCATCAATCGAATGCCCGCCGACAAGCGTGGCCCCCGATTCTTTCACTTTATCGGAAGCGCCGGCCAAAATATCGGCCAGGATGCTTTTATCAAGTGTGTTGATCGGGAAAGCAACAATGTTCATGACGGTCAACGGCTTGCCGCCCATCGCATAAACGTCGCTCAGTGAATTGGCCGCGCCGATTTGCCCGAACATATACGGATCGTCCACGATTGGCGTGAAGAAATCCAGTGTCTGGACAAGTGCGACTTCATCGCTGATTTTATAAACACCTGCATCGTCGGCTGTATCCAGTCCGACAAGCAAATTAGGGTCTTCTACATTTCTCGGTAAATGACGCAGAACCTGCGCCAGGTCCTCAGGACCAATTTTGCAGCCTCAACCACCTTTAGATGATAAAGACGTTAATTTAACCATATCTTTTTCAGTCATATTGATTCCCTCCTTTTATTCGAATAAAATCACTTGCCGCATCGCAGAAAAGCGGTGCTTATTCCACGATGCGCCTGTAAATCTTCAGCAGCGCTTCCGCTTCATGCAAAGCGGAATGCCGGACAGCTGCATAATGCTTCGCTTGCTGGCCGATCCGCTTCCGCACTTCCTTATTATTCATCAATTGCTCGGCATACTCCAGAAATTCAGTCTGGCCATTGTACAAGTACCCGGTTCTGCCATGCTCAACCATTCCGTTATTGCCCTGGACATCGGAAACCAGCACCGGCAGCCCGGAGCCCATCGCTTCGAGAATGGCAGCCGGCTGGCCTTCCGACAGCGACGTATTCAATACCGCGTCCGCTTGCCGGTAGACAGCACCCATTTGTTCATGGGGCAGTTCACCGAGATAGCGGATCCAGCCGGCATGCTTTTCGGCCAGAGCAAACACGATTTCGGCTTCGGTTTCTTCCAGCACCGGCCCCACCAGCCAAAGCCGGAGATGGGGATAGGTTTGTTGAAGCTTTTCCAACGACTGGATGGCGAACGGAATATTTTTTACTTGCCGGATGCCTGCAGGCAGAACGAATAAAAACGTTCCGTCTTCCTTTTGGAAAAGCGGACTGTCTTTTGGAAAACTGCTGGCCCCTTGCGCAATCGGGAAAACCTTTCCTTGAAATTCCGGTGCTTCCTTCAGCAGCAAGTCCTGCGCAGATTGGTCGAATACGTGGATCGCTTTTGCGCCGGCAAGCGCGGATAATACGCCATCGCGCTTTTGGGAATCAAATAAATCCACGTTTAAATCTGTGCCGGTCATCGTAATGATATAAGGGACCGTCAAGTCATCCAGACCCTGCAGGAACTGATGGAAATAATACGCGTGGAACCCATGGATCAGGTCTGCAGAAGGAAGAGAGGCCGCCCGATTTTCTCCGGTAGTCGACACAATCTGCGTTTCAATCCCGAGCTGTTCCAGATTGGCGGCCATTCGGCGAACCGTTACCGTGTTGCCGCGCGGCTGCGGATAGTTTGGTGCGGCCAGTACAATCTTCATAAGTGTTTCAATCCTTTATTCACTCTGCGGGCAGAGGATTTTGACAAAATGCAGGAGCATAACAAGTTCCTCTATCAATTATCATGAAATTAGGGGGATTTGTCACTTTTCGTGCCTGCATGCGCCCGCACTTGTCCATGAAAAAAAGCTGCCCGGAAAAGGCAGCCTTTCGAAAGTTTTATTATGGCGGGATTGTGTGGGAATCGAACCCACCGAGCCTGGCACGCAGGCCCCTCAGGGTTTTGAAGACCCAGGAAGACACCAGTCACTCATCCAACCCCATAATGTTCAAGCCCTCTAAGTTTATAACGAAAAAAAGGGAAGCGCAAGAAAGGCGCTTGATTGAAGGGGGAGAAGGGTTTCCGGAAAACCGGGCCCCATCACTTGAAACCCCCTTTGGCGAAGATTAAAGTAGGGATATGAGTATTTAAAGAAAGTGTGGGAGCGGAATGGACGAGACTTATTTTACAATCGGCATGGCCGGGCATATTGACCACGGCAAAACCACATTGACAAAAGCGCTGACAAACGTCGATACCGACCGGCTGAAAGAAGAAAAAGAGCGCGGTATTTCCATCGAACCCGGCTATGCACCTCTTCAGACCGAAGACGGTGCCCATGTCTCGATTGTTGACGTCCCCGGGCATGAGCGGTTTATTCGCCAAATGATCGCTGGCGTAGCCGGCATTGATTTGGTAATTCTTGTTGTGGCAGCGGATGAAGGGGTCATGCCGCAGACCGAAGAGCATCTTGAAATTCTCCAGTTTCTCGGCATCGAACACTGCATCGTCGCCATTTCGAAAATCGACCGGGTCGATGAAGACATGCTGGAACTGGTGACAGAAGACATTCAGGACCGGCTGACAGGAACGATTTTTGACGGGGCGCCTTATGTCGCAGTCGACAGCTTATCCGGCAAAGGCCTCGATGAACTGAAAGAAACGATTTTCCGTGAATTAAAGAAAGTAAAATTCCGCGATGCCTACGGGTCGTTCCGGCTCCCGATTGACCAGGTGTTTACAGTCCAGGGCCAGGGCACAGTGGTTCGCGGGACCATATATGAAGGCGTTGTCCAGCAAGGCAGCCAGTTGACGCTGCTTCCAAAAGGCTTGAAAGTGAAGGCGCGCCAAATTCAGGTTCATCACGAAGAACAGACGCAGGCGCGCGCGGGGCAGCGGACAGCCATCAATTTGGGCGGCATCGACAAGGCGGACGTCACACGCGGTGATGTGCTTGTCGCTTCCGACCATTTCGTTGTAACCGATACGATTGATGTGGCGCTTCGGGTAATTGACGCCGATTTCACGCCGCTTAAGCAGCGTTCCCCGGTAAAGGTCCATGTCGGCACTTCCGAAGTCATGGGCACGATCGTCTTTTTCGACCGCAACGACCTGGCGCCGGCGCAGGAAGAAGTGCTGTGCCAGCTCCGGCTTGATGAAGAAATTGTCGTGCGGCGGGGAGACCGCTTTATTCTGCGGCGGCCGACACCGGTGGAAACGCTCGGCGGCGGCTGGGTGATTCAGCCAAAAGGCGTGAAGTACCGCTTTGGCAATGAAACCATGGAGATGCTGCAGTCGAGAAAAGAAGGCACGCCGCAAGACTTAGTGGAAGATGCGTTAGACAAGCATGTCATCCTGGAACTTCAGCAGCTGATTCAGCACACTTCACTTGATGAGCATGTGCTTTTGGATACGATTGCTTCCAGAATCGAAGAAGGGCGCTTTTTGGAAGTGGCTCCGAAACGATACAGCCTAACGAAAACGCTGGCGAAAATCACGGACGATATGGCGGCGCGCCTTGCCAATTACCATGAAGAATTTCCGATGCGAGCGGGCATCGGCAAAGCGGAACTGGTCCAGTCGCTCAGTGCCGGTTACCCGAAACCGTTTATTGAATACAGCTTAACGGCATTCAGCGGCGGAGGCGGCATCAAGAAAACCGGCCAGTTCGTGGCGCTGGCTTCTTTTGAACCGCATTTGCCGAAGAAGTGGAAGACGCGCATGGAAAATATTATCGCAGCGCTGGAAAGAGACGGACTGAAAGTGAAAAAGTGGGACGAATATTTTGAAGGCACGCCGCTTCCGAAAAACGACATCCCTGAACTGACGCTTTATTTATTGAATACCCAGCAGGCTTACCGTCTGCTTGACGATACCTTGATCCACCGGACAGCTTTTGAAGAAGCAGTCGGAAAATTGCGGAACGGGACAGAACAGGCATTTGGCCTGAAAGAAGCTAAAGATGCGCTCGATGTCTCCAGAAAATATTTGATTCCATTTTTGGAACTGCTGGATGGCCTAAACCTGACAGAACGCCGGGAAGAACAACGCCATTGGACTGCTGGAGCGAATCAAGAGCAATAAGTATATAGAAGAAACCAAGGAGGAATCAGCATGGGCTACAAAATCTCAATTCAATTTTGCATGCAGTGAAACTACGCCCCCAAAGCCGCAAGGTTTGCGGAACAGTTATTCAGCCATTTTTCTTCAAAGATTGACTCGTTGGAATTGATTCCAAGTTCAGGAGGCGCTTTTGAAGTGACGGCCAGTGGCGTCAAGATTCATTCGAAGCTCGAGACAGGCAAGTATCCGGATATCGATGAAATTATACGAGTAATAGAAAAATAGAGATTGCGGAAAGGCTGCCTGCGGAAACAGGAAGTTCCGCGAGCAAATGGAGGATTTGAAATGAAACAATATTTGCGCCAGCTTCCGCCGGTACATGAACTGCAAAAAGACAAACGCTTTACGGAATTTCTCAACGAGTTTCGGCTGACTGCTGAACAGGCGACAAGGTTCATCCAGCAGGAACTCCGCGATTTGCGCGAAGAGGTATTGAGCGGCCAGTTGGCATTTGCGCCTTCTGCCGAAAACTTCACCAATGTCATTTTCGGAAATGCTTCCCAAAAAGCACGGAAGTGGAATGATGACCGCTTGATGCGGGTCATTAACGCCACTGGAACGGTTCTGCACACCAATCTGGGGCGTTCGCGGCTGAGTGAGCGGGCTGTTGCCCATGTCACCAAGGCGGCACGCAATTATTCGAATTTGGAGTATCAGATTGATGAAGGCAAGCGCGGCTCCCGCCACGACATCATTGAAGATTTGCTGAGGGAAGTGACCGGGGCTGAAGCAGCGATGGTGGTCAACAATAACGCGGCGGCAGTGTTTTTGGTATTGAGTGCGCTTGCGAAAAACAAAGAAGTGGTGGTGTCGCGCGGCCAGCTCGTTGAAATCGGCGGCTCTTTCCGGATTTCGTCGATCATGGAAGAAAGCGGTGCGCGTCTGGTGGAAGTGGGAACGACCAATAAAACACATTTGGCCGACTACGAAACCGCCCTTACGGAAGAAACTGCCATGATGATGAAAGTCCACACCAGCAACTTCCTGATCACCGGCTTTACGGAAACGGTGGAGACCGCTGCACTTGCCGAGTTGAAGCGTCGCTACGCGGGAATCGTGTTTTATGAAGACTTGGGAAGCGGTGCGCTTTACGACTTCAAAAAATACGGCATTGGCGACGAACCGCTCGTGCAGGAAGTCATCGCTTCAGGTGTTGACCTCGTGTCTTTCAGCGGCGACAAGCTGCTTGGCGGACCGCAGGCCGGCATCATTGCCGGGAAAAAAGAACTGATTGACCGGCTGAAAAAACATCAGCTGGCGCGGGTGCTGCGCGTCGACAAACTGACTTTTGCGGCACTCGAGGAAACCTTGAAGACTTATGTCATCGGGGAAGCCGCGGCGATGGAATTGCCGACAGTCCGAGATGTCATTCGGACGCCGGAAGAAATCCGTCTCCAAGCGGAAGCCTTTATTGCCGAGATGGAAGCAAAAACGTCCGCTTACCGCCTGTATTTGAAAGAAAGCACCTCCCAGGTCGGCGGCGGTACGATGCCAGGCGTGGAACTGCCGACATTCATGGCAGCCGTGTCGCATATTCACTTATCGGCTCAGGAGCTGGCTGCGAAACTGCGGAATTGCCGGCCGGCTATCATTGCCCGGATTCAGGACGAACGGGTTTGCCTCGACTTCCGTACCATCGAAGAACCGGAACTGGGCGAAATGGTAAAAGGGTTAATGGCGATTGAGCAGGAAAACAAAGTCGGGTATTGAAAAAAAGGGCTGTCCAATAAGTCGAATAATAGACTTAATGGACAGTCCCTTGCTTCTACTAAGGGTGTGGTAATACGATTGCTCCTGTTTCTGTCCCTGTTTCTGTATCGCTGCGCTAGCTTCGGGACATGACAAACCGTTGCATCGCTGCGCTAGCTTCGTCGCAAAGGAATTGCCCCAAATTACTTTTGGGACAATTCCTTTTTTAATGCTGTTTTTAATTTGAACCGCTGCTTTTCAGCCCTTCCTCCACCGCCCATTGATGGTGTTCATGGAAAAGGCGTTCTTTGGCCTCGCGGACCGACAGCCATTTCAAGTGATGGTCTTCTTCGATCGGCTCCTGTACTTTTTCACCGATTGCGGCAAGGTAGAAAGAGCCGTCGTTTATGACGGGGCCGTTCTGGCTGGACCGGTAAACTTGCTGCGCATGCCCGATATACGGTCCGACAACCAGTTCATGGCCGGTTTCTTCGAGCATTTCCCGTCTCAGGCATTCTTCGGGAGATTCGTTTTCTTCCAGGCCGCCGCCCGGCAGGAAAACCGGTCCGCGCGTCAACTGCACGACGGCAAGCTGGTCTTTTTGTTCATTGAAAATGACCGCATAAACACCTTTTCTGATGGGGTATTCCATGCCTTCTGTTTGTTCTCCAAATTTCATTGTCTTCATTAGAATTCTCCTTTATTACAGACCGAATAGTGGTATTAGCTCATTATAAGGGATTAAAGATCCTTTTCAAAAACAAATATTCATATTAGAAGCGGCAGAATTTGGTGACTTCTGCAACCCGAAAGCGTTGATGGCATAAGACAAAAAATTCCTGTTGGAGGAGAATGAAAGATGAAAAAAGGAGGATGCAGCTGCTTATGGGCAGCCTGGTATTGTTGAAATCTTAGAGTGGTTGCAACTCATGAAGGATTGGTTGTAACTCAGAAAGGATTGGGTATAACTTAGGAAAGATTGGTTGCAACTCACAGCAGCTTTGGTGCAATTCGCCACGCATCGGCCGCAGCTCAGAAGCCTATCCGATAATTTCAAGGGATTTACACGAAATGCTTCAACTCCTGAGTTCGAGAAGCTATACTGTAGCCAAGAGGCAGGATGCTGCAGAAAAGAGGGAATGCAGTGAAAAAACAAGTAGTGGTAATTGGACTGGGCCGATTCGGCACCAGTGTATGCAAAGAGCTTTACCGGCTAGGCCATGAAGTGCTGGCCATTGACACCAACGTCGACCGGGTGGACTATTTGCGGGATTATTCTTCCCATGCCGTTGTGGCCAACGCGACCGACGAAAGCGAATTGAAATCGCTCGGCGTCCGGAATTTTGACCACGCCATCGTGGCGATTGGAGACAACCTGCAGGCGAGTGTGCTGTGTACGCTGATGCTGAAAGAAATCGGCATCGCGAAAGTCTGGGTTAAAGCCCGGGACCTGCAGCACCAGAAGATTTTGGAGAAAGTGGGCGCGGATAAAGTGATTCAGCCTGAAAATGAAATGGGCATCCGTGTTGCGCAGCATATGCATTCCGATAAAATCATTGATTATATCGATTTGTCCAATGAATACAGCATCATTGAATTGGTGGCATCCGCGAAAGTAGCGGATAAAACCTTGAATCAGTTGAACATCCGCGAAAAATACAAATGTATCGTGCTGGCGATCAAGCGTAAAGAAGAAGTGGACATCGCGCCGCTTCCGAACGACCAGATCCAGCTCGGCGACATTCTCATCGTCATGGGTCATAAAAATGACCTAAAACGGCTGGAAGACCGCGGCATCTGACGCAAAAAGCCGCCGCTCCTTCAAAAGAGCGGCGGCTTTTTTTGCATACTTACATATTGGGAAGTTCCCGGCCTTCTGCAAAAGCCTTCAAGTTTTCGAGGCTCAATTCAAAACCGTCCATGTTGACCGTTACCCGGCTGCCGGTGTTTTCCGGGCGCACATCAAAAATAAAGTGAAGCTCGTCTTCATCAGCCGTATAGGAAAAACGGCTGTATGGCACAACTTCCGTAATCGTAAAACTCATGTCGACATGTTCACCTTCTTCGAGCTGATTGTGTTCACTTGGCATCAAAGTAAAGAGCGCTTTGCAGCCGGCTTCCAGCTCCGGAATCCGCCATACCGAACCCGGTGCATACCAGGCAGAAAAATTGTCTTCATTGGTCAGTGCGTGCCAGACCGTTTCAGGATCGGCGTCAATATAAATCGAACGATTTTCGTTGTCCATTCCATCAGCCTCCTCGTTTTCTTTTATCGTATGAAATGAGCGGGGAATAGACAAGTGCAGAAGCTGCATAATGAAAAAAATTGGAGCTGTGGAACCGATAGACGAAGGGCCGCCTTATCCCTATAATTTGGGTAAGCATAAGAAAGCGGTTTGGAGGGACTCAGATGAAAATCATCATTGCACCGGATTCGTTTAAAGGAAGTTTAAGTGCCGTCGAGGCAGCGGCGGCAATCGGCAAAGGAGTCAACAAAGCTTTTTCGGAGGCAGAAACCGTACTGCTTCCAATCGGTGACGGCGGCGAAGGAACGATGGAAACCTTAGTGGCGGCGACCGGCGGAAAATTGAAAACCGTGAGCGTAACCGGGCCGCTCGGCAATAAAATCGAGGCGGCTTATGGCGTATTGGGGGATGGAAAAACCTGCGTCATTGAAATGGCGGCAGCATCCGGACTGCACTTGGTGCCGGATGCCAAACTCGCTCCGCTGAAAACCACGACATTCGGCACCGGCGAATTGATCCGCGAGGCGCTCGATGATGGCTTTTCCTCATTCATCGTCGGGCTTGGCGGTTCGGCAACCAACGATGGAGGCGCCGGCATGCTTCAAGCCTTGGGTTTGCGGATCTGCAATAACGGCGGCGAGGAAATCGGTCCGGGAGGCGGCGAATTGGAGAAAGTCAGCGGGCTGGACTTCACAAATTTTGATGAACGGATCAGCCGGAGCCGTTTCGTCATTGCTTCGGATGTGGAAAACCCGCTGATTGGGCCAAACGGAGCTTCCCATATTTTCGGACCCCAAAAAGGCGCTTCGCCGGAAGACGTGGAATTGTTGGACCGGAGCCTGACGAACTGGGCAGACCGGATTTTAGAAGCAACCGGCATGGAACTGCATAACCGGCCAGGTGCAGGGGCAGCGGGGGGAATCGGCGGCGCTTTTCAAGCTTTTTTCCCGGCTGAATTGAAACGCGGCATCGATGTGGTCCTGGATTATACCGGACTCGACGGTCATTTGCAGGAAGCCGATCTGGTCATAACGGGTGAAGGAAAAGTGGACCGTCAGACGGCATTCGGAAAAACAGCTCTCGGGGTCGCGCAACGGGCGAAACGCAGCAATGTACCGACCATTATTCTCGCGGGCTCGGTCGGAAAAGGCATCGATGTCCTGCACGAACACGGTGTTGTCAGCATTCATAGCATTATCAATTCGCCCATGGCGCTCCAGGAAGCGATGCAAAACGCGGCGGAGTTGCTGGAAGACAGTACCGAACAAATTGTCCGCACTTATTTCCACCGATACACAATGTAAAGAAGGCTTTCCGGATTGATTTTCCGGAGAGCTTTTTTCTTTGCTGCCTTCCCTTCGTGTGGGATTTCCTGGCACCGGCTCAATTTCTTAATAATTTTTTTGGTATACAATTAATGAAATTCAGATAATAACATTGACCTCTTCACCCCTTTTATCTATACTGTTTTTAAAGATGGTATACCATTTAGGTAAGAACAGGAGCGAATCCATGATTCCCATTACTGAAGTAAAGAAGAACTCTGTCTATGAGTATTTATACAACGCCATCCGCACAGGGGATATAAAAGCAGGGCAGACGCTGACGGAAAGAGATCTGGCCGATAAAATCGGCGTCAGCCGGACACCGGTCCGGGAAGCCATCCGGAAGCTGGAAGAACAGGGGCTTGTGACGCATGTGCCGCATAAAGGCGTAAAGGTCGTCACGCTGACGGTCGAAAAAGTAAAGCAGCTGTATGAAGTGAGGGAGCTGCTTGAAGGATTGGCGGCACGGACGCTTTCGCAAATCCAGACGCCTGAAATCATGGAAGAATTGGAAGGCTACGTTGCGCGAGCGGAAAAAGAAGCGGTCGCAAACAACATCAAGGAGTTGTCTGAGATCAATTCGGAATTTCACCTGACGCTGGCGCGGCTCTCCGAGAACTTCTATTTGGAAGCGATCATGACGATGCTGCAGACGCAAATCAGCCTGATGATGGCGACATCGCTGTCGCACTCGGGGCGTCCGCTTGAGAATATCGAAGAACACAAAATGATGATTGGCGCAATCCAATCGGGGGATGGGGATTTTGCAGAAAGCACGGCGAGGTTCCATGTGCGGAAAGCAAAAGAAAATGCGCTTAAAAAAATAGCAGAGGGTGGAAATGGATGATGGAAACAAAAACATTGGTGCAAAACGTAATTAAGACAAAAATGGACGGCATTCCGGAAGAAGTAAAGCTCCACGGCAAACGAAGTTTGTTCAACTGGATGGGGGTCGCCATCGGCGCATCACACCATCCATCGGTCGATATGGTGCTTGGGCTGAAAGAAGACATCAACTCCGCGGAACAAGTGTCGATTTTCGGCCGTACGGAAAAAGTGGATCTGTTGCTCGGCAGTTTGATCAACGGCATGTCTTCGCATATTTTCGATTATGACGATACGCATCTCGACACGATCCACCATCCAAGCGGTCCGGTTGCGCCGGTCGTATTGGCGCTCGCTGAGAAATTCAATTTGACTGGTGAGCAGGTGCTGCATGCATTCATCCTCGGCTGTGAAGCGGAGCTGCGCATAGCAAATGCCGTCTATCCAAGCCATTACCACCTCGGCTACCACATCACGAGTTCGACAGGAGTGTTCGGAGCGGCTGTCGCAGCGGGCATCTTGCTTGAACTCGACGAGGAGCAGATGACATGGGCGCTCGGCATCGCCGGCACGCAGTCGTTTGGCCTCCGTGAAATGTTCGGCACGATGACGAAGCCGTTCCATCCGGGGAAAGCGGCGCAGAACGGCCTGATGGCGGCACTGCTTGCCAAAAAGAATTTCACCAGTTCCACCGAAGTATTGGAAGCAAAGCGTGGATTTGCCAATGTACTGGCACCTGAACACGATTTGTCAAAAGTGAACGTCAATTGGGGCAGCCAGTGGGAATTGCTGAAGAATGCATTCAAACCCTACGCTTGCGGCATAGTTCTGCACCCGTCAATCGATGCGTGCATCGCACTCGGCAAGCAGGTGAAGGCAGAAGACGTGGAGCGCATTGAACTGACGGTGAATCTATATGTCCTGGAATTGACCGGCAAACCGACGCCGCCGACCGGCCTTGCGGGCAAATTCAGCATTTACCATACAGGCGCTGTCGCGTTCTTGGAAGGCGATGCCGCTGAGGCGCAGTACGCAGACAGCAAAGTCACCGACCCGGCAGTTGTTGAATTCCGCTCGAAAATTTCACCGAAAGTCGACGCCAGCGTCAAGGAAGAAGAAGTCTATGCCACGGCATTCCTGAAAGACGGAAGCACAGTCGAGCATGTCGTGAAACACGCGACCGGGTCCATCGAAAATCCGATGACCGATGAAGACTTGGCCCGGAAATTCAATAACCTGACCCACCCAATTATCGGTGCGGAACAGGCGAACAAACTGCGGACAGCAATGTATACGATTGACGAAAAGAGAGATTTAGGTGAATTGATCCAATTGACAAAAGCCTATTCAGAAAAAGTGATCAACTAAAGCAACAGAAAGAGCCTTTATTCGTTAAGGCTCTTTCTGTCGTTTATTGGGAAAAGAAGCTTTTCGAGAGCCATTGCAGCTGCATTTTCCAGTAGCCATTTAACCCGAAAAATAGGATGATAAGAGCAATAAATGCAGAAAGAGGAGGGCATCAGATGAAAAGCGAGAAAGAGAAGATGCTGAAAGGTGAACTTTACGACGCGGCGGATCCGGAACTGCAGAAGGAACGGCTGCATGCGCGGCGCCTGACCCGGTTGTTCAACCAGTCGCTCGAAGCAGACATGAACCGGCGAACCGCCCTGTTGAAAGAACTGTTCGGCTCGACAGGGGAGGTTTTGGTGGTCGAACCGGCATTCCGCTGTGATTACGGCTATAACATCCATGTCGGTGAAAACTTCTATGCCAATTTTGACTGCGTTTTTCTGGACGTCAACGAAATCCGGATCGGTGCAAACTGCATGTTGGGGCCGGGCGTCCACATCTACACGGCGACGCATCCTTTGAATGCCAAAGAACGGATTGCCGGACCGGAAGCCGGGAGACCTGTCCGAATCGGAGACAATGTCTGGATCGGCGGGCGTGCGGTCATCAATCCGGGCATCACCATCGGCGACAACGCAGTCATCGCTTCCGGTGCAGTCGTCAACAAAGACGTTCCAGCCAATGCCTTCGTCGGCGGCAATCCGATCAGAACCATCAAGCAGTTGGAAGAATAAGGAATTCAAGAGAAAAAAACCGGACATCCATTGAGATGCCCGGCTTCTTTCTGTTAATTTTCAGTATGGAGCGCTTCCCACTCGGGACGTAAAATGCCCATGACAATAACGTCGAAGCGTTTGCCGTCGCGGTATACCATCGAACGTTTGCGGCCTTCAACTTGAAAGCCCACTTTTTCATAGGCACGGATGCCGCCTCCATTGTACTCGATCACTTCAAGGCCGACGCGGTCCAGGTTCAGTTCATGGAATGCGTAGCGAAGAATCAGCTTCAGGGCGTCCGTTCCGAAGCCTTTGCTGCGATCTTCTGCATTGGCGATGCCGATTGCCAGCAAACCCGCACGGTTATTCCACTCGATGGAATGGATGACGATAAAGCCGATCAAGCGGTCCTCGTCAATTGTCCGCAAACGGAAATATACTTCATGGGGATTCGGTGCTCCTTCGCTGGCGAGCTGTTCCTGCGTGCGGGGAAGTGCAAACTCGGTATCGATATTTCGCAGGTAATCGGAATCTTCTCCCCACCTGAGCATCAATTCTGTATCTTCTTCACGCGGCTGGGAAAGCTTCAGCTTTTCCCCGGTAAACAGGTTTGGAATAATATTTGTCATGTTTTTCTCCTCAATATTTTTAATCGGTGAACACTTCATTTTTCGAATAGTCCTCTGTTTTCCGCAATAACCCCAACCCCTTAATCCATCTTCATTTCATCATAGAATTTATAGAGAAAGAAGACAATATAAATAAAAAAATTTCAAATAATTTGGAAGCGCTTTAAAGGCCATGAGCTAAAGCTTTAGAGAAATCAGAAGTATAAAAATGTTGGATAAATAATCAAATAATTTAAAATGTTTGGTTGACTTCTTAATTTCCTAGTACTATGATTGGATTTAAATTTAATAATCTTATCCAGAGAAGCCGAGGGACTGGCCCGTTGACGCTTCAGCAACCTCTGACATTTGTCAGAAAGGTGCTAATTCCAGCAAGAATTTTTCTTGGGAGATAAGAGAGCGAAATCGTCCATTAACGCAGCCCTCTTTTCTCGTATGCAGAGAAAAGAGGGCTTTTTTATATGTTCCAATAAAACGAAGCCGCAGCAATTCCAAAACAAAAAATGAGGAGGAATAATATGACGAAGAAACGGATTTACTTGAATGCATTTGAAATGGTATGTGCAGGGGGCCACCAGTCCCCGGGCTTATGGCGGCATGAAGATGACCGCTCCCATACATACAAAGACAGCGAATACTGGATCGAGCTTGTGAAGCTGTTGGAAAAAGGGAAGTTCGATGCCATCTTTTTGGCCGACGTATTAGGTACATACGATGTTTACAATGGTTCACGTGACGCCGCTCTCCGCAACGCGGTCCAGACGCCCGTCAACGATCCCTTGCTCGTTGTTCCATTGATGTCTGCTGCCACCAAACATTTGAGTTTCGGCGTAACGGCTTCGGTTAGCCACGAACATCCCTATACATTTGCGCGGCGCATGTCGACGCTCGACCATTTGACGAAGGGGCGGGTCGGCTGGAACGTCGTCACGTCCTACCTGAAAAGCGCGGCCCTCAACATTGGCCAAGAAGACCAGATGAGCCATGACCAGCGCTATGACTACGCAGCGGAATACTTGGAAGTCTGCTACAAGCTGTGGGAAGGAAGCTGGGAAGACGGGGCAGTGGTCCGCGATAAAGAAGCGCAAGTCTACACCGACCCGTCAAAAGTCCATGACATCCGCCATGAAGGGGAATATTTCAAAGTGCCCGGCGCGCATTTATCGGAGCCTTCGCCGCAGCGCACACCTGTTTTGTTCCAGGCAGGCGCTTCGCCGCGCGGCCGTGAATTTGCTTCCAAGCACGCGGAATCCGTCTTCACAGCCGGCCCGACCGTCCAAGTAGTGAAAAAAGGAATCGACGCCCTGCGCAAACGGATTACGGCAAACGGCCGGGAACCGGAAGACGTCATCGTCTACACGACGTTCACCGCCATTGTCGGCAAGACGGAAGAAGAAGCGCAGGCCAAATACGAAGAACTGAAAAGTTATGTCAGCTACGAAGGCGCACTTGCCTTGCTCGGCGGTTGGACCGGCATCGACTTTTCGGGCTATGATCCCGATGACACTTTGGAATACATTCAAAGCAACGCGATGCAGTCGGCTGTTGAAGTGTTCACCCGGGCGGATCCGGACCGTAAATGGACCATCCGGGAACTCGCCACGTTTGTCGGCATCGGCGGACGGGGGCCGGTAGCCGTCGGAACACCGGAACAGATTGCGGACGAAGTTGAAAACTGGGTGGAACAAACAGGCGCAGACGGCTTGAACCTGGCCTATACGCTGGCACCGGGAAGCTTCGTGGACTTTGTGGAACTGGTGGTTCCCGTACTGCAGGAGCGAGGGCTCGTCCAAAAAGAATATGCAGAAGGAACGTACCGCGAGAAAATCTATGGCCAAGGCGAAAGCAAACTGAAAGCAACGCATCCAGGCGCAGGCTACAAGCAATTGAACGAACCGGTGAAAAACTGAAGGGGGAATGGGATGATGACAGCTTACTGGATCGGCGTCGCGGTTTTCTGGATTGCGGGACTGGCTCTATGGAATAAGATCTATCCGAAACCGAAACGGAAAGGAGAGGAAGGCAATGCGTGAAGACACAACGTGGCTTTTGCCGTTTATCATCGTGATGCTGATCGGCTACTTTGCCTGGACCACTTGGCTTGGCCGAAAAGGGGCAGTCCACAGCGGTTCCATGAAAGGCTTTGCCCTTGCCAAAGGAAAAATCAGCCCGGCCATCGTCGGCTTGAGCTTCGGTACTTCCTATGCCAGTGCGAATTTGTTTCTCGGCGTCCCGGGCTGGGCTTATACATACGGGCTGTCAACGCTTTGGTACACGATCGGCTGCTTTGGCGTCACCTGGCTTGGTCTCTTGCTGTTCACCAAAACTTTCTGGCGCTACGGCCAGAAAAACGGCGGCAGCCTGACGCTTCCCCAGTGGCTCGGGAACCGCTACAAAAGCAAAACCTTGCAAGTGCTCGTAGCGCTCCTGGTGCTGTTCAACATCTACTACATTGTTGGGCAGAATGTCGGACTGGCGACGATGTTTGAAACGGTCATCGGCATTCCGTATATGTGGGGCATTGCCATCGGCGTCGGCATCACGATTGTCTACGTCAGCCTCGGCGGTGCCTTTGCCCAGATTGTCAGTGACGGCATACAAGGCACGGCAATGGCCCTGGTCTCGATTCTGCTGTTCGTGTCGCTCCTCTGGACAATCGGCGGCGGCTGGAATGTCTTCGGCACGCTGCATACGGAACTTCGGGCAATCGATCCGGCGCTGGTGTCGCCGCTTTCGAACGGCGGCCCGTTTTATAGCGGCTTTGCCATCTTGAGCATCCAGTGGCTGCTGTTTTCATTCGTGCTGTTGCCGCATTTGATGAACAAAGTGCTGACAGTCGAAAAAGAAGAAGACTTGCGGACGTTCACGCTAACGGCCGGCGTTTCGCTGTTTGTCCTTTCCGTCTTTTCGGTATTTGCAGGCCTTGCCGCACGCGTCATCCTGCCGGGCCTCGCTTCAGCGGACAGCGCCATTCCGGCGTATATCCTGGAAGCTTTCCCGGTGGTCATCGTCGCTTTGATGGTGATGGGCTTGATTTCCGCCATCCTGTCGACGACCGACAGCCTGTATCTCGGCATCACCAACAGCATCGGCAATGACTTGTTTAAAGTGCTCGCGGTCCCGGTGCTGTACAAAAATAAAAAACTGACGGAACAGGAACTCGACGGCAAAGTGCTGAAAGCGTCGAAAGTCTCCCTGATTTTTATCGGCCTGGTGTCGCTGTACATGTCATTCAGCCGGCCGGAATCCCTGGCGCTGTTGACCAATTTCGGCACGTCGGCCATCATCAGCGGGATCGTGGCGCCGATCGGCCTCGGCTATTTCTGGAAGCATGCCAATAAATCGGGCGCCATCGCCTCTGTATTGAGCGGAGCAGGCTGCTATATGTTCCTGACGGGATCCGGCACGGTCGAACACGTTTTCCAGGCCATGTTCTTCAGCTCCGCTCTCGGTTTCGTCTCGATGATTTCCGTGAGCTTGCTGGCAGAAGCGGCTAAAAAACGCGAAAAAACCGCGCAGCAGGCTGTCTAAAATAAAAACAAGGAACTCCCGGATAAAAGGGAGTTCCTTGTTTCAGTTAAAATGCGTACTGGAATAGCCCGTAATACAAGGGCCCCAGCAGGATGACAGTCGAGACCGCCATGAAAATCGTGCCGGCTGCACCGGTTGCCGCTTCCGGTTCTTCGGCTTCAAACTGGCTTTTTAATTTAAACGCAAAAAGGACATCCCAAAGCAGGGCGCCAAAAAAGACGATTTTCCAGACAAGCGGATCGAGGATCTGGTTGTTGGTCACAAACCCGAACAATCCGATCCACGTTACAATGGAAACGGCCAGATCGAATTTGACCGGAAAAGCTGCCTTGCGGCTATGCAATAGAAAACCGATTGTCGTGGTGCCGAGTAATGCTGCATAAATAAACCAAAGTGTTTGTTCCATAAGTCATTTCCTTCTATTTGAGACTTCTTTCATTATAAGAGAATTGCGTAGGGAAGAAAACCATTTTAGCCATTTCATTTGTGTAACAGCGAACTGCCGCTTTTTCAGCAAAGGAAAATAAAGCGTGACCAATCTTTCAATTCTCCGTTATAATCCAACTAGGGGTGTTGAAATGGCAAACAAAAGCCACGGCCTGAAAAACGGCTGGACATTGATTATCGACAAATCATTTAAACTTTTTTCAAATGCCAATTCCTACGTCATTCTGGACGACGAGAACGACACCGTCATGCACTTCTCCGTCAGTGATTCGGAATTTGAAGTGTTCTCAGCGAACTGGGGGCTCAATTACAAAGTGATCCTGGGCTTTAAAACGATTAAAATATTGAATTTGCCTGAAGAGGACTAAACTGAAATGATGAAGCTTCCGGTCAGCCGGAAAGCTTTTTTTATTTATTTAATTTATTTTTTAAAAAAGTGATCTAAAACTGATCCTTCCCCCGTTTAGTAGTCAGAACAAAATTAAACAGGAAAAAGGAGATGTTTTAAATGAAACTGAACAAATTATTGGTGGCACTTCCATTAACGCTTTCTTTACTCGTACCGACGGCTGCACTGGCGGATGGGCACGGCGCTCATTCTTCAAACGAAGCTTCCATGGAAAGCAGCACAGCAACACCAGCTGCTGAACTTCGCATTGCATTGGACACGGTTTTAACGGAACATGCTTTTTTAGCAGTTGAAGCCATGAGAAAAGGTGTAGACGGAGCGGAAGATTTTGATCAGGCATCCGGCGCGCTGTTGGCAAACGCAGATGATTTGAAAGCGGCAGTGGCTTCTGTTTACGGCGAAGAAGGGGCGGCGCAGTTTGATGAGATCTGGAAGTCGCATATCGGCTACTTTGTTGATTATGTAACAGCAACGGCCAAAGAAGACCAGGCTGGAAAAGACAAAGCATTGGCCGACTTGGAAGAATACAAGAAAACTCAATCCGAATTCTTTGATGCAGCAACAGAAGGCCGATTGCCGGCAGCTGCAGTACAGGAAGGTTTGGATATGCACGTCGACCAGCTAGTCAAAGCGTTTGACGCTTACGTTGCAGGAGACTTTGAAACAGCTTATGGACTGGAGCGCGAATCCATCCATCACATGAGCATGTTCGCAGAAACACTTTCCATTGCAATCACGGACCAATTCCCGGAAAAATTCGATAACACGAACCCTGATACACCGGCTGTTGACCTTCGTGCCCAGTTGAACATGACATTCACGGAACATGCCGGACTGGCAGCGATGGCGATGCAGGACGGCGCTGATGGCGCAGAAAGCTTCGACCAGGCATCTGCGGCTTTGATTGCCAATGCGGATGACTTATCAGCAGCAGTGGCTTCTGTTTACGGCGAAGAAGCCGGCGCACAGTTTTCAGAAATCTGGAAATCGCATATCGGCTATTTCGTGGATTACGTAGTGGCGACAGGTGAAGGCAATGCAGAAGGCCAGGAAAAGGCTAAAGCCGACTTGGACGAGTACATTAAAGAACAAGCAGCTCTATTGGACGCGGCAACTGAAGGACGAGTGCCGGCCGATGCGTTGGAAGAAGGCTTGACTGCACACGTGGACCAATTGCTGGTAGCATTCGATTCTTACGTAGCGGGTGATTACGACACAGCTTACAACTCGATCCGCGAAGCATACGCGCATATGACAATGCCGGCCGCTGGATTATCGGCAGCGATTGTCGATCAGTTCCCGGATCAGTTCGGTGAAGCGGCAATGCCGTCAGAAATGCCAAAAACCGGCATGGGCGGAACAGCTGACGAATCGTCAATGCCATTCATGTGGATCCTTGGCGGGCTGATGCTTGCTGGCCTGGCAACAACCATCGGGCTTCGTGCACGCAAACAAAACTAATTGAAGAATGTGAAAAGCTAGCCGTAAATGGCTAGCTTTTTTGCTGTTGAAATCGCTGCGCTTACAGATATTTTATTGGCTAACTCTGTTTTTAGGCGATTTTCAAAAATACGCTCAGTTAAGGCAAGAATACATTCGGATAACATTAAAATACGCTTTAGAGGAAGCTCTGCATCCCGTAAAATAAAAAAAGCCGCCTCCCGGTGATGAAAATACCGGGAGACGGCGTGCGTGCATATTACTTGGAAAGGTTCAATGCTTTTTTGGATACGAAGAAATCTGTTCCGTTATAGACGGTTACCCCATCAAGTGTCTTTGTGTAAGACTTTTTGTTTTGTGTTACGTGCGCGATGTTTTTATTGATCGGCAATTCGATTTTAATCTTCGCTTTTTCAGCGATGAATACCGGATTGTTCGCATCGGTTACATCAATGCGGGTTGTATAGCCTTTACTTTCGAAAGACTCACGGGCATTGACAAACAGCTTGTCTGAAACTTTTTCAAGGTCAAACTTCATGAATCCTGCCATCACTTTCGCGATGTCCGTGTTATCCACCAGACCATTTGGCTTAGATGGACCGTAAGCGTATAGGAAGACATCTTCCCCTGTGTGCCCGGCGGTCGAATAGCCGATGTTCGCGCGGTTCGCCA
This sequence comes from Planococcus liqunii, assembly GCF_030413595.1. Classification (NCBI taxonomy): domain Bacteria; kingdom Bacillati; phylum Bacillota; class Bacilli; order Caryophanales; family Caryophanaceae; genus Planococcus; species Planococcus liqunii. The sequence goes on along the minus strand of NZ_CP129238.1, from coordinate 3,713,739 downwards.
GCATTTTGGTCATGTCGCTCTGCAAGGTTTTCGATGCTTTTAATTTGTTGATTTCTTCTGAAGACAAGTTATCAAGACCGTATAGCGCTGCCACTTCTTTCATATTCGAGCGGTCGGATTTAAGCTGCTTTAGAGCGCCTTCAACCGTCATCGTCGCTTTTTTCAATGGATCAATATATGTTGATACCGGAATTTCCGGGTAATTGGAGTTTGTGTTGACATTCCCCATCGTAATCCCGCTGTTTCCATGGTCGCTGACTGCAATTACCATTGTATTGCCATCTTTCTTCGCAAATTCCACTGCTTCTTTTACTGCGTCATCAAAAGCCAATACATCGCTGAGGATCCCGACTGTATCATTTGCATGTGCTGCCCAGTCGACTTTGCTTCCTTCTACGAACATGAAGAAGCCGTCTTTATCTTTGGAAAGCGTATCGATTCCCTTTTTGGTCATTTCCGCAAGGGAAGGTTCGCTGTTTTCTGTTGCCTTTCGGTCGAAATCATAGGCAAGAGCAGAAGAAGCGAATGCACCCCACAATTTGTCAGAGTTTGAAATTAAAAGGTCTTCTCGCGATTCAACAAAATCGTAGCCGTTTTCGTTGATCACATCAATCAGGTTTTCACCATCCACGCGTGCGTTTTTCGTAGATCCTGGAGCAAGGGATTCTTTCCCGCCGCCAAGCACGACGTCAATTCCTTGATATACTTGCTGTTCGGCAATATCTTGGTAGTTGCTGCGGTGAAGGGCGTGAGAAGAGAAGCCTGCCGGTGTTGCATGCTGAATTTCGGAAGTCGAGATAATCCCTGTGGATTTTCCTGATAATTTAGCACCTTCCAGTACGTTGGCAATCGGTTTATATGTATCTTCCGGATCGACTGCGTCGACTCCAGGCGTATTTACGATTTTAGGAAGAAGGCCAACAACCTTATCGTTGGATTTGTTTCCGGTTGCTAAAGCCGTCGCTGCTGGCGCGGAATCGGTAATAGCAGATTCTGCTGAATGGGTGCGCATGCCGCCTACTAGGATTTCATCCATGGCCAGGTCATCGCCTTTGTACCATCTTGCCAGATTCGTGGCGCCCGCGCTTGTTCCATCCATCACCATCATGATGACGTTGGTTGGCTCATTTTTTTTGTCCTTTGCTTCGGTCAAATTAGTGTTTGTTGCAAATCCTAAAGAAGAAATGGCAACAGCAGCGGCGATAGAAACTCCGGCTGCCTTCTTTTTCAAATTGCGATTCATGTTCTTGTCCTCCTCTAAATAATATAAGCCCGGGAAATCTGCTCCCTATCAGTGTAGAGGGTGGATGTTTCAGGGGTATGAATCCATTGAAAAGTTCATGTAAAATCATGTAAATTTCTAGCGGAACTGAAATCGTTCATTCTTTAGTAAAAAATATGGCGTTTTATCAACTTTTCCTCTATTTCAAAGAATCTGGGTCATTTCAGTGATAGAATGGGATGAATTTAACAGACAGAAAGGAGAGAGATTTTCAATGAAGTTAAAACTGCTCCTTCTTTTATTGATTTCTGCTGTGGTCATTTCGGGCTGTGGTACGGAGAAAATGGGCGAACCCACCACATTGCTGAATCAGGACAAGCAAGAAGTGGCGTTCCCGCAAGAAAAGCCTGTTCTTTTCTTCTTTATCACGACTTACACCTGAAGCCACTGCCAACAGCAACTGGTTCAGTTGCACTCAAACTTGGATGTGCTAGATGGCTTGGATGTAAACACGTATATTATCAGCGGCGATACGCCTGAACAGCAATTGGAACTGTATACCGCCTTGAAGAACAAATACGGGGAAAGCCTTCCGTTCGTATCGGATCCGGATTTGGAAATTGTGGATCTGCTCAATATGAAAAATGGAGACGTTCCGTACAGAGGATATGGCATGCTGGATACTGAAGGCAATGTCGTGTTTAATGAAGCGAACGACCGGTGGGGCGAGGAATTGCCCGAAACGATGGAAAAAATCAAGAAAGAATACAACGACTTGCTTAACAACTAACAAGAAGTGTGAAAACCGCAGAATTTCTGCGGTTTTTTATCATGCTTTAAAGTCCCTCGGCACAAACAGGACATGAAAAAGCCGGTCGTTGGGACCGGCTTTTAAGAAACAGTTTCAATTTTTCGCTTATGCTAATGCAGCGGCCATCCGATTGATTCCGTCTGCTAGTACAGCCCGTGGACAAGCTACATTCAGGCGCAAGTACCCGAGGCCGGCTTCCCCGTATTTGCTGCCGGGTTCCAAAGCGACTTTCCCGGTGGCGAGTAATTTCTCCATGATGTCAGCTTCCGATAACCCCAATGCCCGGTAATCAATCCACAGCAAATAAGTGGCCTCTGGCTTCACTGCTCGAAGGGCCGGAATTTTCTGCGCCAATTCCTGGATCGCAAAGTCCATATTATCCGAAATCACCTGCAGCACCTGCTCCAGCCAAGGCTCGCTTTCGTTATAGGCAGCTGTCAATGCGACCGGCGCAAAAGCATTCAGTATGCCGGTTCCGTGGGCCAGGGCATGCTTTTCCAGCTTGGCGCGTTTCTCTTGATCCGTGGCCACGATCATCGCGACTTGGATGCCGGCTAAGTTAAAGGTTTTCGTAGGTGACAGGCAAGTGAAGATCCGTCCGCTTTCTTCGCCGGCAATTTTCGCCAAGGGAATATGGCGGTTGGAGCCAAGGATCAAGTCGCCATGGATTTCATCCGAAATAATCAGGACATCGTGCTTGGTGCACAGCCGGATGATTTCCTGCAGTTCTTCCTGTGTCCATACACGGCCGCCGGGATTGTGCGGATTGCAGAAAATGAAAAGAGCGGCACTCTGCAGCTTCTCCTCAAAATCCTCAAAATCGATGGTATAGTAGCCATCTTGCTCCAGCAATGCGGAATACAAAACTTCCCTGTCCTGATTTTCGGCAAGCTGGAAAAACGGCGGATAAACAGGCGGAGTGACCAGAATTTTGTCGTGTTTTTCCGTGAACGTTTCAATGATCGATGCAATCGCTGGAATGATGCCGTGGTGGAACATCATCCAATCCGGTTCGATTTTCCAGTCATTTCGCTTGGCTTGCCAATTGATTACGGCAGTCCGGCATCCTTCGCACATGATCGAATAGCCAAAAATGGAATGCTCAACCCGGTCATGCAAAGCTTTAAGGACCGGCGGCGGAGCCGGGAAATCCATATCTGCTATCCACATCGGCAAGATGCCGGAAGCGTCCTCTACATTGTAGATGTCTGCTATCGCATCCCATTTGACGGACCGGCTATTTTTCCGGTCGTAGATTTCCTCAAAAGAATTCATCGTTACAACCCCTTTATGCATTCAATTATTTCTAATTCCAAACTGCTGAATAAGCAAGCAGGGACAATAACACCGATGCAAAGATTAGTTTACTAAGGGTAGCATAGCCCGATGCCGGGAATCTTTCAAGGTGGCATTCTGCTCAGAAGCGAATTCATTTTTAGAAGGATTAAACAGAGAGTAGGAGGATATCGTTTAAAAAATAAAAACAAAAAAACAGGACCTTCTGCTTTTTTGAGGCAGTAGGTCCTGCAATTTTAAAAAATTGTACTTATTGAACGGCTTCCGCTTTTTCTGATTCGTTCAAATCGACATCCACGGAAGTGATGAAATAGCGTTTGCCATCGGTATTTTGAATGGCCACTTTTTTGCGGTCAAACAAGGAAACCGTTTCGATTTTCTTGATCTCGCCTGTTTCCGGATTTTCTTCATACACACGGTAGCCGATAATGGCATCATCCCGCACCGCATGCCAGGAAAGACTGGAAGAAGTGGCCGTCACTTGCGACGGTGGAGCAGGGAGCTTTTCGGCAGTAGCGGAGTCCGAAACGAGCTCCGCCGTGACGACTAGCCGCTCTTCGTGCGAACCGATCGAGCGGTTGAAATCCCCGGTGCATGTAATCAGGTTGATCATGCGCGCATCCGATTTTCCGAAAATCTTTTCAATTGGCGCCTCATCGGTTTCATAGCTCTTGATAGCGGTAACGCTGAACACCATCTTTCGCCCATTGGCGTCCGTTAACGCCACTTTTTCGCCTGTTTTCACTTTCTTTAAGTCATAGAAAATGGCGGGGCCGGTCAAGCTGTCGACATGCCCTGCAAATACAGAATGGCCTTTCGCGCCGGGTTTATATCCCGGTTCAAACCAACCGACCTGATCCACATTTTCCGGCACGCCCATTTCGCCGTTTTCCAAAACACCGGTCGGTTCAATGGCCGCTTTCACATCAATTGAAGGAATATCAATGGAAACGGGTTCCATGCCCTTGGTGCTTTCGAGCCGGCTTTGCTGCAAGGCTTTCAATTTTTCCCGTTGTTCAGGAAAGACCGGAAATTCAGCAATTTTATCGACAGCCGGCTCTTCTTTTGTTTCTGCCGCCAAGCCACTCGCGGTTTCTTCCGAGGGGCTGGCTGTTTCATTTAAAAGAGAATCCTCTGCTAAAGGATTCAGCAGGAAAAACAGGGCGCCGCATAAGAAAACGGCGATGCTCATGGTCACAAAAGGCTTCATTTTCAGCTCTCCTTCCAAACGGGAATAGAGAGAGCGAATCGCTCTCTCATCCACTTAAGATTGTTTGCTTTGACGATACGTAACAGTTCCAGCGATAGCTAAGATCAAGCTGCTTAATACAACCCACAGCATCATGGTATTGGACTCTTCAGCAGTGCCGCCAAAGCCGGTTTTCGGCATTTTTTCCGGCGCTGCAGTTTGGAAGTTGTCTGGGAACTGATCAACAACCGCTGCACTCAAGCCTTTTCCGATATCAAACATAATAGCGTAGCCGGCACGGTAAGACTTGTAGGAAGCATCGTAGTCACCGGCTGCATACTGATTGAACGTGTCGGCTACCGATTGTTCGTGAGCTGTTATTCCGGCAACTGTGCCGTCTTTTGGCATACGGTTTTCTGTAGCCGTGCTCAGAAATGTTCCTAATGATTCAGCAAAGTCTCCGGTTAAAGCTGTTGTAGCTTGGTCCACAGCCGATTGGTCTTTTGAAGCCGCGGCTGCCGCTAATTCGCTTTGGATGGAAATGTGTTCATTGTCCCAAATCTGGACGAATTGTGTACCCGCTTCTTCCCCGTAAAGAGATGCAATGGCTGCACGGAATTCTTCAGTGTTCTGGTCTTGTGCCCAATCGGCAAAGTCGAAGTCTTCGGCTCCGTTAAAGCCTTTTGCCATGCTGAGCTGTGCCAAGGCAAAATGTTCAGCGGCGATGCGGTTCACAGTTGAGCGGAAATCACCGGCTGCTGTGTTCGGGTCGGTAAATTTGTCCGGGAATTGCGCTGCAATTGCACCGCTGATGGCACTGCCAGCACCGAAGATTTGCTTAGAGCCGGCCAGGTAAGACGTATAAGCCGCTTCGTATTCACCGGCTGTGTATAGGTCGAATGTGTCCTGGACGAAATCTTCGTGCTCACGGAGTGCAGCTTGGGCTGCTTGTTCCGGCAGTTTGCCTTCGGTTGCAGTAGCAAGGAATGCCGCCATGTCTTCAGTAAATGCCTGAATCTGATCGAGTGATTGCTGCTCCATGTCTTTGTTGCCGTCTTTTACGGCCATCGCGTAGTCATCGGTTCCAAGGTTGTGCTTATTGAAAATGTCCCCGAAAGCCGCTCCGCCTTCTTCGCCGTATACCGATGCAATGACCGGTTCCATGTCTTTCGCATTGGCTTCAAGCGCTGCGGAAGCTGCTTCAGCAGCAGGGTCTCCATCATAAATTTTCATCATCGAATCGACTGCAAGCACATAGTGTTCAGATAGCAAGGAATCGAGTGCCGTGCGAAGCTCCACGCCTGTTGTGTCTGTTTTCGGCATTTCATCCGCGAATGCGGTTGTGCCCATTCCGGGAATCAGCAAAGCTGCCCCTAGTACCAGTGCCAAAATTTTTCTCCATTTCATAAAACCACTCCTCGTTTTTTAATTTCTTACACACCTAACGGAGCGGTTTTGGGTTTAGATCACTTTTTATGAAAATAAAATAACAAAGAGCGAAACGGAAACCATCAAGACACCGTCTACTTCATTTAAATAGAAGCTAAATGGAAATCAGGGGTGCCGATATGAAAAGATTACTAATCGCCGTGCTGTTCCTCTCCATGTTTTCATTGCCGGTACACAGCCAGGCGTTATCCTGTGAAGAACCGCCGCCTCCAGAGATCGCTTACGATGAATACGACGCGGTCATAATCGGCACCGTGGAAGAAATCAATGAAAGCACAAGTGTAAAAATAATGACGGTAAGGGTTGAAAAAAGCTTTAAAGGCGTCGACCGGGAAATCATCACTGTAAAAGAAGATTTGATGTGGGGACAAAGCCAGCTCGATTCGAGTCTATTATTTTTCCTTAATAAAGAAGGAGAGAGCTGGGTGCATCCACTTTGTTCACCGACGACCGCCAATACCGACTTGGCCGATGCAGTGTTTGCCGATAAAGAGGAACTTGTTTTACAAAGTGCTGAAAAAAACCCAACCGGCTGGAAGTTGGCCATTCTTTTGGGAGCCATTCTTGCTGTTTCTGCGGGGGCTCTCCAGAAAATCAGAAGATAAGCCAGTCCATGCAATATTGTTTGTTTGGACATCACAAATGGGAACAAAAGAAACACGCCCAAAGAATGGCTTTGGGCGTGTTTCTGTCCTGTTTTTTCTGAACCAATGAGGATCCACGAAATCAGTCCGTTTTCGGCGCATTGGCACCTTTCAAAAACCGGACCAATTCTTCGTTGAATTTATCGGGCTCGTCGCCATTGATGCCGTGGCCGCTGTCTGCAAAAGGCACCAAGTAAGCATTCGGGATTTGCCGTTCCAATTCTTCTCCCAGTTCATAAGGGCAGATCTGGTCTTTTTGTCCGTGGAAAATGGCAGTCGGCAGCGAAATGCCGGCCAGTTCATCCCGCAAGTCTTCATCGCGCAGGGCAATGGCGGAATGGATGGTTGAATGCGCCGCTGCTTCAAGGCCAAGCTGCTGGAACCACTTTAGAAATTCTTCCGATTTTTCCTGCTCGAAGAACATATCAGCGAATTGGGCCAGAAAAGCAGGGCGGTCTTTTTGGATCTGGGCGATGATGTCATCCACTTCAGCCGGCTGCATGCCGATATTGAAATCGTCCCGCTGCGTGAAGAGCGGAGCTGCCGCACCCATCAGCAGTAATTTGTCCACGCCTTCGGTGCCGTATTTGGTCAAATACCGGATGGCAATCGGCCCGCCCATGGAAAAGCCGGCCAGCACAATCTGTTCAAGCCCGAGATGGTCGACGACCGCTTTCACATCCGCCGCTTGCGTGGTGTAGTCGTAGCCTGACCACGGCTTATCCGATTTTCCGTACCCGCGCAGATCGATTCCGATGTAGCGGAATCCTGCCTGCACCACTTCGCTGATTTGCATTTCAAACGATTTGTTGTTCAATGGCCAGCCATGGATGAATACCACCGGTTGCCCAATTCCTACATCTTCCACGAATACGTTGACGCCGCTTTCCACTTCCACATAATGTCCCAAATCTTTTCCTCCTTTAAGTATGAACAAACTGTCTATTCCTAATAGCTAGGATTCCCCTCTCTCCACTTGTTAAACAATTCGGAAAAAATAAAAATGGCAATTGCATGGGCAGGCTTATCAAACAAAAGGTCTTTAATTGTCCTGAAAGTGAACTAGAATCGATTCCGGAGCGTTTAGTCAGTAGAACCGTGATAAAAGGAATGGATAGACACCGGTTTTCACGTGTTCTCCATAAATTCCGCATTTTCAATCCGCAGGCATTCTCCTGACGTTCTCTTTGTAGTAAGCTTGAGAAATGACAGCGGAAAAAAGGAGAACATTCATGGAGAAAAGTTCCGACTTTATGCTATACACGCGTATACAGCAAAAAGAGAAAGCTGCACTTGAACAATTATATGACCGCTATGAGAAAATCCTGTTCTCATTTCTGTATAAAATGACAGAAGACCGGGATTTGGCGGAAGAAGCGCTGCAGGAAGTGTTCATCAAATTATGGCGGGGCAAAGGGGAGTACGATGAAAGCAAAGGCAAATTCACGTCCTGGCTGTTCACGATGTCCCGCAATTCCGCAATTGACTTGATCCGCAAGCAGAAAAAGCCTTCGGTGCCGCTTGATGAAATTGGCGATTTGGTGAGTTCTGAAACGGCCGTTGAGGAATTGGCCGAATGGCAGGAACAAAAAGACCAGATCCAAGAAGCGGTGTCGGAGCTTTCAAGTGAACAGCAGAAAATGATCCAGCTGTTCTACTTTAAAGGCATGACCCATGAAACGATTTCGACGATGTGCAATATTCCGCTTGGTACGGTCAAAAGCCGGATCAGGCTGGCGTTGAGCAAATTGAAAAAAACACTGCACGGAGTGCAAGAAAGGGGGGCTATCGATGATGAATACTAACTGTGACCACGTAGTGGACTATCTGAACGGAACGCTGACAGCAGAAGAAAAACAAACATTTGAACAGCATCTGGCAACGTGTGCAGACTGCCGTGAACTGGTGGATGCAGTCGGCGAGCTCCCGTATCTTGCAGAACCCGCAGAACCGCCAGTGGGCATGAAATCCCGGATCCTCGCCAATGTTTTTGAAGAAGAACCGCAAAAGCAGGCGGAACCTAAGCGTCCGGTGGAAAAAGAAAAAACGGTGCCGATGGTAAAACCGAAAGCCCGGCGCAGCTCTTGGGCGCCGTTGATTGCTGCAGTATTGCTGCTGTCGCTTCTCGGCAATGCTTATGCATTGTTCAAACTGGCGGACGAACAGCAGCCGGCAACGGAAAGTGCGTTCCAGTCAATCGAACTCCAGCCGGGAGAAGCCTTTGGCGGATCGGCGAAAGCCGCCATCATCCAGGAAGAGGGTTCCCTCGAAGTCGTAGTGCAGGCAGAACAGCTTGAACAGCTCCAAGGCGATGAAGTGTACCAGATTTGGCTCTTGAAAGAAGGGCAGCCGGTGCCGGCGGGTGCATTCACACCGGATGCAGACCAGCAAGGCTCCGCTTATTACTCGATGACAGAAAACACGGAAGGCTGGGACACGATTGCCATCACCCGTGAACCGGAAGCGGGCAATGAAACGCCGGAAGGCGAAATCGTCCTAAGTTCCGAAATTTAAGAGCGAGAACGATACAATTGAATAAGCTGCAAAACAAGGAACTTCATGGCCTGTATAGAATTCATTCTATACAGGCTTTTTTTAGGATCCGGGCATCCTTGGAAATACACTTTGCTTAAAGGGCAGGCAAACGGCCGCTCCAAGCTTGAAAAGAGATGGTGAGATGAACAAGACAATCCTGCATAATGGGGCTTTTCTTTCGGTCAATCCGTGGCGCATGCTGACCTGGCTGCTGATTGCCCAGATCATGGTGGCGTTTGTCGGCCGAAGCCTCGCACCTCTTGGTGTTTTGATCGGCGACGACTTGAGTTTGACGAAAGCGCAGATCGGCATGCTGCCGGCTGCCTTGTTCCTCGGCCAGTCGCTCATTGCGATTCCGGCCGGTTTCCTGGTGGACCGGGTCGGTTCGAAAAGGCTGCTGTTCCTGTTGTCGCTGTGCCTTGGGCTTTCCTTTATCCTGATGGCCGTGACTTCATTCTACTGGCTGATCCTCCTATTGGTCGTGCTCGGCGGAGCGGGCTATGGCGCCATGCATCCGACATCGAACAAAGGCATCCTTTACTGGTTTTCCGAAAAACGGGGGACTGCCATGGGCATCAAGCAGATGGGGGTAACGCTCGGGGCGGCATTAGCTGCGCTGCTGCTTTTGCCGGCCGCTGTGGCTTTTGGGTGGCGCCCGGTGATGATCGGCGCCTGCGTGCTTCTGATTGCCACCGGCATCTTTGCCTATAAATTCTACCTGGACCCGCAAGCCGAGCAGGAAAAAAGCGGAGCTTCCGAGAAACCGGCCCGCCTGTTCGCTTCGATTTTGCAGCTGTTTAAAGAAAAGCCGCTCGTCTTGGTCAGCCTCGGTGCGATGGGCCTGAGTGGAAGCCAGCTGATTTTGAACACCTATATTGTGCTGTTCGCTTATGAATCCCTTGGCATCCCGCTGGTCCTTGCCGGCATGCTACTCGTCATTTCCGAAGTCAGCGGTTCGTTCGGCCGCGTCGCCTGGGGGATGATCAGCGACAGCATCTTTCGCGGCAAGCGGATCATCGTGCTCGTAATTGTGGCCGCCGTTTCCATCGGAGTAGCGCTCGGCATGGCGATGCTGCCGCCGGGGACGCCGTTCTGGGTGCTCGTCCCGATTACCATCCTGTTCGGCTTCTGCATTTCCGGCTTTAACGGCATCTGGATGAATGCCGCAACAGAACTGGTGCCGATCGGGCAAGCCGGAATCGCCAGCGGATTCAGCTTGATGCTCGGTTCGTGGGGCGTGATCATCGGCCCGCCGCTGTTCGGCTACATCGTTGATGCGACCGGTGCATTTACATACGCCTGGCTGTTCATGGCAGGCATACTGGCCGCGGTCATTGTGTTATTGCTTGCGGCGATGCGGATAGTAGCGAAGGACAGCAAAGAAAAAGGCGAGTAAAATAGGATAAATCAAACCGTGATTCAAATTGTTTGAATTTTTTGTTTTCGTGAGTTATAATCGGGTACAGAATACCAATGCAGCGGTTACAGAAACGTGGCGGTGCCGGATACGCGAGCCGCTACACGATATGGCCGCTGCATTCCAAAAGAATTTAAAAGAGCTTATATAGAAAGCGTGCCAGAAAGAATAATTTCTGGCACGCTTTTATTTTTGCACTTTACGCTAGGCGCCAATTTTATTTCCCAGGAAATAGACATGCTCTTTCTATGAAGAAGGCCGTGCCGTAGATTGATTGAAATAATTGACTGAAAAATCCAACTCCGCAATAATGGACCTACACATTTTTTTCAGACACCACGTGAAATCCAAACCAATCCGCCATACATAAAGGAGGAAGAAGAATGGAATACCGCACACTTGGAAAAACAGGCATCAAAGTTTCAAGCCTATGCTTTGGGACGATGTCATTTGGGGGAAATGCCAATGAAGAGACGTCACAGGCGATGTTCAAGCGCTGCCGGGAAGCAGGCATCAACTTTTTTGACTGCGCGAATGTCTACAACAAAGGCGTATCGGAAGAGATTTTGGGCAGGTGCATCGCAGACAGCCGCGACGACCTGGTGCTGACCACAAAAGTGAACGGACCGACAGGAACGGACGTCAACAACCGCGGTTTATCTCGCCGCCACATCATGCTCGAAGTGGAGAAAAGCTTGAAGCGCCTGAATACCGACCGCATCGAATTCTATTTTGTCCATGCCTTCGACCCAGCAACCCCGATCGAGGAGATGCTGCGGGCGATGGACGATCTCCAGCGCCAAGGCAAAATCCTGTATCCTGCCGTCAGCAACTGGGCCGCCTGGCAAATCGCGACGTCTCTTGGCATCTCCTATAAGGAAAGCCTGGCGCGTTTCGAGTGTATCCAACCGATGTACAATCTTGTGAAGCGGCAAGCAGAAGTGGAGATCCTGCCGCTCGCAGAAGCAGAAAATATGGGCGTTATTACGTACAGCCCGCTCGGCGGCGGGCTCCTGACAGGGAAATACACCGGCGGCAAAAAGCCGGAACAGGGCCGCCTAGTCGAACAGAAAAACTACGAAAAACGCTACGCCGATGCCGCTTACTTCGAAACGGCCGACCGCTTCGTGCAGTATGCCAAAGAGCGAGGGCATCATCCGGCTTCACTTGCCGTGTCCTGGGTCATGGCGCATCCAGGCGTCACCGCACCGATTATCGGCGCCCGCAACCTGGAACAGCTGGAGCCGTCTCTCGGCGCACTCGACATCCAAATGACGCCGGAATGGCGCCAGGAAATCTCGGAACTTTCCATCACACCGCCGCCGGCCACGGACCGTTCGGAAGAAGTATAAAAAGAATCCATACAAAAAGCACTCCAACAATTCCGTCAGGAGTGCTTTCCTTATGCATTTACTAAACCCACACCTTACGGAGGGGTTCTACTTTCGCTCCAGCTCTTCCCCCATGCCTTTCAAAAAATGCAGGCCGTAGCGGATCGAGCGGTTGATGTCCGGATCGCGCAGCGCTTTGAACAGACCGAGCATGCTCAGTTTGCGGGGGTCAGACTGGCCGGCTTCCGCGTTCTGGAGGCCGCGCTGCACGCTGGATGACAGTTTTGCAGTTGTCGCCGGATCAATGGCGGTCAACGCGCCCGCTGCATTCATCAAATTGTTGATGAGCGTCGTGACGGGTTCGCGGGAAGCCTGCTGGACGGTAATATCCATCAAATCTTCCCGTGCCTTGACCATCGCATTGACGGCATCCAGGATGCCCGCCTTGTCGAGTTCACCAGTGATTTCGAGCACTTTTTGGAGCGCCTGCTGCTGTTCGGCCACTTGGGTTTCAAGTTCGAAAAGCCGCTGCAGTTTGAGTTCCTCCGGCGTGAGCTGTTTCTTTTTAATTCGCGTAATCGGCGTTGCCAAAGCACATCACCTTTCTTTCGGTTGGTCGGTCAGCGGCACGTGATCCGGCCGCCGCCATTTGCGTTCAACTTCCACACCCCGTGTCGGGTGGCGCTTTTTGGTGCGGTGGTTCGATTTCGGCAGCGGGTTGTGGCCGTCCCTTTGCAGCACTTCCATGCGGACTTTCGTCTGCTTGAAGGCCGGAGTATTGGTCCGCTGGTCGGTCGCAGGGCCGGTCAAGAAGTTGATGGCCCGTTCCTTATTCGTGGAATGCATCGGCAAAAAGAGTTCATTGCCCTGGACCCGCGAAGTCACGACGACCGGCACTTTGACGGCGCCGAATGGAGAAATCAGCCGGACAACCGAACCGTCCAAAATGTCCCGCGCTTTTGCGAGTTCAGGCGACATTTCGACAAAGTTCTCCGGCACTTTTTCGTGGATGCCGGTTGAGCGGTCCGTCAAATTGCCTTCGTGGAAATGTTCGAGCATGCGGCCGTTGTTGATATGCAGATCGAACTCTGCCGCGAACTCGACCGGTTCGACCCAGTCCGACAGGGCAAAACGCGCTTTTTTGTCATTGAAATTAAACCCGTCGACATACAGCAGCGGCGTACTGGAACCGTCATGGCTGCCCCATAAGAAGCTGTTCCAGCCTTCCAGCGACTCATAATCGGCCTGGCTGAAAAGCGGCGTCAAGCTGGCCATTTCGGCGAAGATTTCACCCGGATGGCTGTAGTCCCAGTCGGCGCCGAGGCGTTTCGCGATTTCCTGGACAATCCACCAGTCGGGCTTTGCATCCCCAAGTTCCGGCAGTGCCTGGTAAAGACGCTGCACGCGGCGTTCCGTATTCGTGAACGTGCCATCTTTTTCGAGCGACGGCACCGCCGGCAGGATGACATCGGCGTATTGCGCCGTGCGGGAGAAGAAGATATCCTGCACCACGAAAAAGTCCAGTTTCGACAGGACTTCATCGACGTGGTTCGAGTTGGAATCGACCAGTGCCATGTCTTCGCCGACAACATACATCGCTTTCATGATGCCGTCGTCAACGGCGCGCAGCATTGACACGTTGTCAAAGCCCGGCTTGTCGCTGATTTCGACGCCGTAAGCCTGTTCGAATTTCGCACGCGCCGCATCGTCCGACACATGCTGATAGCCCGGCAGCCAGGCGGGAAGGGAACCCATATCGCAGGCGCCTTGCACGTTGTTGTGCCCGCGGAGCGGATACGCCCCGGCGCCCGGACGGCGGTAATTGCCAGTCGCCAGCAGCAAGTTCGAGATGGCAGCGGACGTGTCCGATCCGCCGGTATTCTGGGTGACGCCCATGCCCCACAAGATGCACGTGCCGTCTGCATCACGGATCGCTTCGGCAATCCGGATGAGCGTTTCCGGCGAAAGCCCGGTTTCCTGTTCGGCGTATTGAAGCGTATATTTCTCCAGCACCTCTTTGAAGTCCTCAAAATGGTGGACATTGTCTTCGATAAAGTCTTGGTCGTGCCAGCCCTGGTCGATCAAGTACTTAGTGACCGCCATGAGCCAGACCTGATCCGTGCCTTGTTTCGGCCGGATAAAGAGGTCGGCGCGTTCAGCCATTTCATTTTTCCGCAAGTCGGCGACAATCAGCTTCTGTCCATGCAGTTTGTGCGCCCGTTTCACGCGCGTGGCAAGGACTGGATGCCCTTCCGCCGGATTTGCGCCGATAATCATGACGAGGCCTGCACTAGCAATATCCTGGATGGTGCCGGCATCGCCGCCCATGCCGACCGTGCGGAACAGACCGTCCGTTGCCGGAGTCTGGCAATAGCGCGAGCAGTTGTCGACATTGTTCGATTCGAACACTTGGCGTGTCAGCTTTTGGATGACGTAATTGTCTTCATTGGTGATTTTTGACGAAGAAATGATGCCGACGCCGTCTTTGCCGTGTTCATGCCGGATTTCCCCGAGGCGTTTTGCCACCAGGTCGAGCGCATCTTCCCAAGTGGCTTCGACAAATTCTTCGCCGCGGCGGATCAGCGGTGTGGTCAGGCGCTCTTCGCTGTTGACAAAATCCCAGCCGAATTTTCCTTTGACGCAAGTGGAAATGGCATTCGCCGGTGCTTCCGATACCGGCTGGACTTTCAGGATTTTCCGGTCTTTCGTCCACACTTCGAACGTGCAGCCGACGCCGCAGAACGTGCACACCGTCTTAGTCTTTTTCGTTCGGGTTTCGCGCATCGCCGCTTCCGCATCTGAAATTGCCAGGATGCCGCTGTAGCCCGGTTCGACGTCTTTCACGAGGTCGATCAGCGGCGTCAGTACTTCATCTTTCAGGCCGGTCATAAAGCCGGCTTCGCCTTGCATCGTATTTTCCATGAGCGCGTTGCACGGGCATACCGTGACGCAGTGGCCGCAGCTGACGCAGGACGAATCGTTGATTTTCGCGCCGCCGTCCCACAAGACGATCGGGCGGTCCCGTTCCCAGTCCATCGACAAGGTTTCATTGACCTGCAGGTTCTGGCACGCTTCGACGCATTGCCCGCAGGCGATGCACTGGTTAGGGTCGTAGCGGTAAAACGGATTGGTGAAATCGACGGCATCTGTTGAACATTTCGGCTCGAACGGGTATTTCTGGTGTTCGATTTCCATCATGTCCACGGTGTTATGTACTTTGCAGTTGCCGTTGTTGTTGTCGCAGACCGTGCAATACAGTAAATGGTTTTCCAGGATCCGGTCCATCGCTTCCGTCTGCGCTTCTTTTGCCCGCGGGGAAGCGAGGCGGATATCCATCCCGGATACCGCTTTGGCCGAACAGGTCCGCATCAGCTGTCCGTCGACTTCCGCGATGCACGTGTCGCAGGTTTCAATCGGATTGACTTCGGGCAAATAACAGATCTGCGGATGCGTGATGCCATACGCATTGACCACTTGGAGAATCGTCTGGCCTTCCTGGAACTCATACAGTGAACCGTTGATTTTGACCGGCATGCCGGCACCTCCTTTTTTACTCGAACATTCCCAATTCCTTAAAATAAAAACGGCGCCGTTCTTTTGCGGCGCTTTATCCTCTGTGGTAATAGTATAATCAATTTAATAGAGTGCTACAATAAATTAACGGAATAATCAATCAATAAATGATATTTCTAAAAGGGATTGGTGATTATGCAAAAGGAGCAGCAAAAAACGCGGACAGTGCTCCGCTATATAGACGGCGAGTTCCGTGAGCGGGAAGACCGGATCGTGACCGAAGAGCCAATCACCATCCGGATCAACGGCCGCGAATTCATCACGATCGTCTGCTCGCCGGAATACATCGAAGACATGGCGGTCGGCTTTCTGGCATCGGAAGGCATCATCCCGAATCACCGCGATATCCGGGATATCCGCGTCGACAATGCACAAGGCATCGTCCATATCGAAGCGAATAAAATGTATCCGTTCTATGAGAACCTGCAGAACAAACGCTTTGTCTCGTCGTGCTGCGGAATGAGCCGGCAAGGCTTTGTATTTGCCCACGACGCCTTGACTGCGAAAACGATGGACAGTGTCCGGGTGACCTTGTCGCCGGAAGATTGTTTTTCCTTGATGGGAAAGCTGGAGGACAGCGCCGACATGTTCCGGCAGACCGGCGGCGTGCACAACGCTGCGCTGTGCAGCACCGACGGCTTTTTCCTATCGCGCATGGACATCGGCCGGCACAATGCGCTCGACAAAATTTACGGCCATTGCCTGCGAAACGACATTGATGTACGCGACAAAGTGATTGCTTTCAGCGGCCGCATTTCGTCGGAGATCCTGTTGAAAGTTGCGAAGATCGGCTGCGAAATCATTCTGTCAAAATCGGCGCCGACCGAACTCGCGCTGTCGCTTGCTGAAGAGCTCGGCATCACGACGGTCGGCTTTATCCGGAAAGGCTCGTTTAATCTCTACACGCATCCGGAACGCATCAAGACAACCACTGAACCATAAAAAATTCGTAATGAATCAAACACCCTGCACCAAAGAATTCATATGGAATTCCGGGCGCAGGGTGTTTTTGGTTTTTGTATCCAAGAGGTTTACAATTTATCCGATTGACTATATGATAAGAGAAAATTCTGAAAACATTTTCAGGAATATTTGGAGGAGCTGAAGCAATGGAAGAAAACAGAAAGCTGCCGCTTGCCGGACTGCGGGTCATTGACGCATCCACTGTGCTTGCGGGACCGATGCTGGCTACATATCTGGGGGATTTCGGAGCGGACGTCATTAAAGTGGAGCATCCTGCAGGAGACCCGCTGCGGAATGCCGGCCGCCAGAAAGACGGCGAGTCGCTTGAGTGGAAGCTCGTGTCGCGCAACAAAAAGCCGATCACGCTGAATTTCAGTACGCCGAAAGGCCAGGAGCTGTTCCATAAACTCGCTGCAACGGCAGACGTCGTCATTACGAATTTCCGTCCGAAGACTTTGGAGAAATGGAACATCACCTATGAATCCTTGTCGAAAGACAATCCTGGGTTGATTGTCGTGAAGGTGTCGGGCTTCGGTGAAGACGGCCCTTACAAGGAACGACCGGGGTTCGGTACGCTCGCGGAAGCGATGTCTGGCTTTGCGCAGGTCAACGGTTTTCCGGATAGAGGTCCGGTGCTGCCAAGTTTCGCGCTCGCCGATTACGCGACCGCGCTAATGGGCGCTTACGCCACGATGGTCGCGATTTACGAACGCGACCATTCGGAGGAGGGACGGGGGCAGTATATCGATTTGCCGATTTACGAAGCGCTCATGGGGATGCTCGGCAACCAGGTCATGGAATACGACCAGCTCGGCATCATTCCGGGACGGAAAGGGAACCGCACAGGCTGGACTGTACCGCGCAATTTATACGAAACGAAAGACGGGAAATGGCTTGCGATATCTGGCACGTCACAGCCGATCGTCGAACGCATATTCAAGGCAATCGGCCGGGAAGACTTGATAACGGATCCGAAATTCGCAACCAATCAGAAGCGCCTCGAGAACGTCGACGAACTGGAGGCGATCATCGCCGGCTGGATGAAAGGGTACACGCAGGACGAAATCCTCGAGCGCTTTGTCCATTTTGAAGCGACGATTGCGCCGGTCTATACAGTGGAAGACATTGTGAATGACCCGCATTTCAACCACCGAGAAAACATCGCGGATGTGCCGGATGTGCATTTCGGCAGCGTCAAGATGCTCAATGTGGCACCGAAACTGTCGCGTACACCGGGAGAAATACGCCATGCCGGAGCGGAACTCGGCTCATACAATGAAACGCTGTACGGCGAACTGGGGCTGACTCCGGAAGAAATCGAAGGACTGAAAAAAGACGGCATCATTTAAGGGGGAAAAAGGATGATTTACCGAAGTCTGATGTTTACACCGGGAACGAACAAAGAGCGGCTGCTGAAATCCGTCAGCAGCGAAGCGGACGCCTTGCTGTGGGATTTGGAGGACGCTGTCCATCCGGATGAAAAAGCGGCTGCCCGCGCAGTTATTAAAGAAGCGCTCGACGAACTGGAGGACAAACCGGCAAAGCCCATTTTCCTGCGCATCAACCAGTACGGCACCGAATGGTACGCGGAAGATGTCAAACTTGCCCGGCATGAAAACGTCAACGGCATCATGCTGCCGAAAGCGGAAAGTGCCCGGCAAGTACAGGAAACGTGGGACGGCATGGGTGCTAACGGCGAACTGATCGTCCTTGTAGAAACAGCAGTCGGCATCGTCCGTCTGGAAGACATCTTCAGCAATCCGAACGTCAGCGGCGTCGCGTTCGGCGCCATCGACTATGCAGCGGACGCGGATTTGACGCTGACGGAAGCGGGGCTTGAAGCGATTTATGCGCGCTCCCGCATCGTCACGTACGCCAAAGCGGGGGGCGTCGAAGGCATTTACGACACCGTATTCGCCGACATCCACAATACGGAAAGCCTGCAAAAGCGCGCCGTTTCAGCGCGTGCCCTCGGTTTTAACGGCCAGATGGCGGTGCATCCGAAACAGATTGAGACGATCCACGAAGTTTACAGCCCATCGCGGGAAGACATCGACTGGGCGGTGAAAGTGCTGCGCCATGCCGAACACGAAGCGAAAGGCGCCGGCGTCTTCATGCTGGACGGCAAAATGGTCGACCGGCCGATTATCGAAAAAGCGAAACAGATCTACAGCGCTGCTGAACGCTACCAGCTCATTATCGGCGGCTGATGCTTCAACGGAAGCGCTATGAAACATTCCAAACGCAACTGCCTCTTAATGAAGAAAACCGAACGTTATCCGATTCTTAATTCGCACAGGGATTAGTCATTTTGTAAGGAGTGGTTCACGTGAATCTGGAATTTCAAAAGGAGCAAAAACGAGTCGACCGCGTGATGCAGGAAGTCACCGGGCAGCTCCGAAGATTGGAAGCAGATACGTCTCGCCAAAAAGACGATGTGGTGAACATCCGCCGCCATTTCTGGGATGAAAACAAAATAAGCCTCGATTCGTTCGACGATTTCCTGGAAACGATCATCGGCTTGCGGCAGGAAGCACAGGCGCTGTCCGTCAGTGAAACCACCCACCGACAGTCCACCAAAAAGCTGGCGGAACTTCGAAGCATGCAAAGAACGCCGTATTTCGGCCGCATCGATTTTCAAGAGGAAGACGAACCGGAAAAAGAAGAAGTCTATATCGGCATCTCGACATTGACCGATTCAACAGGCGATGAATTCCTTGTTTACGACTGGCGCGCACCGGTCTCGAGCGTCTACTACGACCACCAGCCGGGACCCGCATCTTATTCAACGCCAGGCGGGGAAGTGCGAGGGCATTTGGAGAAGAAATGGCAATATTTGATTCGCAGCGGCGTTTTAGAGTCGATGTTCGACACGAGTCTGACCATTGGGGACGAAATCCTGCAGCAGGTGCTTGGCAAAAGCGCCGACAAGAAGATGCACAGCATCGTCGCGACGATTCAGCAGGAACAGAACCGCATCATCCGCCACGACCGGACACGCCTGCTGATCGTACAGGGGGCAGCCGGCAGCGGGAAGACTTCGGCTGCGCTGCAGCGCATCGCGTATCTTCTCTATAAATACCGGGATCAATTGAACGCCGACCAGATCATTCTGTTTTCGCCGAACGCAATGTTTTCGAGCTACGTGTCGAATGTGCTGCCGGAACTCGGCGAAGAGAACATGCACCAAGTGACGTTCCAAGAATACTTGAACCACCGGTTGAGCGCCCAGTTTGAGCTTGAGAATCCGTACGGACAGCTGGAGTACGTGTTGACGAAAAGGGACGATCCGGCATACGCGGCCCGTGTGGCAGCCATCCGCTTCAAGGCATCGGTCCAGTTTTTCGAAGCCATCAAATCGTATCGGCGGACGTTGGAGGAGTCCGGCATGATATTCAAGCGCATCCGTTTCGCTGGACATCCGATTGCAAGCGCCGAAGCCATTGAAGCGCGGTTTTATTCCCGCGACACAACGCTGCGTTTCCACAACCGGCTGGAAGGGTTGAAGGACTGGCTGTTGAAAGAGCTCGATGAATTTGAAAAACAGGAATGGGAAGAGCCGTGGGTGGAAGAGGAAATGGAGCTGCTCAGCAACGATTCCTACCAGAAAGCGCATGCCTATCTGGCAGCGAAAAAAGGTTTTAAAGGAAAAGCGGTGAGCGACTACGAAATGGAGCCGGAAGAACTGGCCCGGCTTGTTGTGCGCCAGAAGCTGAAACCGCTCCGAAAAAAGATCAAGGCTTACCGCTTTGTCGATGTCAAAGCACTGTACCGCCAACTTTTTGCAGGATTTTTGGAAGATAATCAGGCGGAACTGCCTGCGGAATGGGAAGCCATTTGCCGGCAGACACTTGATAAGCTTTCGGAAGAGGAACTGTTTTACGAAGACGCCACGCCGTTTCTGCTGTTGAAAGAACTGATTCTCGGCTTTCAGACGAACACGGCGATCCGCCACATTGTCATCGATGAGGCACAGGATTACTCGCCGTTCCAGTTTGAATTTTTGAAGAGGCTGTTTCCCTCAGCGCGCATGACGGTGCTCGGCGACTTCAACCAGGCGATTTTTGCCCATGCCGGTGAATTCAACGATTTTGATGTGCTGACCAACCTGTACGGAACAGATCAAACCGAAACGATCCGTCTGGCGCAAAGCTACCGCGCCACCAAACCAATCATCGAATTCACCCGCCGGCTTGTGCCGGAAGGCAACGCCATCGTCCCGTTTGAGCGGCAAGGCGAAAAGCCGGTCCTGACGGAAGTAGCGGATCATGCAGAACTGCATCGCTGCATCATGGAGCGGGTCGCAGAACTGCGCGGCAAATTCGGCACGATTGCCATCATCTGCAAATCCGCTTCCGAAGCCGCGCATGCCCATGAAGCCTTGTCCGGCATCGAGGGGCTGAAGCGGATGAAGACCGGCTCCGCCGAATACGAGCAGGGCGTCATCGTCATCCCGTCGTATTTGGCAAAAGGCATCGAGTTCGACGCCGTCATCCTCTACGACGCCTCGGAACAGATGTACGGACAGGAAAGCCTGCGCCGCCTGTTCTACACCGCCTGTACGCGTGCTATGCACGAACTGCAGCTTTTCTCCGTCGGCAAACCGAGTCCGTTTCTAGAGGAAGCACTGCAGGAAGGGCTGGTTCGGGTTGAGGCATGAGTTGCATTATGCACATGGACCGAACAGGATGAAGCAATGATGGACCGTTCGTAAACCTGTCTAGAAATAAAAGAACGTTCGTAAAGTGTTTTGACACATTTACGAACGTTCTTTTTATGAAGTTCGGAGAGGCTTTAGAGCGTTCGGAAAGGTGTACTTTTACGAACGCTTTTTTCTACGAAGACTCAACATACTGATTAGAGAAATGCCATCTAAGGATTAATCAAAATCCTTTGTCTGTTAAAACGTTTAAAAGTATGTTATATTGTTCATTAATAAAGTTAACAGGAGGCATGGAATGGAAAATATTCAAGGGATTATTTCGAAAAACTTGGCCAATCTACGGAAACGAAGGAACCTTACGCTCGATCAGGTTTCTGAAGCAACAGGGGTCAGTAAAGCCATGCTGGCTCAAATTGAGAAAGGGAAATCCAATCCGACGGTAGCGACTTTATGGAAAATCGCAAACGGCCTTCAAGTTTCCTTCACTTCCTTCATGACGGAAAGCGAGCCTCAAGTCAAGCAGATTAGTCTGACTGACATTGAGCCCATTACGGACAATGAAGGCAGATATCGGGTCTATCCTTTTTTCCCTTTTCATCCGGATAAAAAATTCGAGATTTACGTCACTGAACTGGAGCCAGGCTGTTTTCATCAGGCCAAAACCCATTTGGGGGAAGAATACATCGTCATGAAAAACGGGGAACTGATCATGGATCTTCAAGGTCAGCGTTATACATTGGCCTCCGGGGATGCGCTTCAATTTTCCGGTACGGTTCCGCACAGCTATAAAAATGAAACAGCGGAACCAGCCAGCTTTTTTATGCTGATGTTCTATCCTGAAAATGAAATCTGAAAAGACGCAGGCTAAACATTAGTGAATTATCCATGAGGAGATGAAGAGATGAACGTACTGATTGTATATGCACATCCTGAACCGCAATCGTTCAATGGAGCGCTAAAGGACTTGGCAGTTTCAGAATTGACCAAACTGGGTCATCAAGTAGAAGTATCGGATTTGTACGCCATGAATTTCAAGGCGGTTGCCGACGGCGGTGATTTTCAGCAGCGTCAGGACGAACACTCTTTGAAATATGCAGTTGAACAGAAACATGCGGTCAAAACCGAAAGTTTTTCACGCGATATTGAAGATGAACAGGAAAAGCTGGTGTGGGCCGATTTTGTTATTTTCCAGTTTCCCATTTGGTGGTACTCCATGCCGGCCATCTTAAAAGGATGGTTTGACCGGGTGTATGCTTCGGGCTTTATCTACACCAGAGAAAATAGATACGATTCGGGAGGGTTAAAAGGTAGAAAAGCCATGCTTTCGGTGACGACTGGAACGCCCAAAGGGGCTTATATGCCAAACGGGATGGATGGCGATATTCATGAAAAAATTCTCTACCATATCAATCATGGCATGCTCTACTTTTCGGGCATGCAGCCAGTCGAGCCATTCATCTCATGGACACCGTCACATGACGAAGATGAACGGAAAATGTATTTGGAGGCGTACAAACAGCGGCTTCATACTCTAGTTGAACAACCCATCATTTCTTACCACCCAAAAGACCATTACGATGAGAATCATCAATTGAAGAAAGAATATCAATAAAGCAATCGCTCTTCACTTTTGCGATGCAAGTATACTTTATTTTTATAGATTAGAAGAAGGCACAGTGAAGGAGGAGACGCATGAAACCTTTCCAGGCGGATTTACTGATGTTACTGGTGACAATCGGATGGGGATCGTCTTATTTGTTTATGAAAATAGGAATTGATTCGCTTGGAGAATTCAATGTAATCGCGCTTCGATTCGGATTGGCATTTGTGCTGGCGGCGGGCCTCTTTTTTCGGCGGTTCAGGAAAATTGATTGCCTCACCTTAAAGTGTGCGGCCATTCTAGGGGTTATTCTATTCATCGTTTTCGTGTTAATCACGTATGGATTGAACACGACCACCACGTCAAATGCAGGTTTTTTGGTTAGCTTGACTGTGGTATTTGTTCCGCTGATTACGGCTTTCGTATTGCGAAAAAAAGTTGAATTGAAAACGGCCCTGAGTGTGATTCTTGCCATTACAGGAATCGGTTTTCTCACCATTCAACTGCCTTTAGTGTTTAATAGGGGCGACTTATTCTGTATGGGGGCTGCGCTTTTCTATGCCGTGCATATTATAGTGGTAAGTTCGGCAGCCAAGAAGGTGGATCCGTTAAACTTAGGGATTGCCCAGCTGGGCTTCACCGGATTGTATGGGTTGATCTTTTCATTTATTTTCGAAGTGCCTGCTTGGCCCAGTACCACAATTAGCTGGCTTGCGATTCTTGCCTTAAGCATCTTTTGCAGTGCCATCGGCTTCATTTTACAAATCATCGCCCAAAAATACACGTCACCGACACGTACAGGACTGATGTTTTCGTTAGAGCCGGTTTTCGCTGCTTTATTTGGTTATGTATTTGCACAAGAAATATTGCACGGCAAAGGCTATATCGGGGCAGCTCTTATTTTACTCAGTGTTGTCTTATCAAGCAGCCAAAGGAAGAGCAGTCAATCAAAGCAAAGGAGTGATATACGAAACAGTGGACGGAATTTATCGCAATGATATATAACTCGTCAATCACTCATATAAATCAGTTTACATATCATTGAATTATCGGAAAAGTAGAAACTTCGTCTAAAATTTTCACTCTTTTTTCGTTTTTAAAAGTGTATTTTACGAACGCCTTAGTGTGATAGAAGAATAGATCCGATTATATTATTAGATTTACTAAATTAATAACTACAAAATATATAAGTCAACAAACTACATTTGCTAATTTAAGAGGGAAAATGCTCTAAAATCTTTAAATACTGTTCAAAAGATGCTGACTAAGTTTTACATTTCTGCACTTGTCCTTTTTAAAAAAAATAAAAAGCCCTTCCTGCCGTATTTTTAAGAAAGATGCGGCAGGAAGGACGATTTGATTTTTTTGGTTCTTCTTTTTAAAAAAGTACGTTCAATGGAACTTAGTTCTACTCACCATTTTTGCGAGGTAGGAGTTACTAATACATCGTTGATCAGAACATCAGCAGGCTGATCGATAACAAAAGCAATGGTTTTAGCCACGTGCTCCACATCAATTGCCACTTCATTTAAATTCTCAAGAACACTTTCCACATCACGATCGGTTACTGTATCTTGCCAATTGGTGGCAATCACACCGGGAGAGACCATCGAAGCTTTGATGTTGTATTTAACAGACATTTCCTTACGAAGGCTTTCAGTTATTGCTTTAACTGCGTATTTTGTTGAGCTGTAGACACCATGCCCTTCACCTACAGCGTGACCGGCAACTGAACCGACATTAATGATTTGGCCAGATCCTTGTTCCTTCATTTTCGGAAGCACTGCTGCGATTCCATAAAGAACCCCTTTAAGATTCAGGTCGATCATTTTTTCCCATTCTTCTACGTGCGTATTGTCCCACATTGAGAATAACATCAGTCCGGCCGAGTTAATCAAGGTGTCCACACGATTGAATTTCTCAATAGTGAAATCAACTAAAGATTGAACTTCGTCTTTATTGGTCACATCCGTTGAGCGGTACAGTGCCGTTCCACCGCTGTTGTTTATGCGCTCTGCAAGAACTTTCAGCTTTTCTTCGCTTCTTGCTGCTAAAACCACTTTGGCGCCGCGTTCTGAAAGATAAAGAGCCGCTGCCTCGCCAATCCCGCTTGAAGCCCCGGTGATGATAATCACTTTGTCGTCAATGTATGTCATTATAAACTCCCTCCAAAATATGTTTTCATTTTTGTTTCGTGTACTCGGTATAGGTATTAACTAAATACTGCTTACTTGAATCCTGCTGCATATTGTACAGGCACAGAGGTCTCTTTTCTTATTTTTTCTGCAGCTTCCAGGGTCCAATAAGGGTTTTTCAACATGCCTCGGCCGACAGCGACTAAGTCGGCTTCTTCGTTGCCGATTTTGCTTAAGCTGCGCCCTCATTTTATGGGGCGAAGTTTGATGTTGTAAAGATGAGATTCTCTTTTTAACAGTCACAGTTCCCATATTAAACACAAGCTTATCGGGTTATACGTAATAGTATGTAATTACTAAAGTATTATAGAAAGATGCGCTAACTGTCTAGTAGTTTACATATCATAAATTTATCAGAAGTAACAGCTAATTTATTGACGAAATACAAAGAGGAAAATCATTGCCTATAAGCACTGATTTTCCTCTTTATCTGTACAAGTCTTATTTTTGAAAGCAAAATGTATAATCAGTGGAATGAGAGTAACTCTTTGATTGATTATAAAAAAAGTCCTAGCCGTTGCAAAAGTTGTTGTGCTTATTTGTCTAGGAGCAAAATTCTGCAGCTACTATCGATACAGTCGGATGGTTTCCTCTAAAAAAATTAAATAATTTTCTATAAAACTATGTGGTTCCAAAATCTTAACTTTATTGCCGAAACCAGCTACAAACTGGTAAGCAAAATGGCTCTCAGGTAGCTCAATCTTGACAAGATAACTTTCTGCCGTCATTTCCGTAACAGAACTTTTGCCATATCTCTCGATAAACTGATCTCTGACCACAACATCGACTAATAGCTGTACCGGGACCAACTCGGATTGTCCACTATGCTTTTGGTCTTTTATAGATTCGAGATCGGACCTCGGACTGAAAGAACCTTCCTGTTTAATATCGATCATCCTCGTCAACTTGAATGTTCGATAGTCTTTGCGTTCAAGACAATAAGCAAAAAGATACCAATGCATCTCCATTAAACGCAGCCTATAAGGTTCTACGACCCGACAGCTTCTTTTGCCGCCTTGATCGACGTATTCAAATGTTAACAACCAGTTCTTTCCGATTGCTTGATTGATCAGTGTAATGTCTTCTTTGATCTCGCTTCTACCTGACCAATCATAAAAACTCAAATCCAGTTTTGCGGTCGTTTCCAGGCTGGTCATTGATTTGATTTTTTGAATTGTCATTTGAATTTCCGGGTTCGTTATCAATTGGTCGTAGCCACCTAAGGAGACGAGGATATTTTCTAAGTCTTGGCTGTTTACCAAACGTTTATCGAGTTTATATTCATCCATTAACGCATATCCTCCCTCAGCACCGTGTTCTGCATAAATGGGGATATTTGCATAACCCAAGGCTTCTATATCCCGTTGGATTGTTCGCTTTGAAACATCGAATAGACGGCTGAATTCTGAGGCTGAAACAATTTCCTTTTGCAGTAAAATCATGACAATTGAGATAAGCCGTTCAATTTTTTTCATAGTGTCCTCCGATATACGACATACTGTTGTCACCTATGCCCCATTATACTTTGGGTATAACAAAGGAGGAAATAAAAGATGAAAACAGTAGCTTATCTACAATTTGAAGGCAAGGCAGAAGAAGCACTGACGTTTTACGAAAGAGCATTGCAAGCAACAAGTGTGAAAAAAGTGAGATTTAATGCTTTTGACCAAGATCCGAATGCGCCATTCACGGAAGAAGAACAAAACATGATCATGGAATCGCGTATTGAATTCGCAGGAAACACATTGATGCTCTCGGATGTCCCACTGGGTATGCAAGCGGTGACAGGAGGAATTACGCAAGGGAATTCCCTCCTTATTAGTATCATCGATGCTGAACCAGAAGCCAATCAGTCCATTTTCGAAGCACTTTCTGAAGGTGGTACGGTAATCATGCCCTTATCTTCTACTCCGTGGTCCGCCAGTTTTGGTATGTTAATCGACCGGTTTGGTGTGATGTGGAAATTTAATGGTGAAGCGAGTAAGTTTCTAGATGGTTTTGTGAATTAGAACAAAAGCATTAACTAGTATGTATTTTGATTAATTGTTGTATTAAATTGGTCCTTCAACTTTATACTTAAAGTTAAAAAGAACACATAAATATGAAATATATTTAAGTAGTTGGCCATTATCGCACTAAAATTCGATAACAAGTTAATTGAATAGGCATAGAAAGGAAGAGAAGACGCTCAATTAGAGCATTTTCTCTTCCTTTCTGTTGATGGAGGTGTACTTTTACAAACAGTTCAGTTTTCATTCTGGTTTTTTCCTCAAATAACATGAGTATTTCGTAAATAAGCTCTACAAAGTAGCTAGACTGTAAATGTTAAAAAATATAAAAAGAAAATTAATGAAAATTCCTATTAATTTTATATGCCATGAGGTTACCAGAAGCTATATGAGGATTTAGTTAAAATAAACAAAAGGCATTCATATTAAAACTGTGAACTAATTCTCATTCTTTTCTCTTTAGTTTATCTTCATGCGATTACTGAGACTGAGTGGTATAATAAATTGAAAAAACAGACAATTTAGGAGGCAATGCAATGTCTATTTGGGAAACCTTAAGGGCAAGTGCAGGAGATGGAAACGCCAAAGTGGGGACCTCTATCGCAAAAGCCAAAGTCTATCAAGGAAGTTCGATTTCAGGAGAAATCTATGTAATCGGAGGCGAAACCGAACAGGAAATTAAAGGAGCGTATATCTTTGTAATGACAAATGTATTGGTTGAGGAAGGGGGGCGGAAAGCGCTGGAAGAAGTGGAAATCCAGAAGCTGAAAATTAGTGGAGCTTTCACGATAGGGCCACGGGAAGAAAAAACGATTCCTTTTGCATTTGAGTTATCCCGAGAGACCCCAATGACCGTCCATAAAGTGGATGTCTGGCTAAAGACGATGTTGGAGGTAACGGGGAAAAACAATTTGAGAGAAGAGCATGACATTCATGTGTTTGGAACAGAAGCTGCAGAAAAGATTTTGTATGCTGTTCAGGAAATGGACTTTCCGCTGAAGAAAGTGGTCAATGTACAAAGTCGGCGTACGAACAGTGGCGTACTCCAAGAATTTGAATTTTACCCCAACAAAAAATTCAAGCGCCGGTTCAGTGAGCTGGAGTTGGTCCTTATCTCCGATCAAGCAGGAACGACGGCATATATCCAGCTGGATAAAGAAGAAAGGCAGACGAAAGACCTTCTCGCCCGTGAACTGAACGGGAAGGAGACGATATTGACCCTTCATTACCCATCTAGCAATGTGCCCGGTGTTGATGCAATCGCTCGTCAGCTGCATGATCTTCTGTTGGGCAAAACTTAGAGAATTTAAGCGAGAAAGGGCTTCCTCTGTTCTATAGAGTCCCTAAAAGGATTCAAAGGGATCCTTTTCGTACAACGGAGGATTGGAAGTTGCTGTTATTAAAAAGGAGAAAAGAGGTTTTTAGATTAACCTCTTCTCTCCTTTTTGGTTTGTAAATGAGTGCATTTACGAATGGATTAAGAATGGTGGACAACAAAGCGCTTGTTTAGATGGATGTATTCAAGTTAATTTGGATGTGAAATTTTAAGAAGAGCAAAAATAATTATTTGCCATATGATTACTCAAAACTAAGCAGTTAAATATTCTTATAAGGAACCGGAGAAGAAAGGTTCATCATCGTATGGGGTTCTCCGTACTCCATACTCAAATCAATGAACTCTTCCAGCAATTCGTTTGTTTCTGTGACTACCTTAACGAGGTAACTATACTCGCCAGTTAATCGATGGCATTCTATTACTAAAGGATTGTCCTTGCAGAATTCTCTAAATGCTTTGCAGCGATAAGTTTTCATTAAAATAAATGCTTTAACTGACTTGTTTATCTTTCTTGAATTGATTTCAGCCCGATATCCTTCGATTATCCCGTTATCCTCTAGTTTCCGGACTCTTTCTGTTACAGCAGGAACAGACAAAGAGATTCTATTTCCTAGCTCTGTCATCGATATCCGGCCTTCTCGCTGCAGGATATCGATTATTCTTCGATTGATGTTATCCACTTTTTATCACCTGCAAATATTATTTGAAATCCCTAAATTTCCTTATTTATTAAACTATACTCCTCAATAATCCTAAAAAAAGGATGGGTTTTAAATAGAATTTCAAATAGAATGAACTGAGTTCAAAAAGGAGGAAATATTATGGGGTTAGAAATGAAAAACAGCTGTGAAAAGTGTTCTGGACATATTGAAACAGAGGCTTATATTTGTGTTCATGAGTGTACGTTCTGCCAGGAGTGTACGATAAGGATGTTTAACATTTGTCCAAATTGCAATGGGGAGCTTGTAAGAAGACCAAAACCAAACGGTGCTTGTCCGATTCGCTCTATGCCATAAATTTTCATTAAAAATCTGTTTAAATTCTACTTCCAGTAGAACGATTTTAGTTAGTTGCCCCTATACATGGATTCTTATTTTCAAAAAACGGTTTATTCGTGGCCAAGGCAAACTAGAATGTACGGGAAACTACTTATTGATTGCAGCAATAAAAAATGTTTCGGAAGCAAACTCCGTATACAAAGTAGAAGCGTAGAAAGGTACCGAAAAATATTCTTACTGTCTTTCAGTGCATTTGTCCAAAAATTTTTAACCCAAGTTTAAAACGAAGCATTTTGAGAAGGGGAAGATAAGGTTGGTACAAGCGTATTTTCTTTATCTTTTTGTCCGGACTCATGTACTTTTACGAACTGGGTATTTGAGAATTAATTGGCTTTCTTTAAAATTATTGCTTGTCATAGAGTATTTACTAGTTTGATAGAGTTGTGGTAATATTACGGGAATTATAAAAATGAAAAGCGTTGAAGAGAACAGTAGATAGCTTAAGACTTTTTCTAGAGAGCTCCGGTTGCTGGAAAGGAGTAGGAGTCCGTTATTGAAACAAACCTCTGAGCATCACAGCGGAACCTGATTTTGGGGGATGTTGGGACGGGAGCTCCCGTTATCGGGCTAAGGTAATCGCCATTTTTCATGGCTGTACCGAATGAGGTTAATGCGGTGACGTATTGACAAACAGGGGTGGCACCACGATTTTAGTAATCTCGTCCCCAAGACAATTGTCTTGGGGGTGGGATTTTTTTGTTTGGCTAAAATTCAGTGGGGAGAGGTTACGATGAAAAACTGGAAGTATTCTTTATTATTGCTAGGCGGGATTGGCATTTCCAACATAGGCGGATGGGTGTATCTGATTGCCTTGAATTTAATTATCCTCAATGAAACGGGTTCTCCTCTGGCGGTTGCTTTGCTCTACATTTTAGGGCCGATCGCCACTATTTGCTCCAACTCCTGGGCAGGGAGCCTGATCGACCGGGTTAATTCAAGAAAATTGATGATTGGGTTAGACATTTCACGTGCTCTATGTATCGCCTTGATTCCGGTGCTTCCTTCACTGTTCTCTGTGTATGTCATCGTATTTATCATCAATATTGGAAGTGCCATGTTTGAACCTACATCCATGGTGTATATGACCAAGCTCATCCCAGAGAAGGATCGTCAAAGATTCAATGCGTTAAGAAGCTTTATCAATTCTTGCGGAACTTTAATTGGCCCGGCAATAGCGGGTCTCTTATTTTGGATGGGCACACCTGATACGGCTATCTATGTAAATTCCGTTGCTTTAATCTTGTCAGTTTTCATCATCCTGTTCTTGCCGAACGTGGATTCCCAAACAGTCCCATCCGAAACTGAAAAACTTTCTTGGAAGATGATAAAAGCTGACTTTCAAGTAGTCTACCAGTTCAGTCAAACCAATACGTTTATTTTAAAAGTTTATCTATTGTTTGTTGGAATGACGATATTTATGACCGCCCTGGATTCATTGGAAGCGGCTTTTGCGAAAGGAGTTCTTTTAATGTCTGACACCAACTACGGATTCTTGCTGAGTGTATTTGGAACGGGGATTATTTTGGGTTCAGTCATCAACACCGTTTTTTCCAAACAATTAGCGGTCAACCTGCTAATCGGGGGCGGCTCTGTTTTTACGGCAGTCGGTTATATGGCGCTCTACAGTTCGCAAGGTTTTCCCGGTGCTGCAACGGGAACTTTTATGATTGGGTTTGCGATCACGTTTGCCAACACCGGGTATTTGACGTTCTATCAGAACAACGTGCCAGTGAAAATAATGGGCCGGTTTAGCAGCTTATTCAGTATTGTTGAAGCCGTATTTATCATCATTCTAACCGTAATGATCGGTTTGGCAGCTGAATTGACTTCCATACGACCGGTTGGATTAATCGGTTCCTTTACTTTCTTATTGCTGGGGATTATTGCATGTAAGACTGTAACAGCCAAAAGAAGAAAAGTGCATTTCGAAGAAAAATTGCCCTTAAACAATTAGCTTTTGGGATAAGACTAAAAATGAATATCAAGTATGTGCAGATAAGTTACATGCATAAATCGTCTAATCAGCTTTGTTGCTCTTTGCGTTTAAGTGATCAAAATGAAAAAACACGTTCGAAGGTGCACCTTCGAACGTGTTTCCTTTCTTCGTCTTTTCATCCTGGCCTTTTCCACTTTATATTGGAACAGTTCCAGGAAGACGAACAGAAAGTATAAGCAGCTGCTTAGGCTTTAACTATAGCATCAGTCGAAGCGACGATTCAACTATGTTAGACGCTATTCTAGCGAATCAGAATAGGTGGATAAAAAAAGTCCTTTTTCCAGGAAGTCAGTTCGTATGAGGGGCATTAATTCTTTTATAAAGAGCCTCAGCCGCTAAATCAATCGACGTAT
Source organism: Planococcus liqunii (assembly GCF_030413595.1). NCBI lineage: Bacteria > Bacillati > Bacillota > Bacilli > Caryophanales > Caryophanaceae > Planococcus > Planococcus liqunii. The sequence goes on along the minus strand of NZ_CP129238.1, from coordinate 3,682,099 downwards.
AATAATCGACCTGCTGAGTTTCACTGGAGGTCACTTCAAAGATGAAGGTATCAACAATGCACCTGACCGTCACCTGATCTTCTTCGCCAATCGAGAAGGAATGGCGAATTGTAGACGTATTAAAAGTCCAGGAAAGCTGCAACAAATTTTTAATGTGGTTAAATGTCATACTAAACACGCTCTTTTCTCCTGTGAAGTAGTAGGCGTTTTCACCTCATTTACGTCGTTATATAGAATCTACCCTGCTGTTAAATATTTAATCAAAAAAACTCCTGAAGATTCAGGAGTTTTTGCTTAAATCGTAGGATGCGATAAACGTGATAATGTAATCAGCTGTTTGATCAATCGACTCGTTATGGATAACCTCTTGCGTCTCTGAATGCGTAATTTCAAAAGTAGTTGTGCCGTATAAACAACGAACGGATAAGCTGGGACCTGCTTCGGATGCAAAAACCTGCTGGATGTTCACCGTGTTATATTCGCACATGGTTGCAAGAAAAACCTTCACGCTACTAAACTTCATATTATAGCTCCTTCCCAATCATGGAAAGTGACTAAGAAAAGTCAGGTAGAGTCCAGTTGTTTTGTTGATACTCAGTGTAACACGCAGCCAAGCCAATCCCTACCCATAAGACTTTTCCTCTATAGAATTAAAGGAACGAGTTAAACGACAGGGTGCGTCTGAAAGAAAGAGCACGTCTTTTATTGAATGTGCCTTATGAGGAACCAAGTTCCATTCACTTCCCTTTAAACTAGCAACGAAAAGGTTAGAAGAAAATTCGATTTTGTATTAAAAACCGAGTTGGTAAATCCTTAACTTCAGTTGTTGGATACATTTTTCTTTTGCCGTTTATATTGAGTATAAAAAACAGCAGCAATGAGTAAAGAAGCTACACATGCACCCATTTCAATTTGGCTAGGAAATAATAATGACAGATTTAAAAATACGATCCCAACCATCACCATCACAACGGACAATAGCAAGCTCATATTAAAGGTATCCCCTCCCTGACTAAATGGTTTAGCGATTACTATAAGGGTCTGTTTTCCATAAAGTTTCATTTACTCTTTAAAATCCACGGCGTTTAAGAATCTTTTCACTGAATTTGAATGCAGCATAAGGGTAAGTAAGTTACATTCAGATCCCTAATTCTAAAGACTTTTTATGAAAACCAAGAAAAACTGATTTCACTAGAAAAAAAGATACATTGAAAAGATTATTCTCAATGGATTCAAAGTAAGAGTTTTGAAACGAAATAGGTTTACATATCACCAATTATCGGTAGAGAGGAAGCTCAAGAGTGAGTTTCCTCTCTTTTTTGTATGAATGTACTTTTACAAACGGCTTTTCTATCTTAATGTATTCTTGCTTTAGTAGGGAGTTATTATTGGGGAGTACGAATGGTTCTTTATTAGTGATAAAGTTAAGAAAAACCTCTTTTATAAAAAATTCGAGAGTGAAAAAATAAGTATACATACTAGCGAATGAAATTAGGTATACATCCTTAGGATCGAATTTGACAGGAATGGATCTGTGAGGGAAAGTGCATGGCGAATAAAAAGACTGGAAGTTCTTACATCCACATGAGAATTGCTTCAACAGCCATGATTTTATTAACTTCTGATAGGTTTTTATGCTAGTGTCGTATAGATATATTCATTAATCAGCCTAATTTCATCAAATCTACAACTGTAAAAATAGCGCAAGAATATTATGGTTTATATTGGTTAATGTAAAGAAAGATTACCTTGAATTTAAAGGTAATCAAAAAAGTGAAAATTCAGGAGGCATGCATGAATATTCAAGCAGTGATTGTAAATGGTCAAACAATAATCCCTTCCGCCGAACTCAAACTGCAAAAGCACAAGGTCACAGGCATTCAAACAAATGTCCAGCGAAAGAAAGTTCTCCTTACCCAATTGGCAGAACGGGCGGATACCTACTTTTCACTTGCGGAACAAGGGGAATACTCTCGGCTTAGAGTAGAAGAACTGCTGAGTTTTATGAAGTCGATCAGTGGACATACAAAACCAGTACCCGTGATGCTCCAGCTGTTTCGCCTGACCGATCAGCGGAAAGTGAAGATTTCAAATTTACCTTCGTCGAAAAAAAGCTACTTGTCGCTACTGCGTATTTATTACGCGCAACAGCAAACAATCGTCCTTGAAGAACCGTATTTCCAACTGGAAGAAGAAGATCAGGTAGTATTTAGGCACTTGCTGAAAGAGCTTTCGACAGAAAAAGAAATTCTTCTTCTCACCGCCAACTTGGAAGATGCACTTCTCAGCTGCGACGAGATTTATCGTTTGGACGATGTCGGGTTGCATCTGTTGGATATTACGGATTCGGACAATGAGCCGCAAGTTCAGGAGGAAATTGAGGGAGGGGAATTCAAAATTCAGAAAATCCCAACAAAAAAGAACGACAAAATCATTTTGTTCAATCCTCCTGAAATTGATTACGTTGAAAGTATCAACAGTTCGGCCGTCGTACATGTCGGCGGCGAAACCTACAGTTGCGCACTCACTTTGACAGAGCTAGAACAACGCCTGCAATATTACGGTTTTTTCCGTTGCCACAGGTCCTACATCGTCAATCTGCAAAAAGTGCGGGAGTTAATCACGTGGACAAAGAACAGCTACAGTCTGCGCCTGACTACCGAACAAGATTCGGTCGTGCCACTATCGCGGACCAAACTGGTGGAATTGAAAAAGCTGTTGAACATATAATTCCCTGGGAAATAATCGTCATTTAGGCGCTTATCAGGGACAGTTCGGCCGAAAAACGGTACATTTCAGCCTGATTTGAAGGCAACCACTCTTTTTTCTTTATATGCTTGTGTTATCAACGAAAAGGAGTGGTACATATGAACACAATCTCCGTCCAAAATATTCAAAAGTCATTTGCTGAAAACCAGGCATTAAAAGATGTCTCATTCGATATTCCAAAAGGAGAGATTTTCGGTTTTCTGGGACCAAGTGGTTCCGGCAAAACGACGTTGCTTAAAATATTGACCGCTCAATTGGATCCAACGAGCGGAAACGCAGTCGTGTTGGATAAGCCGGCCAAAATGATGCAAAAGACAGAACAAAAAAAGCGCTTCGGAATTTTGACCGATAACAGCGGTTTGTATGAGCGGTTAACAATTGAAGAAAACCTGGATATGTTTCGCCGCCTGTATGACTTGCCAAAATCGTCCATCGATGAAGTACTCAACTTTGTTAATTTGAATGCGGACCGTAAAAAGCGGATCAGTGTTCTATCAAAAGGGATGCGTCAACGCGTCACCTTGGCATGTGCAATCATCCATGAACCAGAAATGCTGTTTTTGGATGAACCTACCTCTGCTCTTGATCCGGTAAATACGATGCATATTCATAAAGGTTTGCGCTATTTGAATGAAAAAGGCACAACGATCTTCTTGACGACACATGACATGACCGAAGCGGAAACACTGTGTGAACGGGTAGCGATATTACACAAAGGGGAAATCCGCGCAATTGGGTCACCGGCTGAACTCAAAAAGACACACCGCGATGGCACACTAACGGTGGAACTGACAACTGGACAGACCGAACGCCTCGCGATGAACGAAGATTCAGCAGTCCGGGTTGCCAGCTGGATGAGCCTCGGGCAAATTGATCGTATATACACAAATGAACTGAGTTTGGGCGATATATTCATTAAACTGACGGGAAGTGAATTAGTATGAACGTGTCATTAAAGCGCATCCAAGCAATTTTAATCAAAGATTATAAAGAGTTTTCTAGAAACTACGCGATCTCAGTTATGACTCTATTTCCTTTGTTTTTTGCAGTATTGTACCGGTCGGACGATGCTGAACAAGCGGTGATGTATACATTTATTATGAATTTTTCGTTGGCGATGCTCACCAGTTTTGTGCAGTCGTGTCTGATTGCCGAGGAGAAAGAGCGAAATACACTGCGTTCACTGATGATGACCCCGGCTTCGATGCTGGATGTGCTGATTGGGAAAAGCTCACTCGTATTCATCATTTCCGCAGCAGTGCTGGCGCTTGCGACTTACATCTTTGGCTATGATACGTCAAATATGATCGTGCTAGTGGCTGCACTGGGCATATCGATCCTGCTATACACGGCCATCGGGACCATTTGCGGCTTGTATTCAAAATCATTAATCGAAGCATCACTTGCAACCTTTCCGGTATTGATTATTTTTACTATGGGGCCATTCGCTTTAGCATTTGAAGAAGACTATCCATTTTTGAAAGTGTTAGCCTATTTGCCGAGCAGCCAATTGAGTGAACTGCTGATTGCGATAGAAGTTGGAGCGACTGCCAGTGAAACGGTGATGCCACTTGTGATTATTTCGATTTGGACGGTTGTGCTGACAGTCATTTCCTTTATCCTATATAAAAAACGCTTGATGGATTATTAAGTTATTGAATCTAATATCAATAGATTTGTTCATCGGGTTGAACTTTTCTTTAATACAATCAAATCTTAACCTGGATGATTTTGAATAACTTAATTAGAGAAAATGTAATTAAGTTAACATAGGAGGGATTATCGGTAGAGGAGAAGAGCAGGGTTCTTCTCTTTTTTATCTAAAGAAGTGGGATTTAATACTGAAAAAAAAGAACCGAAAAGGTTCTTTTTTTAGTCCTTATTTTATTATGCTCTTAAATCTGGCTCGTTCATAAATACTCATTCTTAATGAACTATCTATTAAGGTCAATTGATAATTTGCCATTTACAGGTTTACTTTACTTAACTAATAATGCCTAAAGTATTTTATCAGATGCAAATCAACAATCCTATTAGAGAAGATTGCAACTATTTTAGAAAATTATTTGTTGGTAGGGACAGATTGTTTCTGGCTTTAAATTAAGCCATTATTCTATGGCATAAAAATCTTTAAGAAAAAATGAGTGCATACACTTCCTAAAATCATCTGAAAAGAAGATTAGAGATAAGAAAAAGATAATACTCAATACAGATGCATGATAAACTGTGGGTAAATCAGACAAACAACAAGCAACCGTTAATGAATGAGGTGATAAAGTGAAGCTGTTTCGTAGGGGAAGAAACGAAAAACCTGAACAGGATGAAAAAAATAACGAGATGAAAAAACTGACACGGGCTTCGCTTGAACAACTTATGCTCCAGGCAGACAAAGAGATTATTTTCTTATGCGTCGGATCGGATCTGGCCATTGTCGATTCAGTAGGGCCATTAACTGGAACCATGCTAGAAGAAAACAATCTTCCATATCGTGTATACGGCACCCTGAAAGCTCCGGTTCATGCGCTGAATTTGGAAACTACCTTAAAAGAAATTCACCAGGGGCTTGGTGAGCATTTGCTAATTGTATTGGATGCCTGTATCGGCCAAGAAGAAGAAATCGGACAGGTCTTTCTGAAAACCGGCCCCATGTATCCAGGAAAAGCGATAGGAAACCCATTGCCTCCAGTTGGGGATTTTCATTTAATCGCCGTTGTAAATTGCCATGACAGAGACACATATGAACATTATTTAACGGATACCAGTCTTTTTACGATTTATGATATGGCGAAAAGAACGTCAGAACTTATCCTCACAGCTGCTCGGAGCATCCAGGAAAAGTGATTTAACACCGATTAGGCTGTTTTCCGTCTGCTTCTTGTGCAACGTCAAATCCTTGAGGCGTTCAGCCGCTTCGATGAGAAAATCAGGTCCATCAAAACTGCCCAATTTTCTACTAACCGTTCCCGAAGTATCTCCAGCGGCATTACCAATTTCTTTAAGTCCTGTTTATTAATCGCTTGAACAGTGATATCAGCTACAAGAGAGGAAAGCATCTTGCTGATGGTCAATGGATCTATCTGCCGCGCCTCGCCAATCTGTTTTGTCTGCAAAACTGCATTGGGATTGATGCCGGTCATTACCAATGCGGCACTGTTGCTTTTCAGCTTATTCAAAACGTCTACGCTATAATGAGTGTGAGGAATTACTGAGGAAACCCAATTACTATTAGAAAAGAGCCAGAAAATGAGCGGAATAAACAAGATTCCTTTACAAACCAAAATATTAGGGCTGATCAGTGTACTTGTACTTTTTATCGTGATTCTTCTCGCTGGCATATTTGCTTATCTGGAATCCATCGACACAAGAGAGCAAGTGGAACAATTGGCTTTGCAAACGGCAAAGACGATTGCTCTGATGCCCGAACTCCGGGAAGGCATTGAGCAGAATGATATAGATAGCCGTTTCCGGCCAATTGCCGAGCAAGTAAAAGACCAGGTGAATGCGGCGGATATCGTGATTGAGAATCGTGAAGAAATCATTTATTCACATGTGGACTCCACATTGATCAATCGGAAGAGCATGGATCCCACCAGTTACCAAGCCTTAATTTTCGGAGGATCGAATAATTTTGAGTTCGTACGGAAGCAAGGTTCCGTGTTGACTGGAAAAGTTCCAGTTATTGCAGATTACGGCGAATATACGCAAATCATCGGAACGGTTTCCGTTGAATTTTTGGAACGGGACATTTACCAGAGCATTACTGAACGCATTAAAATGATTGGCCTTGCCTCATTGGCTGTAATTCTGCTCGGAATCATTGGCGGGGTTTTATTAGCCAAAAGCATCCGAAAAGATACGCTGGGACTTGAGCCGCATGAAATTGCCTCGCTATATCGTGAAAGGAATGCCATTCTTTTATCCGTTAAAGAAGGAATTATAGCGATCGATGGAAAAGGATTTATCACCTTGATTAATCATTCTGCAAAATCCATGTTGGATCTGGAATCGGAAAACCTTCTGGGCCAGCATATCAAGCATTTTCTCCATCATATAAAAATAGATGATGTACTGCGGACAGAAAAAGCGGTTACCAATGCCGAAGTTCCGATTAATGAAAAAACATTTATTTTTAATATCATTCCAATTATTGAAAACGGGACAGTGGCAGGAGCGGTTTCAAGTTTCCGGGATAAAACGGAATTGAAAAATCTGATGAATACCATCACAGAAGTTCGCGAATATTCAGATGGCCTGCGTGCGCAAACACACGAGTACGCCAATAAATTATTTTTATTATCCGGGTTGTTGCAGCTGGATCGGCATCAGGAAGCTTTTGAATTTATTCAAAAAGAGTCTGTTATACATCAGCAACAAAACCAGGTCCTATTCAATCAAATTCATGATACAAACGTCCAGGCTGTTTTGTTGGGGAAAATCAGCAAGGCATCTGAAAAGAAAATACTTCTTGAAATCGATGCCGACAGTTATGTAGATCCGTTTCCAGTTCATATAGAGGCAGCGGATATTGCCGTCATTATCGGCAATCTGCTCGACAATGCATTTGATGCCGTGGAGCATCAACAAGAGAAAAAAGTAGCTTTTTCAATTACGGGCGTAGGCAGCGAGATTATAATAGAAGTAACAGACAATGGAAAAGGAATTTCAAGCAAGGCATTAACGTCTTTGTTTACGTTGGGGTATTCTTCTAAAGGAGACAAAAGGGGATACGGTTTGTTCAATGTGAAACGTATTGTGGAATCATTGGATGGAACGGTTGAAGTAAACAACGTACGGGAAGGAAGGACTATTTTTACCGTCTATCTTCCTAAAAGCCGGCGGGATCAGTAAGGGGTGAAAATGAATGATTAAGGTTGTTATAGCAGAGGATGATTTTCGGATTGCTCAAGTACAGGAGCAGTTTTTGCAAAAGGTAACAGATGTGAAATTGGTAGGGAAAGCATTAAATGCAAAAGAAACGTTGAAACTTTTGAGTGAGCATGAAGTGGATCTGCTGCTGCTCGACATTTATATGCCGGATGAATTGGGTACGGAGTTATTGCCGAAAATCAGAGAAAACCATCCCTTGGTTGATATTATTATGGTGACGGCAGCAACGGAAAGAACGATGCTTGAGAAGGCGGTCAAATATGGCGTTTTTAACTACCTATTAAAGCCGGTGACTATGAAAAAATTTGTGGAGACGATTGAGGATTACAAAAGAAAGAAAAAATTGCTCAGCGCTGCAGAAGAAGTGGATCAGACAATGATTGATCGATACTTTGGAAGTATCAATCAATCGGCCGCTATACAAAAAGATCTTCCTACAGGTGTTGATCGCCATACATTGGACAAAGTGAAAGATGTAGTGGAAAAGCTTAAAGGAGTTTCGATCGATGAAATGAGCGAAGAATTGGGAGTATCCCGGACAACTGCCAGAAGGTATTTGGAGTATCTCGTGTTGATAGACGTCTGTGTAGCAAAACACGATTATGGCATTGTCGGAAGGCCTCAGAGAAAGTATTACCTTTTAGAATAAGGAACTGGAATTTATTTGTTCAAATTAATGAGGGATAAACATTGAGAAGAAAATGTATAATTATTTCCGCTCTTATTGCCATATTATTGGCTGGATGTTCACAGAAAGAACCGGATATCAGCCTGGACGAAGTTACGCTTGTGGCTGGTTCGATTGGTGGAGGCTGGGACATAACAGCGCAGATGATACAAGACAGTTTACTGAGTGAAAACTTGATTGACGGAGAAATTCATGTAGTTAATCATCCTGGAGCAGGAGGGGAATTAGGCTGGAAATACACGCAACAGCAAAAAGGGCCAGTATTAGCCATCAATTCAAGCTTGCTCATTACAAATCATTTATTAGGACAAAGCCAGTTGACCTATAAAGATTTTACACCACTCGCCATTTTGGCGACAGAATGGGAAGTGGTGGTTGTATCGAAGGATTCAAGCATAAAGAGTGCAAATAGCTTAATAGAGAATCTGAAAGATGCGCCGCAGAATTTTAAAATCGGCATTTCGCCAAGACTTGGGAATGACGATCAACTATCATTCGTGTTGGCGAGCAAACAAGCTGGAGCGGAGCCGGAAGAACTTGACTTTCTTATCTATGAAAATAGTGCCCAAGTAGTGGAAGCGTTGTTGGAAAAGCAGATAGACGTTGCGTCGATGACCTTATCGGAAGCGAAAAAGTATTACGATCTAGACCAAGTAAAAATACTGGTGATTTCATCTGATAAAAGATTAAAAGAACTTCCGGAAATCCCTACATGGACGGAAGAAGGAATTGAAGTTGTTTTTGAACATTGGCGAGGCATTATGGGGCCGCCGAATATGTCAAAAGATGAAATTCAGTTTTGGGATGAGACGTTTGGGCAAATGGTCCAATCAGAACAATGGCAACAAACAACCGAACAGTATATGTGGAAAGATTTTTATATGAATAGCAGTGAAACAACGGAGTTTTTAGAAAAGCAAAGTAAGATGTATGAAGAATTGATGAAGGCCAGCGGCAAATAAGACAGCTTCTCACAAAGTTCTAGGAGTAATAGTTTTAATGAAATAAAGCTTTGCAGCGTCTCTTGCCACTTTTACAGCTAGGGCGATTAGAAACTTACTCCCGGCCATATCTGCAACCAATCTCCATATCGAAATCAACCTATCACGAGGGCTTAGGCTTAAGGCATAAAAATGCCTTAAACCTAAGCCTTTTTGTGCTATTTTTTTAACTGAATCAGCTGGAATTTCAAGCTTTCAGGTATGATCCAAAGGACTTTAATATCTTGTTACCGGCATTGGATAAAAACACGAATAGTCTGTTAATGGTTTTAATGTACGAAAAGAATTCAAAGGATTTAAATGACAAAATTTTGTAAACGTTTACATAAAGAAAACCATCCTCTATATTTATAAACAATATCTAATTGGCGAATTATTTCACGAGTTTAATGACTGACAATTTAGAAAAATTTTAAGGGGGATTAAATATGTTAGCTCTTTTGGGTTATTCAATGATCGCTGTATTTATGTTTTTGATCATCACAAAACGGATGTCTGCATTGGTTGCGCTGGTAACAATACCGACGTTGTTCGCGTTGCTTGGAGGTTTTGGTGCAGGGCTTGGCGACATGATGATGGAAGGGATCAAGCAAGTTGCTCCTACCGGGGTTATGTTGATGTTCGCTATTCTGTACTTCGGTATTATGATTGACGCAGGCTTGTTTGATCCACTTGTTTCAAAAATTTTAGCGATTGTTAAGGGAGATCCGTTGAAGATTGTTTTAGGGACGGCTATCCTGGCAATGCTTGTAGCACTTGATGGCGATGGCACCACTACTTATATGATCACCGTATCAGCCATGCTGCCGCTTTATAAGCGGATTGGCATGAACCCGCTGATATTGACTTGTGTCGCGATGCTTTCATTCGGCGTCATGAACATGATGCCTTGGGGCGGACCGACAGCAAGAGCAGTAGCGGCACTGCAGCTGGATATGGCGGATGTATTTACGCCGCTCATCCCTGTAATGGCAGCCGGGATTTTATGGACTTTGTTTACGGCATTTGTCCTTGGGAGAAAAGAGCGGAAAAGATTGGGCGTTGCTGAGATTCAGTATTCTGTGAAAGAGACGCTTGCGTTAAGTGAAATAAGCGAAACGGCTATTCCGAATGACACGAAACGGCCAAAGTTGATATGGATAAATCTTATTTTAACCATTGCCTTGATAGTATGTTTGGTTGCTTCGGTCTTGCCATTGGCTACACTGTTCATGATTGCTTTTGTCATCGCACTGATGATCAACTACCCAAACCTGGATGATCAGAAGAAAAGAATTTCCAGCCATGCAGGAAATGTCCTTGCAGTTGTGGGATTGGTTTTTGCTTCTGGTATTTTTACAGGGATTTTATCCGGAACAGAAATGGTCGATGCGATGGCTAACAGTTTAGTAGCAGTGATTCCGGAATCGCTAGGCTCGTATTTTGCTGTTATTACAGCTGTCACCAGCATCCCATTCACCTACTTTATGGCAAATGATCCTTATTATTTCGGCGTACTGCCAATTTTAGCTGAAACGGCAGCAGCTTATGGCGTGGATCCGGTTGAAATTGCACGTGCGTCCTTATTGGGCCAGCCGATTCATGCGATGAGCCCCTTGATGGCTTCTGCTTACTTGCTTGTCGGTATGGCAGGGGTGGAGTTCGGAGACCATCAAAAATTCATTTTTAAATGGGCGTTGGGGTCATGCTTTGTAATGATTTTCTTTTCCATTGCTATCGGCGTCATTACTTTATAAGCTCCAATACTAGAGAATGTCTCTGTAGAAAATATCAAGACACTCATCAGCTTCTGCGCATTGAAAACATGCATCGGCCGGTCGATGAACAGAAATCGAAATGGTAGACACTTCAAAAAGTGACTCCATTTCGATTTTTTTCTGTTTTTAAGCTCCGGTATACTATAGTTGTCTGGTTGGCAGGAATATTTTTGTATGAGACAGTTTGTCAAACTAAGTGCAACACTTCATGCATGAGGGCTTCGTTTAATTCACTTTCACTGACGGCACAGGCCTTTTTCTTTTTTTATTGTCTGTGTAAATGTACTTTTACGAACGGTCAATCATCCTTAATTTCGTTAGCCCACAGCTAAAAGACCCCCATGTAAGAATTGCTTTTAAAAAGCGTCATTACACGGAGGTCTTTCCGATTGAGATTTATTTACTGATGATGATCGATAACTTGTAATTCACATGCTCGCTCAATCCAACCAAAAATTCATCCAGTACTGCATTGGAGGGGAATTTGCATTCCAGGAGGTAACAACTGTCGCCGCTGATTTTATAGTTCTGAATAACAAAAGGAGCTTGTGCTTTTATATAGGAAAGATAAGGTTCGTGATGGCTGCTTTTCATGATGACGCTAATCATTGCATGGACAAAGTAGCCCATCTTCAGCTGGTTCACTTTGATGGTGTATCCTTCAATGATGCCCGCGGTTTCCAATTTTTCCACCCGGGCCGAAGTGGCGGGGCTGCTTAAATGGACCCTTTCACTCAACTCTTTCATGGTGATTCGGCTGTTCTTGGAAAGTTCATCCAAAATTCGCAAATCTGTCTGATCCAAGATTTTTTCAATTCCTTTCATTTATAAAGCCAAAGCGGCAAAAGACTTTATTTAATCTATATAAATTTGAATTGGCACTAGTATACAATGGGTGGACATCAAACAAAAGGAGTTGGAATTATGAACATCCGCCACATTCGCAACGCAACCTTGGTTGTAGATTTTGCAGGGAAAAAGTTTTTAGTTGATCCATTTTTATCAGAGAAAGGAACGCTTCCGCCTTTTCCGAATTCAGCAAGACAAGACCAGAACAATCCGCTCGTGGGCCTGCCTGTTTCAATTGATGAAGTCATTGCCGGCGTGGATGCCGTGATTGTTACGCATACCCACTTGGACCATTGGGACGACGCAGCAAAAGACGCGTTGCCAAAAGACATCAAATTGTTCACGCAAAATGAAGAGGACAAAACGGAGATTGAAGGTGCTGGCTTCACGAACATCGAAGTTCTGCAGGAAGATACGGTATTTGAAGGTATCCAATTGATCAAGACAAAAGGCGAGCACGGCAGAGGCGAAATCCTGAAAATGGCCGGCCATGTATGTGGCGTTGTCTTCAAGCATGAAGATGAAAAAACGCTTTATGTAGCCGGAGACACTGTGTGGTATGAAGAAGTGCAAAAAACGGTCGATGCCCACAACCCCGAAATCATCGTCGTAAATGCAGGAGACAATCAATTCCTTCAGGGGGGCTCACTTGTCATGAACGAAGAAGATGTCTACAAAGTTCATAAAGCGGCCCCTAAAGCGACAATCATCGCTGTTCATATGGAAGCGGTCAATCACTGGAACCTCTCAAGAGCAGATTTGAAGAAATTTGCGGAAGAAAAAGGCATGGCTTCAAATGTGGTTATTCCAAACGATGGCGATTCCTATTCATTCTAAGCTTTAAATCGCTTTATCCCTATAGACCTTAACCGGTCTTTTTTTGTTTTGGTTAAATCATTAAATTTGAACTTAGTTTATCTATCATTAAATTATTGAAACCAGCAGTAATTCCGCTTTAGTCCATACACCTGTACGGCTACGCATAGATCAAGATAATGAAATAAGATTTAATGAAGTCTCCTAATTAACTGTGATACAATCAAAAAAGGTAATAGTCGGAATATTTAAATTTTTAAAACGGATATTAGGAGGGCGAAGATGAACGGAAAAGAAGTGCTTTTCATTTTCAAGAACGGGCTTCGCAAATACTCTCCGGAACAGCTGCGCCATATTCCGCGAGAAGGGGTGTGGTCCATTGGGCAAATGTGTGACCACATTATTCTAGTGGCGCATGAGTATCTGGATAATGTGCAAATTTGTGCTGCATCAACTGAAGGGCAGCCTCTGGGAAAAACTCCAGCGGGTGAGCAGTTATTCAAAGACGGTGGATTTCCGCCCATCAAAATCAGGCTTCCAGATGAAATGAATGCCCCTCCCAACAATTCAGACAGTAAGGAGGATCTGGAGACAAGAATGGAAGAGGTGATTGATAGGCTGGACCACTGGGAATTGAAAGCTTCTACAATTAACCTGGATTATAAAGTTAAGCATGGCGGGTTCGGCTGGCTGAATGCGGAGGAGTGGCTTGAGCTGGTTCACATGCATTCCCGCCATCACCTGCGGCAGAAAGAAGAGCTGGAAAGGTACCTGAAAATGGAAACATAGTTTTTCAGTTTGGTCTATTCGCTAAATCCTTAAAACTGCCGGAGGAGAAAGTATCTCAACAGGAGGTTTTTAGATGAAATACTTGTGCTTGGGCTACCTGAATAAGGAGAAGATGGACGCATTGCCAAAAGAAGAAGTTGATAACGTCATGCGGGAATGCCAGCCTCATCTCCAGGAATTATACAAAAGCGGCCATGTACTGGTAGATGCCGGTATTGGACAAGAAGTAAAGAGATTGCAGCGGGTGGACGGGGAGATACAAGTCGATGAGGACCATTTAATCCAGCCAGATAAAATTATTGGAAGTGCATTCATACTGGAAGCCGCAAATTTTGAAGAAGCAATCCGAGTGGCTTCTCTACATCCGACTGTGCAGGTCAGTTTAGCAGAGCAGCTGGGTTGGGAAATTGAGATCCGCGCAATCGACTCCTTCGATATGAAAGGCTAGCTTTTAAGGGAAAGAGCAAAACTGCTTAAACGGCCTTCACGTATTTTTATAACAGGTCGCCACGTCTTAAAATCTGATTATTGAAACTTATCCCAACTGAAACCGTATTATAAGAAAGGCGATCGAAGCGACGATAAAACGGAAGGGGGAGAAGGATATGCATTGGATGATGTGGATTTTTTGGGGCTCATTGGCTGCAGTGTTTGCAGGCGCTTATCTAGTAGATTTTTTGACGCGGGGGAAATACAGCTTTAATAAGAAGGAAAAGACTTTGAACCAGAATTTAGCGGAAGCGGAGGCTCAGCGAGAAGTTGGTCGGCACAACAATCAAGGTGGAGGAATGTTTTAAGATAAGGGGTGAAATCGTTTAACCAACTGAAAGCAAGATACACGAGCTTGGAGCTGGATTCCAGGCTCTATTTTTAATTAGCGGGTATTTTTCTTTTAACTAGATAAATAAAGGAAGATATCTATATAATGGAAGAAGTTGATTTTTCTCAAAAGTGTTTTGAAAGGAAATTTTGTATGAAGCCACTATTCAATGGACGGAAAGTGAACTTGGCCACCTTGCTGACTTCTCTTGTCTCTGCCTCAGTTATTCTTACACTGCTGATTCTTACGGTCTCTTCTTACTATTCCAGTAAGAATTCTTTGGCGACGACTTATTTGTCCTTAAATTACTCCAAAGCCGAGAAGATGAGCCATTCGGTCGATTCGTTGTTCATCTCGATGAGAAAAAGTCTGGAGACTACTGTGGATTTTCTGGAGGAAAATGAAGGAATGAGCGATCAGGAAATCCATGAACAGTTGGATCTCCTGCAAACAAGCAGCGGCTATTTCAATTCCCTTTCCTGGATAGACGAAACAGGCGTGATCCGGGCCATCAGCCCCAACAGCATCGGGTTAAAAGGAGAAAAAATAGCGGCGGGGCCAGCAAGAGACGCGCTGGATGCGGAACAGCCTGAGCTGACTGTCCCTTATATGGGCTTATCAAACCGCTTAATCATTTTGATGAGCCAGCCGATCTACTCCAAAGACGGCGTGTATCGAGGGATGATTGGCGGAACCATCTTTCTTCAGGAGCAAAACGTCCTAAATCATTTGCTTGGCAATGATGCGGTAGAGCAAAACGGTTCCTATTACTATGTGGTCGGCCCAGCCGGTACGCTGCTGTTTCATCCGAAGAGTGAAAAAATCGGAGAAAACGTCATTGGAAATCCGGTGGTTCGTCAATTGACGCAAGGAAAAGACGGCAAGGAATTGATCACCAATACTGAAGGAATCCCAATGCTTGCCGCTTATAGCCATGTATCCGAAGCGGGATGGGGGATTGTGCAGCAGACGCCTTATTCATTTGCTGAAGACCTGTTGATCGATCAATTTCTGCAGGTGCTGAAGAATCTATTGCTGCCTTCTTTGCTGCTGCTCCTGCTTTCCATTTTTATCGCCCGCAGATTGGCCGCTCCTTTTACGCACCTGGGAAATCTGGTGAATGGGTTAGCGGAAGGAAAGGCAGTATCGCAGCCCCTCAAGGACAATCTGATGAAGCCTCATTGGAACCGCGAAGCCGATATCTTAACGAAGAGTGTGGCAATCGCTTTTGAAATACTCGAAAGAAACAACCAGGAACTCACGCATTCAGCCCTGACGGACGCTCTAACCGGCTTGCCGAACCGCCGGAAACTGGAAGAAGTGCTGGAGGGCTGGTCAAGCCAAAATCGGCATTTTTCATTGCTCATACTGGACATCGACCATTTCAAATCGATTAATGACACATTTGGCCATCAAATGGGGGACCAGGCATTAAAAGGCTTGGCTGAAACGCTTCAAACACTGATCCGGAACACGGATTATTGTTTTCGGTATGGCGGAGAAGAATTTATTCTTCTTCTGCCGGATGCCGATCGCTTAGCTGCCTACCAAGTAGCGGAAAAAATACGCAAAGAAGTGGAACAGACTTTATTGGTTCCCGGCCGGATCGTTACAGTTTCGATCGGAATCTCAGAGTTTCCAACCCAGACGGAGTCATTGGAAGAGCTATTCCGTTTGGCGGATACAGCGCTCTATCAGTCAAAAGATGAAGGAAGAAACCGGATAACTGTTTCTTCCTCCGGTAATCCCTCTTAACAATTCAATTGCAATTATGAACCGGAAGATCCGAAGAGAAAAAGCAGAGCTATCAAGCACTGCTTTTTCTCTTTTTCGTTTTTGCTGCAAGGCAAGGATTCGCCTTGAGGATTTTGATTTCGAGAAAGATGAATCTTTTAATTTTTTCTAACGTAGTAAATATAAGGATATTTATCGGCTTCATCAATTTGATAATCTAAGTTCAGCAACTGCAGGCTACGAATAGAGAAACGGGGGATCTTTTTGGGGATGTTATTAGAAGTGGCTATGGTTTTACTGATTATTTCAATGGCTCTCTTTATACACGAAATGGGCCATGCCGTTGCAACAATTTTGCGGAACAAGAAAGCGAAGGCAGAGATTTATATGGGGTCACCGGGCAAAGAGAAAAAACTGAAGCTGAAGCTTGGAAGAATCACCTGTTATTTAACCATAGCGCTTTACGCGTTCTGCCAGCCTATAAATTCAGAAGAACTGCCGCCTCCTACCTATAAACAAAGGCTGACAATGCTGATAGGGGGACCGACCGCTTCATTGTTAGGGTTCGCCGTTCTATACGTTAGTTCTCATTTATTCTCTGGTATACCGGGCAATATCTTAATCAATCTTGCCGGCGCGAGTTTCTTCCTATTCATAAGTCCGTTAATTCCCTTTACCTACCCTTCCTTTTTAGGCGGGGGGCCAAGTGATGGGCTGCAGATTTTGAATCTGGTAAAAGAGAATAGGCAACAGCGAGGACCTGAAAGTAACTAATGTACAGTTAAGCTACATAAAAAAGATAATATTTAATGGATACAAGGAGGCTTATTGCATTATGAAGTATATGTGTCCGGTGTGTGGTTATAAAGGGCTTGACGAGCCTGCATATGGTGATTTGGACAATTTAAAAGAAGGTTCATTCGACATATGCAGTTGTTGCCGATTTCAATTTGGGGTGGATGACGATATGGAATTAGAAAACGGAGACTTTTTATCAATCAAAGATACACACAACATTTATCGACATATTTGGCTAAGTTTTGATGCACCGGTTTTTGCGACTAAAGTGTATCCAGCTAATAATCAAGTTCATGGAAAAGTGAAAAGAGAGTGCTTAGAAAGACAATTGAAGAATGTTTGAATCGCTTTAATTGAATAATTCATATTTGGGTAAAGGGGTGAAAAAAGGGTTTAAAGTACCTGATTGGCAAGTGGAATACTTTTTAAAATGGCATTTAAAGGAGTGCTTGCATGGTGAATCTGACTATTGATTTTAAACTAGATCCAGCATTAAAACTCGAGAAAAAAATACTTCACCAAAGAAGTGGAAAACTATTGATTGATGTAGAAGGAGAGTTGGAAATTAGAATTGATCATTCTTGCTTCTTCAGAGAACCATCGCTTGCGCTGCTTGAAATGGGAGTCAGTTTAAAGGAATGGCGAATGAATGATCCAAAGGGAACAAGCAACTTTTATCACTACACAATGGAACATGATGAAAGAGAAGGGCCAATCTTGGCTTTTATCGAAACAAGTAAAGACAAGTGGATTCTCTTTTCGATTTGGCAGGAATTTAAACCCGAGGATTTTATACCTACTGATGGTTTGCTGAATGCAGTGGATCAATATTTGACAGAGCTGGAAAAACTATTGATTAAAAGATTTAATATCCGGTACTCAGATTTCATTAGGACTCGCAAATTCTAAAGAAATTATATTTAAAAGGACAGACAAGGAATTTTTCTATGCATGGCCTTTGTGGTTATTCGGCTTCATTAATGATCAACTACCGGTAGGTAAAGCAACAAACTAGGAATTGAAATTTTACATATTGCTTAACGTATATAACGACACCTGTTTAAAAGAGGAAGTGGAGATTTTGTATTATTTCATACTGGTATTGGGAATCTTGTTCGTGACCGGCGCGACAGGATATTTCATATATACATATATAAATAAAGAATTTGTCCTATTCGATGTAGTGAAAGCAATTGGAATCTTCTTGTCGGGAACCCTTCTTTTAATGATGACTCTTCCGATTCTGAAATCTATGCTGCTAAAAGAATATGATGTCTTCCAAGGGGAATGCAGAGTTGAAATAGCACCCTTTGGACGTGGAACCGAAGCAATTTTTAATATGGTGGATATAGGAGAGCGATTTACCTTTTCTGATATTCCGGAACTCAATGCCTACGGTAAATCTGTGCCATATTACTGTAAAGTCACTGTTTCAAAAGATCATCTGTATGGGATAGACTATAAAATTTTTGATGCTGAATCACATGACCTATTAATAAAAATTAAATAGATTTGTGAAAAAGGGACTTAGTGCTAAGTTGATGTTGCACTAAATGAAACGAACACATAATCCAGCAGCTGAAAAACAATCTGAACTACTTACAGCTAAGTTACATTGGGAATTAATTTAAGGAGGAGAAGACGGTGAACGAGTATGCAGCTGTTAAAAAAATTATCGATGAGTGGGATCCCATAGGTTTATTAAAGACAGGGTGCCCGGACGACGAATATGCCCCTGAGATATTTGACATTGTAAAACTTTTACCGTCTGTAGAATCTGCCGATGAATTAGCAAGGGGAATCAGGCAAGTTTTTAAAGATTGGTTTGCAGAATATCTGGCCTATGAAGATTGTTATTCCATAGCCATTGAAATATGGAAGCACCGTTAAAAACATTTCAGAAGTTTGTTTAGTTTTTTAAAGGTAAGCTCTTTTTCATATCCTTTCGCAACAGCAAACACCAGGAAATCATTTGTTTTTACTGCTGCTCCGTTTCTTCCTCAGATTTATTTCAACTTTATCAGTGAACCAAAAGCCGGCTCTTATAAAAATAGTAATAAACAATGCCTGATGGTGAAGATCATTTTAATGTCTCCTTAAAATCAAAAAATCAAACCGATAAGAGTCTTCTGTAACTTTTCATCCCCAAATGTGTCCAATAGAAATAAAGGGGACTTAAAATGAATTTTAAACTTCTATACATAATTATACTGATTTTTCTTATCTTATCCGGCTGTTCGCAAGAAAAGGAAATCGCCAGAAATGCTTCCGGGGAAGATGTAAGTACCATCTCGCAAAAGCCTCCGTCTTTGACAGTAACAATCAATGAAAAAGAGTTCTTTACTGCATTAGGTGCTTATAAATGGAGTTATTATGATCAGAAAGCCGGCGGCATGGCTGCTATAGAAGCAGAGTCGCTGCCGCCTTCTGAATTAGCCGACAGCCGAAAAGCCCCTGCAGTAAACTCGGATTCTTCCATTGAACTCAACTTTGAAAAAGAGCCGATTTCCTACAAAGTGAGCATTTGGGACACGGCGGATAAGTTGAAAGGGTCTTTCAAAGAGGTGCAGCTTAACGGGGAAAGCGGGAGGACGGTCTATGAAGTGGTGGCGACTTGGGAACGTGGGACTGGCCATTACGTTTTTCCTTTAAATGTAGAGTAGCTTTTTTACTACATGAAAATGAACACGCGGACTAAGGTCATTTTGATAAGTTATATTTAAAAATAACTGGAGGTGATGATCTTGTTCACCGAAAACCCCCGATGCTCTTCATGTGGTAAGGAAATTGAAGGGGGCTAAGTCATCTTCCTTAAAATGCGCTATCCCAAAAGAAAAGGATTTACTGAAATCAGAGCTTACTTAAAAAACGAAGGGAAATTCATTTGTGAAACTTGCATTTCGAATATTTCAGGAGGGGAGGGACGGTAATTGAATATAGATACGGATAGGCTCGTAACATTCATCATTATGTGGGGGACACCGCTCGTCATGATGAGTTGGGCATACTGGAAAATGAGTGCAGAGGATAAAGCAGATGTGCGAAGTGATTTCAGTTCATGGCGGTTCATCTCCACCATCGGCTTTATCTCAGCCGGCACTTTCTTAATGCACGTGGCATCATTGCTAGGTATAGATATAATCAAAATAAGCGGGATAAGTTTATTGGTTCTTGGCGGCATATTTAACACATTTAATCAGTGGAAAGACAGCAAAAAGAAAAGTATATTGGTTATTGCTTTACTGTCGTTTGTGATTTTCATCAATCTATAGAATACATAGGATGTAAAGGCGAAGAACGGATGCCGCAGCTAAACTAAATCAATCTACGATAGGTTCTCATTACTTGTTTTGTTATATAAATCTTTATACTCAATAACCATCAGAGTATAAACAAAGACCGGAATTAAAAAGTCGCGGTTATTGGCTGGCGTGTTTGCTGTACTATTATCAAATAAAATACTTCCAATCAATGCGGCCATAATGATTGTGTTTAATAAGATAAACGCCACTTTATGTGCGGCAAAATAATCTTTTTTGATTTCGGCCGTTAAAATTGTCAGGACAAAGACAACTGAAACGATGCGAGTGGCAAATAAGAATTCGTATTGAAGAAAAAAAGTGGCTAATAAAAATACGAGAACTGCAAATTTTATTAGAATGGAAAAGTTTATTTTTTTCATAGAACACCTCTAAAGCATACGGATAACATTCCGTTAATCCTGAATGATAAAATGGCCGGCAAGAGCCTTTCAACAATCAAATGACTACCGGTAGTTTAATGGGCTCGGATGCTATTAGACTACCGGTAGTTTTTAATTAGTTCGGCTTAAGATTCTCCTCAGCCTTCGTTTTCACGATAGCGTGGGTTTTTCCTTGGGTATTTAATTCTCCACAGCAAGAACCCTGTCATCAAAATATAGAATCCTGTAGCGAACATGAAAAAGCCTGTGTTTTGAGAATAGGAAAAGGTATCACTGGTGAAGAAAACGATAAAATAAACAATCCATAATCCAGCGATACGCAGAATCTGGTTGGCGGCATTAGATTTAAACATGTCCTCATTCCTTTCACATAAATTAAATGGTCCGATACTATATATACCGTTTTTAACCGCAATGGTTTCATTTTTTGGAAATAACTTAATTGCTAATAGCTTTATTGAAAGCAGGAAAAACCGGCTGCGGCAAGGAATCTAGTTAGCAAGAAATGAAACGAAGCCGCTGCTGTTAGCAGATTGCGTATTCCAAAATGAACAAAGAAAAGGGAGGGAATGGTATGGCAAAGGTCTGTTTTGGGATGGTCATGTCGCTCGACGGATTTGTGAACGACCGTGAGGGGGGGATGAACAAGCTGTATGCTAGTTTTGAGCCGAACGAGGAGATCAACGACATGATGGCAAGGACGGGAGCGGTCATATTCGGGCGCCGCACGTTTGATTTGGGAGATGCGGAATCCTACGCCGCGGACTACGAGTTCCAGGTGCCGATCTTTGTGGTGACGCACCACCCGCCGGAAAAGCATCCCAAAGAAAACGACCAGTTGACGTTCACCTTTGTCACGGACGGCGTTGAAAGCGCAGTCAGGCAAGCAAAGGAAGCGGCGGGGGAAAAAGATGTGCTGATTCTCGGGGCGGATGTTTTCCGGCAGGCGCTCAAAGCCGGATTGGTGGAAGAGCTGCAAATGGCAATAGCGCCCATCATTCTCGGAAAAGGGCTCCGTCTGTTTGAACAGCTGGAAGAGCTTGAAATCGATTTGGAAAAAATCCGAACCATTGAGACCGGCAAGCAAGTGGAGATCTGGTACAAGGTGTTACGACAATAATGCACGAGAAGAAGCTGCAAGACCTGGGCTTCTTTTTTATTGTTTTACTCTTCTACACTGTTCTTCTTTCGCCATCTGGCTCCAAGCAGGCTGAGCAGGGCAATGGAAATAAAGGTAATCGGCAGCACTGTAAATAGCACTTTCCAAAGAGGCGTCTGTTCAGGAAAAGCCATTCCTATGAATGCGCCTAAAAAAGAATAAAAAATAACAATAAACGGGTCGACTTTCTTTGAAATGATTGGTGTTGCCAAGTAAACTTTAAGTTTTTGATAGAATCCCCTTTTCGTTTGCTCCATTTGCCTGCCTCCTTATTGTCAGCGTGCATGTATTTTTATTGCATTGAACTCTGTAAGGCTTTCAAGTCTATTCTTCTCTTTTAATACGTATCATTTTTAATAAAGATTCGGAATAAGGCAAGTTGCACAAACGGAAAGACGGACTTTCTTTTATAACTCAGTAATCCCTTTATCAAGTTTAAGATTTTCTGTATTAGCCAGGATGAAAAAACTAATAGAGCAAACCGAACTTATTTTTAAAAACTTTAAAGCACCCCTCAAATTTCACCTGATTTTCACTTAACTTTTGTACGATATGGAATATAAACAAGTCTCTTAAGCTCGTGATGCAGAAGAGGCCGTTCATGTTCAGAGAAAAGGGGTGCGTCGGGATGCAGGATATCTATTTTGAGGAAAATTACGGCCGGCTGTTTGAAAAAATCGAAAAAGGGATTTTTCAAGTTTTCACCTTTCCACATATGTACGGGACCGTAAAGCATTCGTTTATCATGCGTGAAATCCCGCTGCCGGTTCGTGGCGAAACTTACTACGACCTGGTGACGCCTTACGGATACGGCGGACCTCAAATTCTGCAATGTGAAGAAGGGCGGAAGGCGGAGTTGGTTGAGGCATTTGAAGCCGCTTTTCAGGAATACTGCACCGAGCGCCGGATCGTCAGTGAATTTATCCGGTTCCATCCTGTTCTGAACAATGCAGAAGATTTTCTCGCCTGCTACGATGTGGCGCATGTGCGCGATACGGTCGGCACAAACCTGAAGGACCATGACCAGCCGGTGGAAGTGGAGTTTTCAAAATCCGCACGAAAAAATATTCGCCAAGCCCTAAAAGCGGGCGTGGAATACCGCGTGACCCGAAATCCCGACGACTTAAGCGAATTCAAGAACATCTATTACGCGACGATGGAGCGCAATCATGCCGATACGTATTACTTTTTCGGAGATGAGTATTTCGATCAACTGATTCGCCTGTTAGGTGAAAATGTTCTGCTGGTTGAAGTGCTGTACGAAGGGCGCGTCATCGGCGCTGGCTTGAACTTCGTCTATAAAAACCTGGCGCATACCCATTTGTCGGGAACGTTGGCGGAATTCAATTGTTTCTCCCCGGCTTCGATTTTGAACTATGCCTTGACGCTTTGGGCGAAAGAACACGGCATCGACGTCATCCACGGCGGCGGCGGAAGAACGAACAGCGCGGATGACAATCTGTTTGTCTTCAAAAAGCAATTCGGCAGACAAACTGCCTTTAAATTCTATACCGGACGCAAAATCTGGAACGGCGCCGTTTACCAAGAATTATGTGCCGTGTTCGACTTACACGAAGAAACGGAATTTTTCCCGGCTTATCGCTCAAAGTCGATGGACTTATACGAGCGGGTTTAATGGAAACGGGCTGCGGTGAAGTTTTGGCCAGGCATTTTCCGGATTTATGAGAATGAGTAGAGGAGGGCTTGATTTCAAGCTGCTTCTCTTTTTGGATTCATGCAATTCTGTGAAAAATGTCCTAAACTTATGATTATTAAATAAGAACGCCATGTGTTATAGTAAGAACCCACCGATTTTCTTCTGAATATTTGGTGAAAAAATTGGTTCTTAAAATTTTTCTGTCCCTGGAATTGATGATTTACTGGTTTTCGAACTTTGTTGGAAAGAAGGAACTGCGAATGAGAAGCAAAATGAACCAGTTGATTGAGGATGAACGGAGTGTTCATGTCCTATATGCTTTTGATGGAATGGATAACTACATAAATCAGATCTTGAATTACATAGAGGATGGAGTTGCAGCAAAAGACCATGTCCTCCTTGTCGAAAACGAACGCGTTACACGGCTGCTGCAAAAAGAACTGGCTACCCGCTTTTCAGCGGCCCAACTGGAACTGGTGCACTTTATCAACAGCTTCCAGTTCTACTGGTCGAGCGGCAGCTACCATCCGCCTGCCATCCTGGCTTACTTTACGAAGACCATCCAGCCTTATCTCGAAAAAGAACAGCCTTTCCGCTCTTGGGCTCACGTCGAGTGGGAAAGTGTAAAAGAACCGCTTCACATTATCGAAGATTTTGAAAAAATCGCGGACGATGCGGTCAATGAACATGCTTTCCCGTTAGTCTGTGCTTATGAAAAAAACAAGATGCCGGAACACCTTCAAACGATTTTGATGGAAACCCATCCATATGTGCTGATGGAAGACGGTTTTGTCGTGTCCGACCAGTACCGCCCGGTAGATGCAGCGAAATAACGAGCGGCCATAATTTGAGCCCGTTCAAAAGAACACTGAAAAGCCCCCTGGAAATTAGGTTTCAGCCTAACTTTCAGGGGGCTTTTTAATGCCCTTGTGCAAGAAGCAATTCAGCGAAGAAGAGCGATTTGATAATATTTGGCCGCCATCTTATAGGCGCGGGCTTCATAATAATGTTCGGCCAGTTCAATGCTGATTTCTTTGACGAGCAGCGAGTAATATCCTTCTTGTGCCAACTGGACAGCTTGCTGAAGTTCCTTTTCATAGGCAGGAAAATCAAAACGCGCTTTATAGATTTGGGACCTCAAGTGCAGTAGTTGAATATGGGCATTAGGCAATTTATACAAAGCAGTTAAATGAAAACCTTTCTTCAAATACTCACTGGCCTCTTCCCAGTTCTTTCTTTCAATACTTATTTCACTTAGAACTTTAATGGCATGAATCGTTTCTTCTTCTTGATTTGCATTCATGTCATACTCCACGCTATTTTGCAGACATTCAATAGCCTGATCGAATTTTTTTTGCTTTTGATAAATTCGTCCATAATTATAAGCCAAAATTGGCGCGTAATAGCTTTTATTAAAGTCTTCTGAGAAACGCGAAAGCATATCCAGAGTTTCCAATGCTTCATCGTATTGGGCATTTTGATGGTACTGAATGGCTAATTGGGCTAAAGCATTTCCGATTCCTGCTTTAAAGTCCTGATCTTCAAAGATTTGCAAAGACTTTTTGGTATACGTTCTTGCAAGCTCTAAGTCTTCGTCAATTTTAGCCCGGACCATTCCCAAGTTCAAATAAGCTCTTGCTAACCGCACTGACGTTTCTTCATGTTGTATGGAGTCAACATAAAGGCCTGAGTAATGCAAGGCTTCGGGGTAATTCTTATTGTTATAGAAGTACTTAGAAAGACAATGGAAGTAATAAGAAATTTCGTTTTCATCCGTGGTATAAGCAGATGAAATAATGTTATTTGCCTGTTCGACTAATTGATGGGCTTCTTCCATATCGTGTTTGGTGTAATGCGAAATTAGAACATAGTAGATTTTGATTAAAGTGGAAGTTGAGTGGCTTTCTCTTGCATGAAGTTTTAACAAGGCAAGGTCCTGGGAATCGATTTTTCCCGTCTGGATATAAGTTTCATAAATCCTATAGATGTCCGGTTCAATGTTTTTTATATCCATGTTGAGCAAAAATTCAGGTTCTACTTCCATGACTTTGGCAATTTTCATAATGAACGAATACGAGGGCTTTGCTTTGCCGCTCTCAATTTTGCTTATGTATGTATTAGAACAAATCCCCTTAATTAACTCTGTTTGCGTGAGCCCTTTATGTATTCTGACCTGACGTATTCTTTCTCCTATTTCCATTCCCTCACCCTTTTCGTTTCAATGTAATTCCACCGTTTGTTTCTAGTCAGCCGGTTATGTGGTTAGGAAGTTATTTCATTTACAAGTTTATACAATTTATAAGTATTATACAATATTTTGCAATTTTGCGTAGTGTTAGAAAATTCCCGCACGTAATAATATGAGTATAGCAAGACCATAACAATAAAAAAAAGAGGAGATGGCATCCATGTCAAGAGAAGAAAAAATAAATGCATTGAAAAATCCTGAAATCCGTAATCAAGAAATTGAAAATCCGGTAGGCAAAACAATGAGTGAGCTTTCAAGTGAAGAGTTAGCCGGAATTCAAGGCGCTTCCGATGTGAACGCAGAAACAACGCCATTATGCATTGCCGCATCTATTGGCGCAACTATTATCTTTTCAATGAGAAATTGCTAATCAAATTAAAACTAAAAAATTGGAGGAATTAAAATGACTAAACAACAAATTATCGAAGCGTGGAAAAACCCGGAAATTCGTGATGGTGTTGAAAAAGTGACGCCTCATCCATCTGGAAAAGCTTTTAACGAATTGACTATGGACGAGCTTGCAGAAGTGCAAGGCGCGTCAGATGTAGCACCTGAAACGACACCAGCTTGTGTGGCTGCATTCGCGACTGGCATGCTCTTCTCCATCAAATATTGCTGATTACTTTTAATAGTGGAGGACATTCCTCCACTATTATTTTTAGAAATAATGAATTTGATAATATCTATGATCATTCGTATATATTCTCAAATTTATCATTGAAAAGGAGTGGAAGAGATGGAGAAAGTATTGACCCAGACAAATCATAAGGAATATATCCATGCCCTATTTAGTTACGAAAGAAGCCGCTTTTTAAAAGAAAAAGGAATTGATCCTGCTCCAGTTGTAAGCAAATGGAGAAAACGCCTTTCAATGGCTTCTGATGACATTTTCCAATCAAAATTAACGGTCTCGGGCCTTTCCGAACAACGATTTGCTGAAATGGTTACACCCCTGACCGAAAAAAACTTAGATGAAAAAGAGATTCGAGAACTAACAGCTTTCCTGAAATCAGAGATGAATTTAGATCTTGTGATAGAAGGACTGAATCTTTCTGAAGGAAAAGAAAAAATGAAAGAACAGCTCGACTTAGGCTTATTTATTCATCCATTCTTATCGTATATCTCCAATCGGCTCGAGGTGATGTTGAACAAGCTTTCCGGCCAACAACAGGCGAATATCGCGAAGATTAAAGAAACGCTGATGTTTGCGATTGGCAGCCAGTTGATCACCCAGGCGTCCAGGTCCATTGTATTGGAAATGCATATTTCCAAGTTGAAAGATGAACTTTATGGTTCGACAGCTGAAGAACGATTCCAGTCATTCATTAGAGAGAAGGCGTTAAATTCCTCTGAATTGATCAAGTTTTATGAAGAGTATGCGGTGCTGACGAGAATCCTTATTTTGCGGAGTGAGTTTTTTCTTGAGAATGTAAAGCTGACTTTCGAAAGATATATGAATGATTTCGCCTCGTTGAGCCATACGTTTGGTCTAGAGAACCTGGTGTTGGATTCCATTGAATTTGGTCTAGGCGATACCCACCAGAAAGGCAAGACGGTGGGGAAATTTGTTTTTGAAAACGGAAAAACAATCATCTACAAACCTAAAGGGCTGTCAATCTCATTAAAATATCACGACTTGCTGAATTGGATTGCCGAAAGAGTTGAATTCCCAACCTTATCCCCTTATAAAATTCTGGATTTTGGAACACATGGATGGGAAGAATGCGTCTTGTACAGCAGCTGCCTTACGCAACAAGAAGTGAAGCACTATTACCAACGGTTCGGTGTTCTCTTGGGGCTGATGCACTCGATCAAAGGCGCCGACTTCCACTTGGAAAATATTATAGCAGGCGGCGACACGCCATATATTATTGACCATGAAACTTTATTTCACCAAAGTCCGAAACTGGATTTTCCGGATTCCGTCGAAGTTGACTTGAAGTATGAACAAGCTGATTCTGTAGTGGGAACCGGCTTGCTTCCTATTGCTATGTTTAAGAATGCAGAAGGAAAAGGCATTGATCTGAGTGCCCTTAACGGGAAAGAGCAGGAATTGCCTTTTAAAGTGCTAAAGCTTGAAAATTCCATGACGGATGATATGAAATTTTCGATGCAGTCTGAACGGTTCCGAGGTGCCAATAATCTTCCTACGTTGAATGGAGAAGGAATCGATGCAGGGGACTATTTAGAAGATATTTTAACCGGGTTTGAAAATATCTTTAATTTCTTCATTTACCATAAAGAAGAACTGCTAAGCGCCAAAGGGCCGATTGAAGCGTTTCGGCATGAAAAAATCCGTGTTGTAGCCAGAGCCACTCAGCAGTACTTCAATTTTCTTAATGAATCCAGCCATCCCGATTATATGAGAGATGCGCTGTATTTGGAAAATCTATACGATCGCTTATGGTTCTATCCTTATAAGGACAAGCGCATCATTCATCATGAAATTTTGGATTTAATGGCGGGCGACATTCCTTTTTTCAACTCGCTAGTGGATTCAAGAGATTTATATTCAAGTACCGGAGAAAAAATCGACGATGTCTTCACCCAAAGCGGCTATGAAATAGTGGTTGATCGCATTCAAAGTTACGATCAGGATGAACTTCAAACCCAGCTGGGGTGGATCCGAACTTCGCTTGTCGGTTCAAAAAAAGAAGAGGTGAGCCCACAGGAAGAACAGTGGAACGACAAACCTGTTCCGAATGACGTAAATCGGTTGTTTGTAAAGGAAGCCCAATCGATTGGAGACGAAATTCTGAATAAGCTCCGCTATTCGAATAAAAAAGACAAAGCTTCTCTCCTGTGCCTGACGCCAACGGGTGAAGGGAATTGGTCCGTAGCGCCTGCCTTGCAGGGCCTGTACGATGGCCTTGGCGGTATGTCACTCTTTTTCCAATACTTATGGAAAGAAACAAGGGAAGAGTGTTATAAACTGGCTGCTGAAGCCACATTGAAGTCAGCGGCAGCACCAATGGTGGAAAACCAGGGATTGGTTTCTTCGTTCACCGGATCCGCTTCTCTGCTATATCCAATATTGCATTTCCATAAAAACTTCGGCAGCAACGAATACGATTGGAAAATCGAAGAAATTAAACAAAAGTTGAAGCAAAACGTCCAAAAGGACGAAGCTTTTGATTTCCTTGGCGGAGCTGCAGGCATTTGTCATTTGTTAATGAATGCCTATGAATGGACAAGTGACCGTGAGTATCTGGAAATAGCTGAACTGTACGGAGATCATTTATTGGCAAACCGCCATGCTCCAGCTCCTGATCAAGCAGCTTGGGCATCCGGGGAATCCGGCAATTATTTAGGCGGCTTTTCACACGGCACAAGCGGAATAGCCCAAAGCCTCTTTAGGCTATCCCGCTTGACCGGAAAACAGCCGTACCAAGAAACCGCCGAAAAAGCGCTGCGTTTTGATCAATCGCTTTTTGATGTTGGAAAAGGGGCGTGGAAGGATAACCGCAGTACTGAAGATCAGTATGTCCATCAGTGGTGCCATGGCTCTATGGGAATTGGGTTGAGCAGGATTGTGATGTCTGAATACACAGCCGATCCATCAGCGAAGAGGGAGATAAACCAAGCGATTCAAAATCTTCGGAAGCACGGCTATAAGCGTTCGGACTCTTTATGCCATGGAAACTTTGGAGATACGGAGCTGTTTTTGCAAGCAGCAAGCCACTTCCGAGAATCCGGTTTTTTAGAAGAAGCGAAACGAAGAGGATACAATCACGTGCTGCAAAAAGAAGCACGCGGCTATTATCAAGTAGATGGTCCGCACGGGTTTATCCAGCCCAGCTTATTTACCGGCCTGGCTGGAATCGGCCTGCAGTTATTAAGGCTGTCGAATCCGAAAGAGGTACCCCCAGTCTTATTATTGGGTTAAATAATTGAAAGAGTATAAAGAGCAGTTCAGTCGAGGGGGATCCGTCCATCATCCCTATTGATTGAATTGCTTTTTATATGGAAGAAAGATTCCAAAGGTGCTTAGATTCTCTCTAAAAATTCCATATAAAGGGAATTTGGTTAAAGAGCTTGGTTTTATAGCACTTTTTTTCGCAGTGTACTTACTATTTTTTTACCTATTCTATTCACCTATCCCCTTTCTTTATAGTTAACTTAACAAATAAATTCACTTATTAATGGGGGGACATAATCGGATGGAGATCAAGCAATTAAGTAACAGAGAACGTGAAGTTGCTGTCTTAGTCGCTAAAGGAAAAAAGGATGTGGAGATAGCAAAGCTGCTATTTATCAGCCGCAGAAGAGTAGGGGAATTGATTTTTAACATTAAAGAAAAGTGGGAGATTACTTCCCGGGTTGAAATTGGAATCGGTGTTTATTATTTCGGCTGGCTTCATGCCCAAGAAGAGCGTTCTATGGATCAAAATTCGAGGCCTCCCTTTTATACAATAAGTCATTTTAAAGAAGTTCAAATTTAGAAAGGGGAGGGATATATGGCTAGTAAAGTACCCTTCATTGAACAAATGGAACACAGTGAGTGCGGGCTTGCAAGCCTGGCCATGGTATTTGCGTTCCACGGGAAATACGTTTCGCTGGCTGAATTACGAGAAAATTTCGGGGTGCCTAAAGGCGGAACTTCTTTGTATCAGCTGATGCTTATCGGAAAGCATTACGATTTAGACGTGAAAGGGTTTAAAGCTGCAAAAGAAGCCCTTATGGACATGGCTCTTCCGGCAATCATCCACTGGGAAAACAAACATTACGTTGTGCTGGAATCCATTTCAAAAAAACATGTTGTCGTAGTGGATCCAGCTTTAGGCAGAAGGAAAATCCGCCATGAAGAGTTCGATGAAAAATATACAGGCTTTGCCCTTTGTTTAACGCCAACCGAAGGGTTTGTTAAAAGCAAGGGACCTTCGCATGTTAAATTCTTTTTGTCTTTTGCACTGAAAAAACCGAAATTGATTTTCTTGATTCTGTTTGGCTCTTTGGTTTTGCAGCTTTTCACCCTTGTGGTGCCATGGATGACTACTTGGATCACGGATAATATCATTGTGCCAAAAAATGGCGATGCGATGAGTTCGATCGGGATTGGCTTGTTCGTGCTATTTATCAGTTTTCAAATTCTTTCATGGTTCAGAGGTTTCCTGGTTGCTAAACTTCAGACCAGCATCGACAAATCACTGATGGAAACGTTTATCGGAAAACTGCTGACTTTGCCTTATAACTTCTTTGAAAATCGTTCGGTAGGTGAATTGCTGTTTCGCGCTAATTCCAATGTATACATCAGGCAAATCCTATCCACAAAGGTTATTTCTTTTTTGATAGATGGTATTTTGGTCTTCACGTATTTAGCGATCATGTTTCAATATTCAATCCAAATGACGACAACGGTGCTTTTAATCGGGATTACAGTGTTTGCCTTATTGGTGGCCAGTACAAAAGTTTCGAGGAAATTATCGGATCAGGATGTTTCAGCCCAATCAAAAGTGCAGAGAATCCTATCGGAAAGCATCAATGGAATCAGTGATATTAAAGTGATGGGCCTGGAGAACATGGTGTTTTCTGAATGGAAAGGCCTTTTCCACAGTCAATTGAAAACAGCAGAAAAACGCTCGATCTGGGTAGCGTCCATTAATACGGTCGCTTCTTCTGTCCAGTTCATCCTTCCTGTTTTTCTTCTGTGGTATAGCAGTTCCGCCATTCTTGCAGGAACGATGACCTTAGGTACTGTGCTGGGCTTTAATGCTTTAGCAATGGCTTTCATTACACCCATTATCTCTATTGGCAATGGATACGGCGAGTTAACTTATTTAGGATCCTATCTCCAGCGCCTATATGACGTCATGCAAGCTAAATCAGAAATTGAGGATCAGAAAAACGAAGCATTGAAAATTCAAAACCCTGTCTTAAAAGGAGACATTGAATTTGAAAATGTATTTTTCCGGCATAATCACTTTAGTGAAATGGCCATCAAAGATGTCTCATTTAAAATATCAGCGGGAGAAAAAGTGGCGATTGTCGGATCTTCCGGATCCGGAAAAAGCACGGTTGTTAAATTGCTGTTAGGGCTCTATACCCCTACAACAGGAAAGATTAAATTTGATGGAAAAGAAAGCACCATGATGAATATTGCAGCTTTGCGTAAATCCATGGGCGTTGTATTTCAGGAAGCCCGGCTCTTTAATAAGACAATCGCTGAAAACATTCGAGCGCAAAGAACCCTCGTTGAAAAGGAAAATATAATTGTGGCCGCCCAAAAAGCCAATATTTACAAAGAAATCATGGATTTGCCCTTGAACTTTGACACAACGGTTTCTGAGTTCGGAGCGAACTTTTCCGGTGGCCAAAGGCAGCGCCTATTGATTGCACGGGGATTGGTCGCCAATCCGCCGATTCTGATCCTGGATGAAGCGACCAGCGCATTAGACACCTTATCAGAAAGTGTTATCGATCGTGAGCTCAACTATATGTCATGCACACGGGTTGTCATTGCCCACAGGTTAAGTACAGTTCAAAATGCAGACAAAATCATCGTTATGGATAACGGCCAAATCGTGGAAATCGGCAATCACGAAGAATTAACGAAAGAAAAAGGATATTACTACAATCTGTGTAAAGCTCAAACTTTGATAGGAGAGTTGAAAAATGAACGTTCAGCATAAACTGCCAAAAACACTAGCGGGAATTCTGGCTTTAAGTGTAAGCATGAGTTGTTTAACACCTTCTGCCCAGGCTGCCGGATTCCCTAAATTACCTGTTCAAGCGGTAGAAGATGAATCGAAAATGATTTATCTGTTTCAAGAAGGTACGAATTTACGGATGATTGCTGAAGATATCCAAGGGATTGATCCCGGGGCCTCAATCAATGCGATCCAGGAAATTGAAACCTTGACAGTAAAAGCTTCCGGTCCCGCTCAAAACAATAAGGTTAAGAAGCATGTTCAAAATGAGTTCGGAACGCTGATTACAGAAGTAGGAGAAGACCAGACCGTTAAAGCAGGGGATGTCCGGCCAAGCAGTATGCCGCCTGTTTCAACTTTAATGCCGCTGGCTTCCGCTCCTCAAAACCTGAAGAGCGAAGCAGATTCCACTTATACAAGATGGCTATGGGATATTGATCTCGTCACTCAAAATGGAGCAAGCCGCGATATAGAAAGCGGGAACCACGGCGTGAAAGTTGGGATTGTAGACAGTGGACTGGATTTCAATCATTCGGATTTAAAAGCGAATATTGTTTCGAAGGGCCGATCCTTGGTTGATGGAGTGGCAGATACGCAGGATTATATGGGGCATGGCACGATGGTAGCAGGTTCAATTGCTGCCAACGGCCATATAAAAGGGATTGCCCCGGAAATCGGAATAGTCCCCTATAAAGTGTTCCACACGGGAAATGCCGATTCAAGCGACGTTATTGAAGCGATTGTAGCGGCAGCGAACGATGATATGGACGTGATTAACTTAAGTTTAGGTGTTTACAAATCCTTAAAGAATAAAGACGAAAAAGCTGTTTATGCGGCATACAAACGTGCATTGAAATATGCAGAAAAAGAAAATAGCTTTGTCGTTGCATCTTCGGGTACGGAAAGTGCCGGATTCGATATTTTCAACGCGAAAAAACTGGCAGCTGCCCGGGGGTTCTCGGAAGACGCTCAGCTGCACATGCCTGGGGGGTTAGAGGATGTGTTTACAGTAGCTGCAACCAACAAAGGCAATGCGTTAACTTTTTACTCTAACTACGGAAAGAATGTATCAATTGGCGCACCAGGAGGGGATTACGGCCCTCTTGCCGATCAGGGGCTCTACGATGTACGGCACATGACCCTTACGACTTATCCGACTAATTTGATGCAGTCGATAACAAGCGAGTATGCCGGATTTGAAAAAGGCTATGAATTCATGACCGGTACTTCTTTAGCGGCGCCTAAAGTTTCGGCAACAGCTGCCCTTGTAATTGCTGAATACGAAGAAGTGCACGGAAAAAAACCTAAAGTCCAGGAAGTTAAAAAAATTCTCGAAAAAGGCGCTGTAAAGAGCGATAAAAAGAAATTTGGCGCAGGAATCGTCAATGCCTATAACTCCCTTACCTTGATTAAATAAATAAAGAAATAAAAGGAGGCAGTAATGATGAAGAGTAATTTACTTGGTTTTTTGCGGAAGAAAGAAACTTCACTGAAAACGGATCATCATTTAGTTGAACTATCCAACGAAGAAATGATGGGAGTAGAAGGTGCTTCAAGCGAATATTTAGCTCATTTTTATGAGCAGGACAAAATCAAAGGCTTATTCGACCCGATTTACCAAAAAGTATTGTAAATAAAAGAAGTCATTCAGCAATTTAACTGAATGACTTCCTAATAAAAATATTTCTCAAGAGAAATCTGTTTCTCGGTGAAGCGGGTTAATAATATCCTGGATGTTGCCTGCGTTAGTTTCCTTAGAAAATTCGGTGTGTTGTTCATTTGCTGCAGAATAATCAGTGGCAGCAGCAAGAGAAGCGACGATTGTAAGAGAAACAAGTAATTTTTTCATTAGTATTAATCCCCTTTTGTTAAGTATTTTTTCTTGTATTCATCATAAGATGGAAGCTTAGTTGAAAATAATTAGTAAAATTAGCTCTTTTATTTCGTATAAAAACTTGTATTTAAACGAGTTTTTTTACCCAAAAAATTTAATTTATTCATAATCTGGAATGAAATTGAGAAAGGAGAGGACAAAATGGAAATTGCTTACCCGTTTACGATTTACAAAAACGCGGAAGAGGACTGGCTTGCAGCCGGCAGCCAGCCGCTGATCCACGTGAATACGCTAGCCCAAATCTGCTTCCGCGCTTTTTCTCAAGTGCCTAATTTTCCAAAACCCGCAATTGTCATCCTGGACCATCAAGCAGTGGAAGGCATCAGCCAGCCGGGCCGGTTTGAACTGGATTTTGATCACAATTACTTTAAAAAAACAGGGGAAGTCGGCCCGGATCTGGCAAAAGAAAAAAGATATCGATTGGGCCTCTTGCATGAAAAGAATGCCCAAGAAGTGATTAAAAGCTACGAAAAGGCGGTTCTGCTGCACGGAGAACTGGCCATTGTCTTTGAGAACAGGCAAGTGGATTCAAAAGAAACGGCCATTCAATGGATTACAGACTAAGGAGATGATTTGGATGAACAAGCTATGGCAATACGGATTGTGTGTGCTGGCGGGTGTGCTGGTCATTGTCGTGTATAAAGCATTTTTCTAAAGAGAGGGAGATTAGGATGAACCTGACGA
Source organism: Planococcus liqunii (assembly GCF_030413595.1). NCBI lineage: Bacteria > Bacillati > Bacillota > Bacilli > Caryophanales > Caryophanaceae > Planococcus > Planococcus liqunii. The sequence continues at coordinate 3,647,199 of NZ_CP129238.1, read as the reverse complement.
TCAACGATTTAAACAAGCATTTCGGACCTTACCACGCGGTAAAGAACTTGTCTTTATCGGTCAACCAAGGCGAAGCCGTGGGGCTGCTGGGAAGAAACGGAGCAGGAAAAACCACGACGATCCGGATGATTCTCGGGTTATTGCAGCAGGAAAGCGGCAGCATCCAATGGGGAGGCCGTCCGTTCTCGCGCAAAGAAGTGAAACTCGGCTATCTGCCAGAGGAACGAGGGCTGTATCCGAAGATGAACATGCTCGACCAATTGGTGTATTTCGGCCAATTGGAAGGCATGAGCAAGCGTGCTGCTAAACAGGAAGCCCTGAAATGGATCGAGCGCCTGGGGATCAGCGAGTACCTCAAAAAAGATACCGGAGATTTATCAAAAGGAAACCAGCAAAAAATCCAATTGATCGCGGCGCTGATGCACGACCCGGACCTGGTCATTTTGGATGAGCCGTTCAGCGGTTTGGATCCGGTCAATGCACAGATGCTCGAAGGCGTGATCGAAGACCTGATCCGGCTGAAGAAAACGCTGATCTTTTCGAGCCACCGGATGGAAAGTGTGGAATCGTTCTGCGACCGCGTGTATTTGATGAAGCACGGCGAAGTGGTGCTGTCGGGCGCGATTTCAGACATCAAAACCCGGTATGGCTTCAAGTATGTGAACATTGAATCCTCGCAGCCTTTGGAAGAGCATCTGGCGGGGCTGCAAACGGATTTCGTGAAAAAAGGAAAAGAATATCAATTGCAGGTCAGTTCCATGGAACAGGGGCTGCACCTCATCGAGAAGCTGAAAAGTTTGGTGGCGATCCGGAAAATCGGCATCGCTGACCCGTCGCTCAACCAAATATTCATTGAAAAGGCAGGGGATTGATGATGAGAAACTTCTATTTGGTCTTCAAGCAATCATTTCGGGAAAGAGTGACATCGAAGTCGTACCTGACGACAACTTTGGCTTTGATCCTGATTTCCATCTTCGCCATTTCGCTTCCGAGCCTGCTCGAGAATTTTGCAGACGCGAAAGAGGAAGTGGCGGTCATCTCCAATACGCCGGAGATCCAGTTGGCAGAACTGGAAGGGCAATTGGCTGACTGGGAATGGAAAGAAGGAACGGACAGCCAGATAAGTTCGCTGAAGGAAGATGCCCAGGAAGGCAAAATTGCCGGCTTGTACATCATCGATAAAGGCGAAAGCAATTATTCCGTCACCTACTTCTCCAAAAACAACGACGTCGTCTTGAATTCGTCGCTGTCGCAGTATCTGCAAGCAAAAAATACGCAGCGGATTGCCGACAGCAACGGCATATCGGCGGCTGATCAGCAGGCCCTGTTCGTTCCGGTCGCCATGGAAAAAGAATCTTTCACTTCAGAGAACGAAGTTTCGATCTTTGTGATTTACTTGATGCTGATGTTCATCTTGATGGCGGTCATGATGTACGGCACCACCATTGCCACCGGCGTCGCCTCGGAAAAAGCGTCGCGCGTCATGGAAGTGATGGTGACAAAAGTGAACCCGCTGGCGATGATCTTCGGGAAAATCTTCGGCATTGCGCTGGCGAGCCTTGTGCAGTTTGCGGCTTTCTTCGGATCGGTCGCGCTGTATTTGAAATCGGGAATCGTGGAACCCGCCCAGAGCCTGGGGAATTTTGAATTGAATCTGTCGGCTCTGACCGCCGAGCACTGCGTGTACTTCTTTATCTTCTTCTTGCTGGGATATCTCTTATATGCTTCCCTGTATGCGGTATTCGGTTCGATGGTGAGCCGTCCCGAAGAACTCAACGGCACCACAATGCCGATTTCCATCCTGTTGATGGTCAGCGCTTTTTCCGGCATCCTGTTTGTGATCGATGACCCGACTTCTGCGCTGTCGAAGTTCATGGCAATCTTCCCGTTTACATCGCCATTCAATATGATCATCCTGATCATGAAAGACGCAGCATCATTTGCGGAAATTAGCCTGTCCATCGGGCTGCTGGTCCTGACCACATTTGCATTCGGCTATTTTGCAGCCAAAGTCTACCCGAAAGGCATCCTGCACTTCGGGGAGAACTTGAAACTGCGTCAGCTGATTATGAGGAAATCATAAGAATAGACACAAGAAAAGGAAGAGGCACGCCGCACGCTGGCGGTGTCTCTTCCTTTTCGTTTCTAATGGTTGCCGATCGACCGGATCCATTCAATCCGGACAGCCTGGCTCCATTGCTTGAAATCATGGGTGAACTTCGCTTCTTTGTCGTTCAGGACCTGCGCTTTGCACGACACGGTTTCATCGGCATGGTGCAGCTTCACTTCGTATTTCCCGGGTGCCGGCAGGGAGTAGAACGGCAGCAGGCCGTTTTTCGGGCACCAGTTGACCGAATAGAATTTCCCGAGCAGTTTTCGCACGATGGAAATATTCCCTTGCGCCAAAGCCTGCCGGATGCGGGTGGAGCTGATTTTCTCGCCGCCGAATTCCAGCAGTTCAACGACCGAAACATCGAAATGCCCTGCGCCTTGCGCAGCCAGCGTCTCGGTATTGCCGCTTCCGCGGGCGCCGTAGTGGAAATCGCTGCCGCAGACGACCTGGACGGCATTCAGCCTGATTAGAAACTGCTCGACAAAACCGA